>NZ_JBFUFU010000094.1:0-349 GCF_056403275.1 Mycobacterium sp. P2_H7 | reverse complement strand
GGTCCGTAGCCGTCGAGCCAGGCGGGTTCGTCGTCGTCGCCGGCGAGGGTGGTGTTCGCAGTAGGGGGTGCGGCAGGTTTGGTCGCGCAGTCCGATGAAGGCGGCCAACCCTTTCGGGAAGATCCGGGCCCGCGATTCCATGGCGACCAATTGACCGCTGTCGGGATGGCGGTAGAGGCGCCGCAGGGTGGCTTTTGCGCTGTCGTCGTGTGCGGCGTCGCTGACGAGGGTGCAGGCGAACCCGGCGGGCACGGGTCCGTAGCCGTCGAGCCAGGCGGGTTCGTCGTCGTCGCCGGCGAGGGTGGTGTCGGCCATCACGAGGTGCAGTGCGATCGGGGCGGGTTGTTCG
>NZ_JBFUFU010000093.1:0-349 GCF_056403275.1 Mycobacterium sp. P2_H7 | reverse complement strand
ATCATAACAATCCGGGCTTCGAGATCGCGGCACTCATCAACCGTTCCGACGTGCCGCTGCCGGAAGGGCTGTCGGGCTATGGCATAAGGCGCTCTTTCGACGACGCGTTGCGCGATGAAAAGCCGGACGTGGCCTGCATCGCCACCTATTCCGACAGCCATGCCGACTATGCGGTGAAGGCGTTCGAGGCCGGCTGCCATGTCTTTGTCGAAAAGCCGCTGGCGACGACGGTGGCCGACGCCAAGCGCGTCGTTGCGGCGGCAAAGGCTAACGGCCGGAAACTGGTGATTGGCTATATCCTGCGCCATCATCCGTCCTGGGTCAGGCTGATCGCCGAGGCGCGCAAGCT
>NZ_JBFUFU010000092.1:0-351 GCF_056403275.1 Mycobacterium sp. P2_H7 | reverse complement strand
GCGCCTTACCATGCGTGAAAAACTGCTTATCCAAAGTCTGGCAGACAAATTCGGTCATGGCGTGCTTTTGACCGCTGGCTGAACTCGGTTCTTCTCCTGATCTTTCCCTCGCAGCCAGAATATCAACAGGACATAGCGCGAGCGTTATGAAGGAATTCAAGAGGCCCGAGCACCAGATCATTGCCGAAGTGCTCGGATTGATGGATCGGCGTTTCCTGACCGTAAACCAATGTTGGTTCGGCGGGGGGACGGCTATTGTCATGAAATTCGGGGAATACCGCCGCTCACTGGATGTGGACTTCCTGTGTGCCGACAGCGATGGCTATCGCGAATTGCGGACCTCTGCAGCCG
>NZ_JBFUFU010000091.1:0-351 GCF_056403275.1 Mycobacterium sp. P2_H7 | reverse complement strand
TGATCAGCCGCTGCGCAAAGCCGTGGCCGAACACCGAGAAATGGATGTGCGAGGGCCGCCAGTCATTGGGCCCGTTCGGCCAGGGATAGGGACCGGGCTTCACCGTGCGAAAGGCATAGCCGCCATCAGCGTCGGTTATGGTGCGGCCACAGCCGCCGAAATTCGGATCGAGCGGCGCGAGATAGCCGTCCTTCTTGTGGCGGTAGCGGCCGCCTGCATTGGCTTGCCAAAATTCGAGCAGCGCGCCCGAGACGCCAACGCCGCGCTCGTCGAGCACCCGGCCATAGACGATGATGGGCTCGCCGATTGCGCTTTCGCCGGGCTTTGCGAAATTGTGGATCAGATCATCGT
>NZ_JBFUFU010000090.1:0-353 GCF_056403275.1 Mycobacterium sp. P2_H7 | reverse complement strand
CGACAAAGGCATCGCCGGGGCCGACCTCGACAGGCTCGCCGCCATCCGGCGTGATAATGATGCGGCCGGCGATCATGTGCACGAACTCATAGTCGGTGTAGGTGACGTGGTAGGTGCCGGGCGATGCCCGCCAGGTGCCCGACATCACCTTGCCGTCGGCGGTGGTGTGCTGCACGGCGGTCTGCATGGTCGGCCTGCCCTCGACAACGATCCAGCCCGGCAGATCTTCGCCATCGGCATGCTCGACAGCGCCGAATTTGAGGATGGTGGTGTTGGTCATGGGATGGCTCCGTTTGAACTGCATTGGCTGCCGGTTGGATAGCCGATGCGCATGGCGGGAGCAACGCAAGGGC
>NZ_JBFUFU010000089.1:0-355 GCF_056403275.1 Mycobacterium sp. P2_H7 | reverse complement strand
ACCGCGCGGCGGGCGAGACAGCGGCCTACCTCCTGGGCGAATGGCTCGGCGGCGGCCCGGCGCGCATCCTGGTGACCATTTCAAGCAACCGTTTCCGCGGCGAGGAAGAGCGCGAGATCGGCTTCAGGCAGGCGCTTCGCGAGCGCTACCCCGGGCTTGGCGTCGTCGAGGTCAGCGAAGGCCATGGCCTCGACCGCGACACCGGCCGGCTCGCGCGCGATGCTTTGCGCCAGCATTCCGACATTGCCGGCGTCTATTCGATCGGCGGCGGCAACCTGGCTGTCATCGAGGCTTTCGCTTCACTTGGCCGCGCCTGCCGCGCTTTCGTCGGTCATGATCTCGATGCCGACAACGT
>NZ_JBFUFU010000088.1:0-357 GCF_056403275.1 Mycobacterium sp. P2_H7 | reverse complement strand
CCGGTGGACAGCTTGCCGAGCGCGGTTTCAACGCTACCCAGTGCCGTGTCGATGGCGGCGGCGGTGACTGCGGTGGTGCTCGGATCGAAGAAGGTGGTGGCGAGCAGGCCGCCGACGATGCCGCCCGTGCCGGCGACGTCGAGAACCTGGGTATCAGCAGCCTTGACGTCGATGGTGTCGATGGTGACGGTCGCGCCGGTACGGTTGTAGGAAGCGACGATCTTCAGGTCGGAGGCCGCGGCAGCGTCGTTCTGCAGCAGGTTCGAGCCGGCGAAGTTGGCGTTGGTGACCGACGACTTGATCTGSGCCTGGATGGCSTTGATTTCGGTCGCGATCTTCTGCTGGTCKTCCTTCGAG
>NZ_JBFUFU010000087.1:0-358 GCF_056403275.1 Mycobacterium sp. P2_H7 | reverse complement strand
GAGAAGAACCAGTGGATGCGGTCTTGGGCGCCTTGTTGGTCGCCGGCGGGTTTGTTGTTGTAGTCGATCATGTAGCGCTCGTAGTAGACGGGTTCCACATCGCGGGCGGCGGCCATGATCTGTTCTGCGGTGCAGGGGGTTTTGAGGATGCGGTTGGGGATGGGGTAGTCGTCGGTCGCATCGGCGGAGGCGATGCCGGAGGTKGYSAGKGCGCCGGCGAGGGCTGCGGCGGCGASWCCGAGGCGGAKGGTCTTGTGCATCATGGTGTTTTTTTCCGTTCAGTGTTTCTGGGACTCGGCGACCTGGTCGAGCAGGATGCGTTTGTCGGGGCAGTAGTAGTTCAGGGCGGAGCCCAGGA
>NZ_JBFUFU010000086.1:0-361 GCF_056403275.1 Mycobacterium sp. P2_H7 | reverse complement strand
GGCCGCCAGCGCGATCAGCAGGACCGGCCGCACAATCGTCCAGCGCGAGGCGCCGGCGGCGTTGATGACGGCCAGTTCCGAATCGGAGTTCATGACGCTGAGCGTCTGCGCAACCGCCACCACCAGGGCGAACGGCACCACGATCGGGATGATAGTGGGGATGATGAGGGCCGCGACCTCGAAGAAAGTCAGCGCCGATTGGCCGCTGTCGGTGACGAGGTCGATGCGGGCGAGCACCTGCGTCGTCCAGACAATGGCCAGTGTCCAGATCAGCGCGGCGAGAAACACCGCCAGCGCGCGACGCATGATGTAGCGTTCAACGACCTTCATGTAAGGCTTTTCTCGATTTGCCGAACGGCAT
>NZ_JBFUFU010000085.1:0-365 GCF_056403275.1 Mycobacterium sp. P2_H7 | reverse complement strand
CGGCCTCAACAAGATGCACAAGCAGCGCACGCTGGAGGACACTCCTTCGGTGCGCGGCATGATCGCTGCCGTCCAGCATCTCGTCCGCGTCGTGGACGAGGGCTGAGCAAAAGCGCAGGAGAACCCAGATGAAACTCAACGATCTGCGTGACAAGGACGGCGCGACGCACTCCAAGAAGCGTCTCGGCCGTGGCATCGGCTCCGGCTCGGGCAAGACCGGCGGTCGCGGCGTCAAGGGCCAGAAGGCGCGCTCCGGCGTCGCCATCAACGGCTTCGAGGGTGGCCAGATGCCGCTCTACCGGCGTCTGCCGAAGCGTGGCTTCAACAACATCTTCGCCAAGAGCTTTGTCGTCGTGTCGCTGGCC
>NZ_JBFUFU010000084.1:0-365 GCF_056403275.1 Mycobacterium sp. P2_H7 | reverse complement strand
AGCGCATAGAGGAGGCGCTGCGCTCGTCCGATTACCAGCCCAATCTGTTTGCCCGCAACCTCAATCGCAAGCGCACCCGCGCCATCGGCATTGTCGTGCCGACAGTGGCCGATCCCTTCTATTCCGAAATGGTCAGCCGCATCGAGCTCAGGCTGCGCGACGAGGGCTACTGGCCGATCGTCATTTCCTCGCACGGCTCGCGCGAACTCGAAGTCGAGGCGACGCGCACCATCCAGTCGCTGAAAGTCTCAGGCGCGCTGATCGCGCCGCTCGGCTTGCGCTCGGACCGCCGCACGCTGGAGAAACTGACGCAGACGATGCCGATCGTCTATTTCGACACCTATCTCGAAGGCGGCGTACCCTTC
>NZ_JBFUFU010000083.1:0-366 GCF_056403275.1 Mycobacterium sp. P2_H7 | reverse complement strand
GCCCTCTACCAGGTGATGTCGGATCTCGTCTTCCGCACCCAGGACATCGACAAGACCGTGCTGGAAAAGATCATCCAGACAGCCAACGAACGCGGCATGAAGCAGCTCGCCGTCGAGGATCCGGTCACCGGTTCGCTTAGCTACGGCAAGCTTTTGACGGCCGTTGCCGTGCTCGGCGAGAAGTTCCAGAACATGTATGCCGACCAGCAGACGCTGGGCATCATGCTGCCCAACGCCAACGGCGCCTGCGCCGCGCTGCTCGGCGTCATGTCGGCGGGCAAGGTCCCGGCGATGATGAACTTCACCGCAGGTGCCGCCAACATACTCTCGGCCTGCAAGGCGGCCGAAGTCCGGACTGTGCTCACC
>NZ_JBFUFU010000082.1:0-366 GCF_056403275.1 Mycobacterium sp. P2_H7 | reverse complement strand
AGTCCGTTGCGGGCGCTGGTGGGTCCGTGTGTGCGGTGCGGCTCGGCGTGGTCGCGGTGGCGGATGGGGGCGTCGCAGTAGGGGGTGCGGCAGGTTTGGTCGCGCAGTCCGATGAAGGCGGCCAACCCTTTCGGGAAGATCCGCGCTCGCGATTCCATGGCGACCAATTGACCGCTGTCGGGATGGCGGTAGAGGCGCCGCAGGGTGGTTTTGGTGGTGTCGTCGTGTGCGGCGTCGCTGACGAGGGTGCAGGCGAACCCGGCGGGCACGGGTCCGTAGCCGTCGAGCCAGGCGGGTTCGTCGTCGTCGCCGGCGAGGGTGGTGTCGGCCATCACGAGGTGCAGTGCGATCGGGGCGGGTTGTTCG
>NZ_JBFUFU010000081.1:0-368 GCF_056403275.1 Mycobacterium sp. P2_H7 | reverse complement strand
CCGCCGGTGGTGCCGGCGACATCGTCGGTGACCAACCAGACGCGAGAGTTCTTGTCGGTGAACACCGCCCCGGTGGTGGTGCCGTTGACCCGGATCGGATCGGAAACCCACGCACCGGTACTCAAGTTCAACACCCCGAACTGGGCGCGRTCGAACGCGAYGTCRTTSGTCGTCACATAGGCGCGGGTTTTCTTGCTGTCGAATGTGATTGGGGCGGCGAGTTCGGATCCGCCGGTGGTGGCGAGTGGGCTGATCAGTGCGCCGGTGCTGGTGTTGATTACTCCCACAGTGGTTGTCGAGACCAGCCCGCTCGCACCCTGGTCGTTGACCAGGGTGGCCAGGGCGCGGCCTTTGGCGTAGAAGTTCAG
>NZ_JBFUFU010000080.1:0-371 GCF_056403275.1 Mycobacterium sp. P2_H7 | reverse complement strand
CGTGTGTGCGGTGCGGCTCGGCGTGGTCGCGGTGGCGGATGGGGGCGTCGCAGTAGGGGGTGCGGCAGGTTTGGTCGCGCAGTCCGATGAAGGCGGCCAACCCTTTCGGGAAGATCCGGGCCCGCGATTCCATGGCGACCAGCTGTCCGCTGTCGGGATGGCGGTAGAGGCGCCGCAGGGTGGCTTTTGCGCTGTCGTCGTGTGCGGCGTCGCCGACGAGGGTGCAGGCGAACCCGGCGGGCACGGGTCCGTAGCCGTCGAGCCAGGCGGGTTCGTCGTCGTCGCCGGCGAGGGTGGTGTCGGCCATCACGAGGTGCAGTGCGATCGGGGCGGGTTGTTCGGCGGGGCGGCCGGTGATGCGTTGATGCGTT
>NZ_JBFUFU010000079.1:0-374 GCF_056403275.1 Mycobacterium sp. P2_H7 | reverse complement strand
GAGCCAGCATCGCCGATCTATCAACTGTAGACGACACGGCAATGACGACAATGGCACCTTCACGGAACGTGGAACCTTTCTGGATTCGACAGCAAAGGACAAATAGCGCATGATCCTGCTGGGGTTTGGGGGAATTCATTCATGCGCGTGCGCGAATTTTCGTGCGTGTTGTCCGCATTGCTCTTCTCGGGCTGCGCAGCCGACTACTTGAACCACTACGATACGGTGACGCTCGCGGCCGGAGATGCGTACCATGCAAACATGCTTTTGCAGACGGTCGATCCGTTCAACCCAAATAGCCAAAACACCCACATAGAGAGCGATGGCCTGCGCGTTGCTGGTGTTGTCCAGCGCTATCGGGGAGTGGCCAATGC
>NZ_JBFUFU010000078.1:0-376 GCF_056403275.1 Mycobacterium sp. P2_H7 | reverse complement strand
GCGTCGAAGGTGATGAGGTCGACGCTGAGTCGTCCTTCGGCGATGCTGAGCCGTCTTCGGGTGGGCGGCCCGGGTAGGGGTGGGGCAGTCGATCGGTAGGTGGCCCCGGTGGGGGTGGTGAAGTCGGCGGTGTGGCGGCCGTGTCGTTCGTCGGTGCGTACCCGCCAGCGGGGTGCTTCTTTGGCGTAGTTGCATGCTTCGCATGCGCCCAGTCCGTTGCGGGCGCTGGTGGGTCCGTGTGTGCGGTGCGGCTCGGCGTGGTCGCGGTGGCGGATGGGGGCGTCGCAGTAGGGGGTGCGGCAGGTTTGGTCGCGCAGTCCGATGAAGGCGGCCAACCCTTTCGGGAAGATCCGGGCCCGCGATTCCATGGCGACCA
>NZ_JBFUFU010000077.1:0-378 GCF_056403275.1 Mycobacterium sp. P2_H7 | reverse complement strand
CTTCAGGGCTTACATCACGGACCTTGGAGATGTCGAATTCCGGTCCGCCTGCCGAAAGCTGTCGGGCCGCCGCGCGCGCCCGATCTATCCAGGTGCCGGGGGCCTCACCCTCGGCAACGATGCGATCATTGACGATCGAAAGTCGTACTGTCTCAGGCGGAACCAGCGACGCCGTCAGCCGCTTSAMSACGAACTYSGGWTCAAGGCTCTSATAGAATTGCCACTGCGAATGAACCTGGGCGGGATCGACCTCAGTTCCAGACAACAGCGACTGCGGGTCGGCGGCAAGCGGGTCTCTCAGGCCGGCAAGATAGAATTGGCCATCGCGTACCTGTTGTTCGGCAACGATGATGCCCGGCTGGGCCTCCAGTAGCGACA
>NZ_JBFUFU010000076.1:0-383 GCF_056403275.1 Mycobacterium sp. P2_H7 | reverse complement strand
GATCTCGGGCGAGCCGCTGCCGGTCGAAAAGACGCAAGGCGATGCCTTGACCGGCGGCACGCTCAACAAAAACGGTTCGCTGATCATGCGCGCCGACAAAGTCGGCGCCGAGACCACCCTGGCCCGCATCGTCGAGCTGGTCGCCAAGGCGCAGCGTTCGCGCGCGCCGATTCAAGGGTTGGCCGATCGCGTTTCCTTCTATTTCGTCCCGGCCGTCGTGCTGGTCGCGCTTGCTGCCTTTGCCGCCTGGGCGGTGTTCGGCCCCGAGCCCAGCCTGATCTTCGCCATCGTCTCGGCGGTCTCGGTGCTGATCATCGCCTGTCCCTGCGCGCTCGGACTGGCGACGCCGATGTCGATCATGACCGCCACCGGACGCGGGGCGC
>NZ_JBFUFU010000075.1:0-383 GCF_056403275.1 Mycobacterium sp. P2_H7 | reverse complement strand
CCGGGTGGATGACATCGAGCAGTTTGAACGCCGTTTCGCTTGCAAGGTACTGGAGGGCTATGGGCTGACGGAGTGTTGTCAGCCCATCTATCAGACGCTTGCCGACGAACGGCACGGCTCGATAGGCCGTCCATCGGCCTATTTCGACGCCAAAGTCGTGGATGAAGCTGGCGAGGAAGTTCCGGCGGATGTCTCGGGTCAATTGCTACTGAGATCCCGTCACCCGCATGGCCTCTTCCGCGGATACTGGCGGGATGTCGAACAGACCCGAGAGGCATTTGTCGGCGAATGGTTTGCAACCCGTGACCTCGTCAAACGCGACGCTGACGGCTTTTTCTACTTCATCGAGCGGCTTGGCCATGTGGTCCGGCGGCGCGGAGAGA
>NZ_JBFUFU010000074.1:0-384 GCF_056403275.1 Mycobacterium sp. P2_H7 | reverse complement strand
TGCGGGCGCCGATCAGCGTGCGCCTTGCCTTGGGCTGCAGTCTGCCGAGGTCCTCGCCTTCGAGCTTCATAGTGCCTTCGACGATGCGCACGCTTGATGGCAGCACACCAAGCACCGCCTTGCCGATCATCGTCTTGCCGGCGCCGCTCTCGCCGACCAGTGCTCGCACCTCCCCCGGTTGAACGGAGAGCGACACCGAGCGCAGCACGCGCTGGCCGTTCGGCAGCACGGCGCTCAAATCGCGGATGTCGAGACATGCGCTCATCGCAGCACCGGATCGAAGCGCGTCTTCAGCGCCTCGCCGAACTGGCTAAACGACAGTACGGTGAGGATCAGCGTGATCAGCGGAAACACCAGCACCCACCAGGCTTGGTGGATCGACAG
>NZ_JBFUFU010000073.1:0-386 GCF_056403275.1 Mycobacterium sp. P2_H7 | reverse complement strand
GATCAGACCGTAGCGGATGACAGGCCATCTGCGCCCCGGCAGATAGCCGGTGGACGGATCGTCTTCCAAGAACTGTGGCGCGGGTACGGCCGCGCCCTTCCTGATCCTTGCCAACTCTCTTCCCCCGGCCCAAGCAACGCGTTTTTCCACGCGCGTCACCGTTCTGTCATAGAACTGTCATGCAAAAGCTAGCGCCTGTGGCGAAAATAAGAAGAGCCAGCAAACGATTCGTGAGCGGTTTTCATCAGGAGTGATCGGCAAAAAGCCTTTCGGAACAGGGACTCGGGGTCAGTTTCCGGCTGGACCAAGGCCCGAAATGCCGACCGCGGGCTTGACTTGGCGGTCCGCCTTGCGTCACAGGCAGGAAAAATCAGGCGCTGGAGAGA
>NZ_JBFUFU010000072.1:0-387 GCF_056403275.1 Mycobacterium sp. P2_H7 | reverse complement strand
GCCGACGAAGTGCCCATCGGCGCCTGGTCGGGCTCGCCGCAAGCGCTGCAACGGCTTGCCGAACTTGGTGGCGAGGCGCTGGCGCAGTCGCATGCCAAGCGGCTCGGCGTGGTCACCAATACGCATGGCGCCGACGAAATCGACGGCTCGGGTGCTGCCGTTCTGCAGGCCCAGTTCCTCAATCGAATCCAGACCTTCCTTGCTTCCCGCGGCTGCATCACAGGCGGCTGGGAAGAAGCCGCGCACGGCAATATCATCGACAAGACGAAAAGCTATCTCAATGGCTGGCGCAACGTCGAAGTCTCGGCAGCGCTTGCCGGCGAAGGTTATGACATCGTCGTCAATCCCGGGCAGGTCTATTACCTCGACATGGCCAACAGCCAGGAA
>NZ_JBFUFU010000071.1:0-391 GCF_056403275.1 Mycobacterium sp. P2_H7 | reverse complement strand
GGGGGGAGCGCTGGCCATGCCGAAGAACGGCAGCTTTGCGCCGCATGTCGGCCATAGAGGCRAMCTTTGCCTCCGCCCGGAAGCAGACACTGCAATTGACCACGCTGAAGGTCGTGGTCGCGCCAGAGCCTGCAAAGGCGCAACTCGGTACACGAGGGCGAGCATTCCGCTGCGGAAACAACTTGAAGAAACGCTTCGCGACCCATAGCATGCCGCGCCATGGTGAAATCTGATCGGGAGGTCAGTGAGATCGGTCGGGTTTTTGAGCCAGTGCAAGGTAGGGAGGATAATAATTATGGCTTCCGAAGTGCAGGCAAACAACGGCGTTAACGTAGAGGCGCTGCTCGCCGCAAAAGAAGCGCTTACCAACGCCCCGGAGGCTGCGCAGTTC
>NZ_JBFUFU010000070.1:0-391 GCF_056403275.1 Mycobacterium sp. P2_H7 | reverse complement strand
GTGCCAACGGTGCGGTCGCGGTGTCCAATGCGCATGGCACGGTGACCGGTGCTGCCGGTGGTGTGCTGCTGCGTCCGTTCGCTCGGTTGATCGCCAAGGAGGGTGACTCGGTCACCACCTACGGCGAGCCATGGAACATGAACTGACGTTTCGGCGATAAACGGCGCGGGGGTGCCGTCTGGGCTTCGGCTCCGGACGGCACCACCTGCGTATTAGGCCACCACACACCACAGGTAAAGGGAGAACATGAAGGCATTCAGTCGGGTGCTGCTTGCGATGGTGGCGGCTATTGCCGCGCTGTTCGTGGGCACGGGCACCTCTCACGCGGGTCTGGACAACGAGCTGAGCCTCGTCGATGGCAAGGACCGGACCCTGACCATCCAGCACAGCA
>NZ_JBFUFU010000069.1:0-394 GCF_056403275.1 Mycobacterium sp. P2_H7 | reverse complement strand
TCGCGGCGCAGTTGTTTTTTCAGGTCTTTTGAGGGTGCCATGCGCCAAACGATAGAAAAGGTCGGTTTCTGTTGGAGCTTTAAGAGCGACGTTTTCTACCGCATCATCCACCAAACACGTGGATACAGGCAACAAGTGACGATCCACACAACC
The DNA here is from genome assembly GCF_056403275.1 of Mycobacterium sp. P2_H7. Classification (NCBI taxonomy): domain Bacteria; kingdom Bacillati; phylum Actinomycetota; class Actinomycetes; order Mycobacteriales; family Mycobacteriaceae; genus Mycobacterium; species Mycobacterium sp. P2_H7. The sequence goes on along the minus strand of NZ_JBFUFU010000069.1, from coordinate 241 downwards.
GGTGGAGAGAGCGATCCCGGGAACCTACAAAGTAGGTGGGCGCCGTATGAGAAAACCCACGGGTCTTCCCAGGGACAGCTCCCTAAGGATCGTTAAGGCCCCGGGGAAAATGTTCTCCTGCCGGGAAGCGCAGATCGCCAAGCCCAATATAGGCTGCTGGTCGGTTAAGCGCCAGTGACACGAGCCGATGTTTCCATTTCGGATGTCACACCCTTTCGTCGCAGCCGGCTCGCCCTTGCAC
>NZ_JBFUFU010000068.1:0-396 GCF_056403275.1 Mycobacterium sp. P2_H7 | reverse complement strand
GGCTCGGCGACCTCGGCGGCAAGTTCAACCAGGTCTACACCGACTCCTTTGAGCGCATCGTTCTCGGCGGCGAGGACGTGCACGGCGTGCTCGAAGAGCAGGCGGCAGCGCTCAAGGCGCTCATCGACCAGGCTAAGGCGCCGTGCTGGGCGCCCGACAAGCCGTCCACGGGCGCCTGCCCGGTAGACTAGACCATGATCCCGAAAAGTGGRMRCCGGTTTTCGGAAAAGATCATGGTCAAACAATAAGACATCCTCCCAAGGGGGCGTCCGGGGTTTGTTGCACTCCGGGCGCCCAGACCGCGGCATCGTAGAAGGACAAATACCATGCACGGCAAGGCTCTGCCCTATCTGCTGCTGATGCCGGCGACCTTGTTCCTGTGTGTCTTCTTCCTCT
>NZ_JBFUFU010000067.1:0-404 GCF_056403275.1 Mycobacterium sp. P2_H7 | reverse complement strand
GCCTATTTGTCGGCGCTGGAACACGGCCGACGCGGCGCGCCGACCTGGACGTTGATCCAGAAGATCATCGGCTATTTCAACGTCATCTGGGAYGATGCCGAAGAGCTGGCGCGGCTGGCCGAGGCCTCGCATCCGCGGGTAAAGCTCGACACGTCGGGGCTCAGCCCCGCCGCGACGGAACTTGCCAATCTGCTGGCTGAGAACATCGAGAAGCTGGACGAAGCCGAGCTTCGCCGCATCACCGCGTCGATCCGGGCGGCACTTGGACGCACTGGATAGGATGGCATGAGGCGCCTGCCGGCGCTCGCCTCAATTGGAGAGACGATCGCCGGCGAGGCGTTGCATCAGTTCTTGCCGGCAGTGCTACCACGGCCGCCATTGTCATGATGGTCGCGGCCATGGCC
>NZ_JBFUFU010000066.1:0-405 GCF_056403275.1 Mycobacterium sp. P2_H7 | reverse complement strand
GCGCTAAAAGGTCTCGCCGCAGGCGCCGGTCTGACGCTCGCGCCGGGCTTCGTCCGCTACTCGCAGGCGCAGAGCTCGGCGCCGATCAAGATCGGCTTCCAGTCGCACCGCACCGGCATCGGCGCCGCCTATGGCCGCTGGTACGAGAAGACCAGTGCGGCCGCGGTCAAGGCGATCAACGATGCCGGCGGCATCAACGGCCGTCCGGTTGAACTGGTGATCGAGGATGACGGCACCGACCCCGGCCGCGGCGCCGAAGTGGTCGGCAAGTTCGCCACCCAGCACAAGACCGACATCGTCTTCGGTACACTGTTCTCGCATGTCGTGATCGGCTCCGCGCCCGCCGCCGGCGAAAACAAGATCCCCTATTTCGTCGTCAGTGAAGGCCACCACGTCGCCTCGACC
>NZ_JBFUFU010000065.1:0-406 GCF_056403275.1 Mycobacterium sp. P2_H7 | reverse complement strand
CACGAAAATCCGGTTGGCGCAGACGCGGGTCTGGCCGCTATTGCGAAACTTCGAGTCCATTACCCCACTGACGGCCCGGTCGAGATTGGCGTCCTCGAAGACGATGAAGGGCGAGTTTCCGCCGAGTTCCAGCGAGAGCCGCTTGATGCTGTTGCCGGCACGCGACATCAGCCAGCGCCCCACCGCCGTCGAGCCTGTGAAGGTGATCTTTGCGACCTTGGGATTATCGCAAAACTCTTCTCCTATCGGCCGTGCGTTGCCGGTGATGACCGAAAAAGCCCCCTTCGGCACCCCCGCCTCCTCGGCGAGCACCGCAAGCGCAATAGCCGAAAACGGCGTCTGGGCTGCCGGCTTGAGGATGATCGTGCAGCCAGCAGCCAGCGCCGGGCCAGCCTTGCGCGTAATC
>NZ_JBFUFU010000064.1:0-409 GCF_056403275.1 Mycobacterium sp. P2_H7 | reverse complement strand
CTTTAGGACCGGTCTTCAGTTCTTCGCGATGGAGCCGACTTCGACGGCATCGACGCGCTTGAGGCTCATGCCGATGACCGGCACCAATTGCTGGTCGACGCGCACGGCGATGGTCACCGTCATCGAATTGTCGTCGGGGATGCGGGCCTGCATGACGCCGCGCAACTGGTTGCGGTTAATGGTGAAGACCACTTTGCGGGGATCCACGACATTGCCGCCGATGATGTCGAGGCCCGAACCCGCGGCGCCGCCCATGAAGTTGCCCTTGTAGTCGCGTCCCTTGCGCTCGACGGTCGCCGACATTTTCTGGGTGAAGACGCCGACCCGGCAGCCGCCATCGAGCGACATGCCCATCTTGTTGTCAGGCGTCGAGCCGTCGAAGCTGCAGGTGAATTTCGTGCCCTTGTAC
>NZ_JBFUFU010000063.1:0-411 GCF_056403275.1 Mycobacterium sp. P2_H7 | reverse complement strand
CCTCGGTAGGGGTAGCGACGCGAAAGCGCCCGGCGATCCGCGCCGCCGTCCTCCCCTGGCGGCGCGGGTCGCAGAATTCTCGGCCCCGGCTTGGTGAGGCCGAGTTTTCGACCCTTGGAGTTTCCGGCTTGAGGCTGGCGGCAAGCCGTGCCTTGATGCGGGTGGAGGAGTGACATGGCATTCGAGGCGGCACTCGGTATGGAACGGCTTTGCACCATCCGTGAGATTGCGCAAAAGGTACAACTCGGCGCCGCCACCGTGCATCGCGCGCTGAAGAATAGTCGCGAGGTCCGTGCCGAAACCAGGCGGCTGGTGTTTGAGACCGTCTGCCTCCTCAACGAAGAAAAGATCGCCCGCGCAGCCAGGTTTGTCGGAGGCTAGGTTTGGCGGACCACATGCGCCTTTCCCTCG
>NZ_JBFUFU010000062.1:0-414 GCF_056403275.1 Mycobacterium sp. P2_H7 | reverse complement strand
ATTCTCGGCCATGCGCTTGCCGATGGCGACGCCTTCGCCGGAGTCGAAGCCGTCAAGCGTGCCCTGCTTGACGTTTTTGGCGACGATGTCGATCTTGCCGAGATCCTCGGCCCGTATGCCGCGCACCAGCGCGCCCATGCCGCCGCCGACATTGCCTTGCGCCAGCACCTGGCCGTCGATCAGCGGTATGGCGTATTTGACGCCGGCCACGCCGTTGATGCGGGCGGCAACCTGAGCATAGTCCTCAAGCGGCGAATCCAGCGGCTGCACGATCAGATGACCGTTGACGCCGAGAATGCGGGTCAACAGCTCAGCCCGGAACCCGTTCATAACCGCCATGACGACGATCAGCGTCGCGACGCCCAGCATAATGCCGAGGAAGGAGATCGAGGCGATGACCGAGATCACCGTCTC
>NZ_JBFUFU010000061.1:0-415 GCF_056403275.1 Mycobacterium sp. P2_H7 | reverse complement strand
GTTGAAACGCTCCAGCTCACTCTCGCGCTGGCGTTCCAGCTTGATCGAGGCGAACACCGAGATTGGCAGATCGACCAGATCCTGGTCGATGAGCGCGGCATAGCCAGTGATGACGCCCCTGTCCTCCATCATGCGTACGCGACGCGCGCAGGGCGATGCTGACAGGCCGACCTGATCGGCAAGTTGCTGCGCCGTCATCCTGCCGTCCTCTTGTAGCGCGGCGATGATCTTGCGGTCGATATCGTCCAGTCGGCTTTTTGGCACGGATTGTCGCTCCTACCATCGATATTGATCAAAGCAGCTAAAACAAGTCTCGAACTAAGGCAAGTTTAGCGACAATCGGTTTTTCCTCCGCCCTATGATTTCGAACGGTTTCACCAGGAGACTTGGCACTTGGACGAGCGGACTTTGGAGG
>NZ_JBFUFU010000060.1:0-416 GCF_056403275.1 Mycobacterium sp. P2_H7 | reverse complement strand
GCCGAGGGCCGCGCAGCGTTGCTGCATCTCGACCTTGATCGCTTCAAGCAGATCAACGACACCCTCGGCCACGCGGCGGGCGATGCATTGCTGGTGCATGCTTCGAAAGTCATCAAGGCCGGCGTCGGTCCGGCCGATTTCGTTGCGCGCATCGGCGGCGACGAGTTTTTCGTGTTAAGCCATGGACGCGACGACAAGGAGCTTGCCGCGCTTGCCGACCACATCATCGATGCGATGCGCCAGCCGATCGACTATCTGGGTCACCAGTGCCGGTTCGGCGTAAGCATCGGCATTGCGGCCAACAGCGGCGTCGATGCCAAGCAGCTGCTCGTCAATGCCGATCTCGCGCTGTATCGGGCGAAAGGCCGTGGCCGCAACCGTTACGAGTTTTTCAACGAAGAGCTGCAGAGCGAGAT
>NZ_JBFUFU010000059.1:0-427 GCF_056403275.1 Mycobacterium sp. P2_H7 | reverse complement strand
GCTTTGAAAGTTGCGGTAAAACTCGAAACTGTCGGGTCCCGCTGAAAAGGGCACGGAGGTGCTCCGCCTATGGTCGATGTCACGCCTGCAGATGCCGTCCCGCCCGCCGAAGTCGCGGAAATGGAACTCTACCATCCGCACAGCTGGTGGACGAAGTATGTCTTCTCGCAGGACGCCAAGGTCATCGCGATCCAGTATGCGGGGACCGCAACGGCCATCGGCCTGGTCGCCCTGGTCTTGTCCTGGCTGATGCGCCTGCAGCTCGGCTTCCCCGGCACGTTCGACTTCATCACCCCGGAAGCCTACTACCAGTTCATCACCATGCACGGCATGATCATGGTGATCTACCTGCTCACGGCACTCTTCCTCGGCGGCTTCGGCAACTATCTGATCCCGCTGATGGTCGGTGCCCGCGACATGGTCTTTC
>NZ_JBFUFU010000058.1:0-433 GCF_056403275.1 Mycobacterium sp. P2_H7 | reverse complement strand
CGGCTTTGCTGTCACAATCATAAAATCACGAGAGGATGCGAGACTCTAGCCGGGAACCTTCAGCGGCGCCCGCCGCGTCAGCCAGCCCGAAATCTTTTCCATCTGTCCGGCGAGCGACAAAAGCGTCTCCTCGTCACCCGGGCGGCCGACGGCCTGGATGCCGAGCGGCAGGCCGGCATCGGTGACATGGACAGGCAGCGCGATCGACGGCTGGCCGCTGACGTTCTGGATCGCCGGCCAATGGGTGAACCACAGGCTCTTGTCCATCAGCTGGCCGAGCAGCGGCTTGAGTTTCAGCAATCGGGTGAGACGCAGTTTGTCGAGCAGATTTTCGATGAGCTCGTCGGCACCCTTCGGATCCATGGCGCCGCAGACGAGCGGCGGATGCGCAATGATCGGCATCAACACGGCGTCATATTGCGCGGTCTCGGTG
>NZ_JBFUFU010000057.1:0-434 GCF_056403275.1 Mycobacterium sp. P2_H7 | reverse complement strand
ATCTGGCACAGTCGACCGACCTTGCACCTGAATTCGATGAGCTTGCCGCGGCTTGCGAGCGGCGCGGCCTAGCCTTCCTGCCGGTCGAGCTGGACGACGCGGCAACGGCGCTGGCCAAAGCCGATCCGAAAACCACGCTGGTGTGGACGCTGACCGACGGCATTGCCTATTTCCGTGGCGCCGCTGCGCCCACGCTTGCCCGGCTGAACGGGCTCAAAACCGTCGGCGCCGACGATGCGCTGTTCGCGCTCTGCCAGGACAAGTTCCGCTCCGGCGCCGTGCTCGGCGCGCTCGGCCTGCCGGTGCCGCAGGCCGGCCTCGCCCGCGATGGCCACTGGCTCGTCGAGCCGACGCCGTCGGAAGCCGGTTGGTTCGTCAAGCCGAACCGGCTCGGCTCCAAGGTCGGCATCTGGCCGGACTCGCGCTGTAATGAC
>NZ_JBFUFU010000056.1:0-440 GCF_056403275.1 Mycobacterium sp. P2_H7 | reverse complement strand
CGCTGACGCTGACCGACGAGGAGCCGGTCTTCGCCATCGACTACTTCATCGCCCAGGCCTGGTGGATGAAGCCATTCATGAAACTTGCCCGCGCTTTGCCGCTCAATCCGGCCAAGCCGATGTCGACCCGCACGCTGATCAAGGTCGTGCAGGGCGGCGACCCGCTGGTCATCTTCCCGGAGGGCCGCATCACCGTCACCGGCGGCCTGATGAAGGTCTATGACGGCGCCGCCATGGTCGCCGACAAGACCGGCTCGATGGTTGTGCCGGTGCGCATTGACGGGCTGGAGAAGACCTATTTCTCGCGGCTGAGCTCGCAGCATGTGCGCCGCCGCCTGTTCCCGAAGGTCAAGGTGACCATTCTGGAACCGGTCAAGCTCGAAGTGCCGCAGGAACTGAAGGGCCGCAAGCGCCGCGCCGCAGCGGGGTCTGCCCTCTAC
>NZ_JBFUFU010000055.1:0-440 GCF_056403275.1 Mycobacterium sp. P2_H7 | reverse complement strand
CATGGCGGGCATCCGGACGGTCGATCTTGTTTATGACGACGATCGGCTTCAGGCCGACCTTGAGCGCCTTGCCGACGACGAACTTGGTCTGCGGCATCGGGCCTTCGGCGGCGTCGACCAGCACGATGGCCGAATCCACCATCGACAGGATGCGTTCGACTTCACCGCCGAAATCGGCGTGGCCGGGGGTGTCGACGATGTTGATGCGGGTGTCCTTCCAGTCGACCGAGGTCGCCTTGGCCAGGATGGTGATGCCGCGTTCCTTTTCGAGGTCGTTGGAATCCATGGCACGCTCGGCGACGCGCTGATTGTCGCGGAAGGAGCCGGATTGCCGCAGCAATTGGTCAACGAGGGTGGTTTTTCCATGGTCGACGTGCGCGATGATCGCGATATTACGAATTTTCATGTTGTGGTCTCGGGAGCGTTGCAGGCAGCAGGCC
>NZ_JBFUFU010000054.1:0-442 GCF_056403275.1 Mycobacterium sp. P2_H7 | reverse complement strand
AGATACAGGCGCTTTTGCCATGATCGCCGGCATCGATCATTTCGTCCTGACGGTCCGCTCGGTGGAGGATAGCTGCGCCTTCTACCAGCGGGTGCTTGGCCTCAAGCGCCTTGACGAGCCGGAGCGGCCGACGGCGCTGCTGTTCGGGTCGCAGAAGATCAACCTGCATGAAGTCAGCCGCACTTTTGAGCCGAAAGCCAAGACGCCGACGCCTGGGTCCGGCGATTTCTGCCTGGTCGCCGCGAGGCCGCTTGCCGAAATTTGCGCCAGCCTCGAGGCCAATGGCGTGGCGATAGAAGTCGGTCCGGTTGAGCGTACCGGCGCTCGCGGCTCAATGATGTCGGTCTATTTTCGCGATCCGGACGGCAATCTGGTCGAAGTCAGCGACTATCGGGAATAGCGAGATCGAGCCGCATGGCGCAGCGGCGATCCGCTTGCATGC
>NZ_JBFUFU010000053.1:0-446 GCF_056403275.1 Mycobacterium sp. P2_H7 | reverse complement strand
GTCGCCGGGCTGACGCTGCCCGGTCCTAAATCGGACAAGCAAAAGATCGAGTTCGCCATCCGTCCGGAAGATGTCGACGCCGGCAGCGAAGGGCTGCACGCCACCGTGCGTGTCATCGAGCCGCTTGGACCGCATACGCTGGTCACCTGCGATGTTGAGGGCGGCCTGTTCCGCGCCATCCTGGAATCGAATGCCAGCGTTAAGGTCGGCGATCATCTGCGGCTTGCGCCCAAGCCCGACCGCATCCGCTGGTTCGATCCCGAAACCACCAACGCCCTTTGAACCAGAAAGACGAATGCCTTCCATGACTTCTCTAACTGTCGACGAAACCATCGCCCGCGCCGTCGAGGTGCTCAGGGAAAACGACCAGGGCGCTTACACCATCCCGACCAAGGGCCTTTACCCCTTCCAGTGGAACTGGGATTCCTGCCTGACCGCGCTGGGCC
>NZ_JBFUFU010000052.1:0-457 GCF_056403275.1 Mycobacterium sp. P2_H7 | reverse complement strand
CTATCCTACTGAGCTACGGGACCACGCGGCCCGACACATAGCCGCTTCGGATCGTTTCGCCAAGAGGCCGGCCGAACGCAAATCGGCCAGCCCTTTGGGGTTATAGTCAGGCCGCCAGCGCCGTTTCGGCCAGCTTCACCCAATAGCTCATGCCGTGCGGGATGACCTCGTCGTTGAAGTCGTAGGCCGGGTGGTGCAGGCCTGCGGTCTCGCCATTGCCGATGAAAATGAAGGCGCCGGGCCTGGCTTCCAGCATATAGGAGAAGTCCTCGCCGCCCATCACCGGCTGGATGGCGCGGTGGACCTGGGTATCACCGGCGACACTTGCCGCGACATCGCTGGCAATCACCGTTTCTTCCGGATTGTTGAAGGTCACGGGGTAATTGGCGTCATAGTCGACCGTGATCGTCGCGCCGAAAGCGGTGGCAATGCCGTCGCAGATGGCGCGGATGCGCTC
>NZ_JBFUFU010000051.1:0-459 GCF_056403275.1 Mycobacterium sp. P2_H7 | reverse complement strand
CCTCAACGCTGCGCGTCTACCAAATCCGCCACGACCGCTCAATGAGCAAGTCCCGAGGACACTATCGTCATCATCGTGCCGACGTCATCGTCCTTCGGTGAGGTGGTTGCCGAGACGCTAGGAGCCTGTCCCCGTATTTGGGTGTGGAATGAGCGGTCGGCGGCGGGCTGCGCCTAGACAGCTGGATTACGGCGTGATTCTTTGGGGCATGAGCAAGACGTTTCGCCCCTGGCTGATCGATCAGCCGCAGCTGTTTCCGGCCTCGGTTGAAGACTTCGTGCCGCCCGAGCATGTGGCGCACTTTGTCCGCGATCTGGTGTGTGAGCGGTTGGACCTGTCGGCGATCTTCGCCAGCTATGGAGAACTGCGTGGCTATCCGCCGTTTGATCCGCGCATGATGACGGCGCTGCTGCTGTACGGCTACAGCCGCGGGATCTATTCGTCGCGTCGGCTGGCGCG
>NZ_JBFUFU010000050.1:0-467 GCF_056403275.1 Mycobacterium sp. P2_H7 | reverse complement strand
CAACAATATCTACGACGTGACGGTGCAGGTCTCCGACGGCTCGCTGATCGACACGCAGGCCATCGCGGTGACGGTCACCGACGCCAACGAGGCGCCGACGATCACCTCGAACGGCGGCGGAGCCACGGCTTCGACCTCGGTAGCGGAGAACACCACGGCGGTGACCACGGTCACGGCGAGCGATCCGGATGCCGGCGCAACGCAGACCTACTCGATCTCGGGCGGCGCGGACGCCGCGCTGTTCACGATCGATGCCTCGACCGGCGTGCTGTCCTTCGTCTCGGCACCGAACTTCGAGGCGCCGGCCGACGCCGGCGGCAACAATATCTACGACGTGACGGTGCAGGTCTCCGACGGCTCGCTGATCGACACGCAGGCCATCGCGGTGACGGTCACCGACGCCAACGAGGCGCCGACGATCACCTCGAACGGCGGCGGAGCCACGGCTTGCGGCGGAGCCACGGCTT
>NZ_JBFUFU010000049.1:0-470 GCF_056403275.1 Mycobacterium sp. P2_H7 | reverse complement strand
GAATTGGCCCGCACATTCTCGAAGATGGCGCGCGACAGGCCGAGAACGTCGATGCCGTAATGTTCGAAGAAGCGCCGGTCCTCGGTCGCCAGCACCGCCTTGATGACTGGTCCGGCATCTCGTCCACCGGCACGGAATCGCGCTGGATGATGCCGCGCTGGCCGATCTCGTTGCCGTAGCGGTCGAGGAAGGTGACGGCGAAATCGCCCTGGCTGCGCCAGTCGCCTGTGGTGATCTGGAAGGCCGGCATCGCCAGCGCCAGAAGCACCACGAAGCCGCCGGCGCCCATGGTAAAACCTTCGCTCAGCACCTCGATGATGCCGCGCCGCCAGCCGGTGACGCGGAAGCGCCGCGAGAAAATGGTTGCCGATTCCCAGAACTGGCCGGCCTTGAAGCCGATTTCGTAGAGCGAGGAATCGATCCACGCATCCACCGCCAGCAGTGCTGCGGCGATCGGACCTCTTCTTGGA
>NZ_JBFUFU010000048.1:0-471 GCF_056403275.1 Mycobacterium sp. P2_H7 | reverse complement strand
GGCCGCACGCATCCGCGGCCTCCTTCTGGCCCTTCGGGATCGCCTCCAGGCTGGCCCTGAATACCTCGCTGCCATACGCTCCGGTTTGAAATGCCAGCGCCGCCGTTGCCGCTGCAAAGCCCCCCATGGTGATGCCTGCGTCGGGGAGGCCGTAGTAGAGAAGCTGAAGCAGAACCAACAGAGGCAATCCCCTGCCGAACTCGATCACACACAGTGCCAGCATCCGCGAGCCCTTGTGGGGCGTCATCACCCAGACAGCGAGCAGCAATGCCAGGAGATACCCGAAAAACAGCGCCACAGCTGTCAGCTTCATGCTGACCAGCAGACCGGCGAACAGGTCACCACTGGCGTTCTGGACGGTTTCGATGAAGCCATACCAATTCATGCCATCGAAAACCTTGCTCGCATGCGGCTGTCCATGTTCCGCGAGAGGTAGGCAAGCGGCAGGCTCAACAACAGATAGATGACACC
>NZ_JBFUFU010000047.1:0-474 GCF_056403275.1 Mycobacterium sp. P2_H7 | reverse complement strand
TCCTGGGCTCCGCCCTGAACTACTACTGCCCCGACAAACGCATCCTGCTCGACCAGGTCGCCGAGTCCCAGAAACACTGAACGGAAAAAAACACCATGATGCACAAGACCCTCCGCCTCGGACTCGCCGCCGCAGCCCTCGCCGGCGCCATCACGACAGGCATCGCCACCTCCGCCGTCTCTTCCGCCGATGCGACCGACGACTACCCCATCCCCAACCGCATCCTCAAAACCCCCTGCACCGCAGAACAGATCATGGCCGCCGCCCGCGATGTGGAACCCGTCTACTACGAGCGCTACATGATCGACTACAACAACAAACCYGYCGGCGACCAACAAGGCGCCCAAGACCGCATCCACTGGTTCTTCTCCATGGACTACGCCGGCCGCCGCCAATACTCCGAAGACACCGCCACCAACGCCTTCTACGAAAACATGGCCTGGCGCTGGCCCAACTGGGCCAAACTGTTCTTCA
>NZ_JBFUFU010000046.1:0-476 GCF_056403275.1 Mycobacterium sp. P2_H7 | reverse complement strand
TGGTCTGCAAACGACTCACCAACAACGTCGACCACACCGCCTTCGACTCCGCAAAATTCGTCGGCGCCAACCTCGACCGCCACAACACCACCGAACAGAACTGGCAGTTCCTGGGCTCCGCCCTGAACTACTACTGCCCCGACAAACGCGCCATCCTCGACCAAGTCGCCGCCGACCAACGGCACTGAACGGAGAATCCTCATGGTCCGCAAAACAATTCGCATGGGCCTCGCCGCAGCAGCCCTGGCCGGCGCCATCACGACAGGCATCGCCACCTCCGCCGTCTCTTCCGCCGATGCGACCGACGACTACCCCATCCCCAACCGGATCCTCAAAACCCCCTGCACCGCAGAACAGATCATGGCCGCCGCCCGCGATGTGGAACCCGTCTACTACGAGCGCTACATGATCGACTACAACAACAAACCCGCCGGCGACCAACAAGGCGCCCAAGACCGCATCCACTGGTTCTTCTC
>NZ_JBFUFU010000045.1:0-736 GCF_056403275.1 Mycobacterium sp. P2_H7 | reverse complement strand
GGATCTTGTAGGGGACTGCGGCGATCAGCCGGAGCAGAAACTCTTTAGAGACGGCGGTGGTGGCCTTCTCRTGCAGCTCGACGAAGGCGAACTTGGAGGTGCGGTCGATGGCGACGAACATGTGCAGCTTGCCCTGTTCGGTGCGCACCTCGGCGACGTCGATGTGGAAGTAGCCGATCGGGTAGCTTTTGAACTTCTTCCTTGCCGGCTTGTCGCCTTCGATATCCGGCAGCCGGCCGATGCCATGGCGCTGCAGGCAGCGGTGCAAGGACGAACGCGTCAGGTGCGGGATCGTCGGCTGCAAGGTGTAGAGGCAGTCGTCGAGCGGCAGCAGCGTATACCGGCGGAAGGCGACGATGACGGCCTCTTCCTCGACAGACAGAACCGTCGATCTCGGCTGTCTCGGACCGGTCGGCAGATCGGTCACCGAAGTCCGCTCCCGCCATTTGGCGACAGTCTTCTGATTGATSCCGTAGCGCTTGGCCAGCGTCCTCAGGCTCTCTTGACTATKCTGTATTGCTCGACGGATTGCCTCTGTCGTTGTGGCGCGGCCGTGTAGAACCTGTCCCATAGCGCATCCTTCCATTCGGAAGAAAATATCGCACCATTAAAGCTCGGGATCAAACACCTAGGATCCATGCCGTGACGTCAGAGCGTCGCGGCGTTGGGGGCAATCGACAGGCGCAAACAGCAAACGGGCTTCAGCCGCCCGACTTCGGCACCAGCAGGGGAACGA
>NZ_JBFUFU010000044.1:0-740 GCF_056403275.1 Mycobacterium sp. P2_H7 | reverse complement strand
CTGACGAAATAGTCAAATCGCTCCAAACCGCAGGGCAGCGGCTCGTTGCGGAGCTAGGAGCCTGACTCTGTAATGGGACCCGCCGAGGCGATCTGGGTCGGCAGGGATTCTGGCGTGGATGACAGAGTGCGTCCGATCGAGCCGCGGTTGTGTCACAATGATCAGGCCGGTGTCATCGATCTTTGTGCTCCTGCCAGCTTGAGGATGTTGTGGACGGTGCACAGCATTGCCCATTCGGCGGCGACCTWGTTCAGCCCTCGCATCAGGAACTGGCGGAAGCCGCGGGCCTGTTTGATTTGGCCGAAGACGGGCTCGACGGTCTGCTTGCGCAAGCGATAGGGATTGGCAAATCCGTCCCGGCGCAAGCGCTCGCGCATCTGCTCCACCTTCACTCCGAGGCCTTTGCCGCCGTCGGCGGCCGCCTCGCCATGCTTCTGCCGGCCCGTCGCGATGAAGGCCTCGATCTCGCGGTCCTCCATGGCCTGGATATTGTCTTGCGAGCAATAGCCGCTGTCGGCCGATATCTGGGTCGGCTTGGCGCCGGTGTTGGCGATCACCGCGTCGATCATCGGCACCAATTGGCCGCTGTCGGCGGCGCAGTCGCTCAGCCCATGGGCGAGGATCACCTGGGCCTTGGTGTCGACGGCCGCCTGCGCATTGTAGGCCTGCACAAAGCCGTCGCGGCCCTTCATGATGCGGCTTTCCGGATCGGTGAAGTTGCGCTGCGCCTTGTCCGACGG
>NZ_JBFUFU010000043.1:0-1094 GCF_056403275.1 Mycobacterium sp. P2_H7 | reverse complement strand
GGCCGCGCCCTGGCCACCCTGGTCAACGACCAGGGTGCGAGCGGGCTGGTCTCGACAACCACTGTGGGAGTAATCAACACCAGCACCGGCGCACTGATCAGCCCACTCGCCACCACCGGCGGATCCGAACTGGCCACCCCGATCACGTTCGACAGCAAGAAAACCCGCGCCTACATCACCACCAGCGACATCACCGCCGACCGCACCCAATTCGGCGTCCTGAACCTCGCCACCGGTCAATGGGTGGCCGAACCATTCCGGACCACCGGGACAACGACCGGTCCGGTGTTCACCGAGAAGAACTCCCGCGTCTGGCTGGTCGTCGACGACGTCGCCGGTGGTCGTCCCGGCCAAGGCCCGCAGGAGCACCGCGCCGAAGTCACCCTGCTCGACGCCGCTACCGGAGCCGTGATCGCCACCCCCATCAAGGCGGCCGGACAGGTCGTCGACGGATTGAACTTCTACGCCAAAGGTCGCGCGCTGGTAACCCTGATCAACGACCAGAGCGCCAAAGGCGGCCTCTCCACCACCTATGCCGGAGTGATMAACACCAGCACCGGCGCACTGATCGGCCCACTCGCCTCCACCGGAGGATCCGAACTCGCCGCCCCAATCACGTTCGACAGCAAGAAAACCCGCGCCTACATCACCACCAACGACATGGCCTTCGACCGCACCCAATTCGGCCTTTTGAACTTGAGCACCGGTGCGTGGATTTCCGATCCGATCCGCGTCAACGGCACCACCACCGGACCCATCTTCACCGACAARAACACCCGCSTSTGGCTSRTCACCGACGACGTCGCCGGCGGCACCCCCGGCATGGGCGGCCTCCGCCACCGAGCCCTGGTCACCCTCATCAACACCACCACCGGCACCATCATCAGCACGCCCATCGACAARSCCGACGCGCAAATCGCCGGCGGCCTGAACTTCTACGCCAAAGGCCGCGCCCTGGCCACCCTGGTCAACGACCAGGGTGCGAGCGGGCTGGTCTCGACAACCACTGTGGGAGTAATCAACACCAGCACCGGCGCACTGATCAGCCCACTCGCCACCACCGGCGGATCCGAACTCACCGGCGGATCCGAACT
>NZ_JBFUFU010000042.1:0-1371 GCF_056403275.1 Mycobacterium sp. P2_H7 | reverse complement strand
GGGAACCGCACTGCTACGACATCCCGTCGTGCTGGGCCATCCGGTCGATCTTCGACACTCTCGACGGCATCGACACGATGACCGACGACATCCAGCAGCTGATGCCCGACATGGAGCGTCTGGATACCCTGATGCCGCAGATGGTCGCGTTGATGCCGTCGATGATCGCGACGATGAAGAACATGAAGACCTACATGCTGACCATGTATCAGACCCAGAAGGGCATACAGGATCAGATGTCGGCCATGCAGGACAATTCGTCTGCGATGGGCGAGGCCTTCGACGCCGCGAAGAACGACGACTCGTTCTATCTACCGCCGGAAACGTTCGACAACCCCGAATTCAAGAGCGGTATGAAGAACTTCATCTCGCCAGACGGCAAGTCGGTGCGCTTCATCATCAGCCATGACGGCGATCCGATGAGCCCCGAAGGGGTTTCGCACATCGAGTCCATCAAGCAGGCCGCCAAGGAAGCCATCAAGGGCACGCCCCTGGAGGGTTCCCGGATCTACCTGGCCGGTACCGCCGCGACCTTCAAGGACATGCAAGAAGGCGCGAACTGGGATCTGATCATCGCGGGCATCGCCTCGCTGTGCCTGATCTTCATCATCATGCTGATCATCACCCGGGCGGTGGTCGCCGCCGCGGTGATCGTGGGAACGGTGCTGGTGTCACTCGGTGCGTCCTTCGGACTCTCGGTCCTGTTGTGGCAGCACATCCTTGGCACGCCGCTGCACTGGATGGTGTTGGCGATGTCGGTGATCATCCTGTTGGCCGTCGGCGCGGACTACAACCTGTTGTTGGTGTCGCGGTTCAAGGAGGAGATCCACGCGGGCCTGAACACCGGCATCATCCGCTCGATGGGTGGTACCGGCTCGGTGGTGACCTCGGCCGGTCTGGTGTTCGCCTTCACGATGATCTCGATGGCCGTCAGTGAGCTCACCGTCATCGGTCAGGTCGGCACCACCATCGGTCTGGGTCTGTTGTTCGACACGTTGATCATCCGGTCGTTCATGACGCCCGCGATCGCGGCCCTGTTGGGCAAGTGGTTCTGGTGGCCACAGCAGGTGCGGCAGCGCCCTGTCCCGTCGAGGTGGCCGGATCCGGTCCACAAGCAGACCGAGGAGGTCTCGTCATGAAATTCGTCATCGCCACCCTGATCGCCGGTGCGGCAGTCGGTTTGGCCGCACCCGCGCACGCTGATCCGGCCTATGACCGGGATCCCGACACCAACTTCGCCCACGAACTGCACACCTACGGCATCTACGGGCAAAAAGACTTCAACGCCTGGATCGGCAAACTGGTCTGCAAACGACTCACCAACAACGTCGACCACACCGCCTTCGACTCCGCAAAATTCGTCGGCGCCAA
>NZ_JBFUFU010000041.1:0-1388 GCF_056403275.1 Mycobacterium sp. P2_H7 | reverse complement strand
GTCGAAGGCGGTGTGGTCGACGTTGTTGGTGAGTCGTTTGCAGACCAGTTTGCCGATCCAGGCGTTGAAGTCTTTTTGCCCGTAGATGCCGTAGGTGTGCAGTTCGTGGGCGAAGTTGGTGTCGGGGTCCCGGTCATAGGCCGGATCCGCCTGCGCGGGAGCCGCGAGGGACAGCCCGGTGGCGACCGTCGTGGCCGCCAGTACCGCCAGTTTTGTCTTCTTCACTACGCAACCCCTCACTCGACTACTCCGAAGCGCCTGCACCGACCGGTGCCGGTACGGGCGTGGGCCATGGCGCGGGCAGTGGACGCTGACGCACCCGCTGCGGCCACCAGAACCACTTACCCAGCAACGCCGCGATCGACGGCGTCATGAACGACCGGATGATCAACGTGTCGAACAACAGGCCTATGCCGATCGTTGTTCCGACCTGCCCGATCACGATCAAATCGCTGACCGCCATGGACATCATCGTGAAGGCGAACACCAGACCGGCCGAGGTCACCACCGAGCCGGTACCACCCATCGAGCGGATGATGCCGGTGTTCAGGCCCGCGTGGATCTCCTCCTTGAACCGCGACACAAGCAGCAGGTTGTAGTCGGAACCGACGGCCAACAGGATGATCACCGACATCGCCAACACCATCCAGTGCAGCGGTTGGCCGATGATGTGCTGCCAGATCAGCACCGACAGGCCGAACGAGGTGCCCAGCGAGAGCAGCACGGTGCCGACGATGACCGCGGCGGCGACCACCGCCCGGGTGATGATCAGCATGATGATGAAGATCAGGCACAGCGAGGCGATGCCCGCGATCATCAGATCGAACTTGGAGCCGTCGGCCATGTCCTTGAACACCGAGGCGGTGCCACCGAGGTAGACCTTGGAGCCCTCGAGCGGTGTGCCCTTGATGGCTTCCTTGGCCGCGTTCTTGATGGGTTCGATGTGCGAAATGCCTTCGGGGCTCATCGGATCGCCGTCATGGCTGATGATGAAGCGCACCGACTTGCCGTCTGGCGAGATGAAGTTCTTCATGCCGCGTTTGAACTCGGCGTTGTCGAAGGTTTCCGGCGGTAGATAGAACGAGTCGTCGTTGCGGGACGCGTCGAAGGCCTCGCCCATGGCAGACGAGTTGTCCTGCATGGCCGACATCTGATCCTGTATGCCCTTCTGGGTCTGATACATGGTCAGCATGTAGGTCTTCATGTTCTTCATCGTCGCGATCATGGACGGCATCAGCGCGACCATCTGCGGCATCAGGGTATCCAGACGCTCCATGTCGGGCATCAGCTGCTGGATGTCGTCGGTCATCGTGTCGATGCCGTCGAGAGTGTCGAAGATCGACCGGATGGCCCAGCACGACGGGATGTCGTAGCAGTGCGGTTCCCCC
>NZ_JBFUFU010000040.1:0-1709 GCF_056403275.1 Mycobacterium sp. P2_H7 | reverse complement strand
CCTAACTGGCTGTAGGCCGTGTCAATAGCGGGGTTTGGCATGTTGGGTCGACATCCGGTGTTCGGGTGTTGTGGTGGTGCTGTGATGTCGGTAGGGCTGGCTGAATGCGGTGGGTGCCTGGTGCCCACGTTGACGTATGCGACCTCGTGATCGGGTCATCTGGCGTCGTTCGGGCTGCCGCGGAGGCGAAGAGCCGGGTGCCAAGTTAGATACGGCGTGACCCGAGTGGGGTCCGCCATAACGCGTGCGGCATCTGATCCGGCTCTTCGTCCCGTCCGTTCAGCGTGACACTGCCGGCCGGGGTTGTGAAGAGTGTTCTCCGGCGCTCCTTTCAGCCACAGGGCTGCCACCGCTGATGGTGGTTCAGCTCCAGCGGGTGGGGTCGTAGACGGTGTGGTCGCGGACTAGGGAGTAGGCGATGCGGTTGGCGCGGTGGGCCAGTGCGCAGGCGATGACGCCGCCGCGCTTGCCCCGATCCTTGAGTCCGTGTGCGTAGGTCTTGGCGGCGGGCTCGGTCAGCCATAGACCGATACCGAGATCGATGAGGGCTCGGCGCAGTGCCACGCTGCCCTCGCGGCTGATCGATCCGTCCCGGCGTTTGTGCGCGGACTCGTACTGCATCGGTGAGAGTCCCGATGCGCGGTAGATCTGCTTGGATCCTGGCCATCGTTTCGGATCACCCAGGGCAGCAGCATAATTGGAGACTCGAACTACACCCCAGCCCGGGACCGAGGTCAGGGTACTGAACGGGCTCGACGGTAACAGCCGGGCGAGTTCGGCTTCGGCGTCGGCGATCCCGGTGTCCAGGTCGGTCAACAGGGCCACGTCAGCGGCCAGCACGCGTCGGGCCACCACGGCATCGCGGGTCGGTAGGGCGTCCTTGGCCGCTGCGATCAGACGCTCAGCGACCGGACGACGCAGCTGCACGTCGCGGGCAGCGGCAAAGCGGATCAAACGATTCACCCCCAAACCCGACAACCGCGCCGGATCGGTGAACTCGGCAGCGACCAGCCGTCCGATTTTGGTGCCCAACACATCCGGTAACGCCAACGTCAGCCCGGGGAACGTCCGATCGAGTTGAGCGAGTAGTTGATTTTTGGTGGCCGTGCGGGTCGCGMCCCGCCGCGACCGATGCTGGGCCCACGCCGCCAACTCGCCGGTAAGCACCTCACGCTCTCCGATCACCCGGCCCCGTCCGGCCAACATCAACTCGGTGATCGCCTCGAGGTCGATCCCGTCTGTCTTCACCCGCCGCCGGCCCATCACCCGGCGCTGCTCAGCGACATGGGCGGGATTGAGTTCGCGCACCTCCCAGCCCGGCGGCCACCGGTAATCCACCACAGGTCGGTGATAATGCCCCGCCGCTTCCACACCCACTTTGACCTGCGGACACAATGCCGCCACGGCCAGCACGCGCTGCACGGCAGCGCCCAGACCTGAGCGGGTCATCGCGAACTCGACCGGGCCCATCAACCGTCGACGAGCGCAGTCGGTCACCGACACCATCAATGAAGTCTTGCCGACATCGATAGCAACGACGATCGTGGACGACGTGACTGGAGCATTCTGCACAGACACAACAACACCTCCGGGGTGTGTCAGGCGAACCTGAGCGCGCCAACGCTCAGGTCCTCGAAAGGAATCTTTGACAATCCCTTCCTGACACCCCCGGAGGCGTTTGTGAAGGACTAACTCAAGTCATATCAACG
>NZ_JBFUFU010000039.1:0-2444 GCF_056403275.1 Mycobacterium sp. P2_H7 | reverse complement strand
GGTGCGTCGTTGGCGCCGTTGATGGTGATGGTCACGGTGGCGGTGTCGAAACCACCGTTGCCGTCGAGGACCGTGTAACTGAAGGTGTCGGTGAAGGTTTCGCCGTCATCGAGACCTTGTGCGGCGGCGCTCGGGGTGTAGGTGAATGTGCCTGTGCCCGAATCGAAGACCAGCGATCCGTGTGCCGGCTGGGTGAGTGAGCCGACGAACGGTGTGAGCGGGTCGTTTTCGGCATCGGTGTCGTTGTTCAACAGGTTGGTGAGGTTGAACGTCAGCGGCGGGGAGTCCTCCCCGGTGCTGAAGGCATCGTCGACGGCGACGGGTGCGTCGTTGGAGCCGGTGACGGTGATGGTGACGGTTCCGGTGGCGTTCCCGCCGTTGCCGTCGGAGACGGTGTAGGTGAAGGTGTCGTCCAATGATGCACCCGCACCGAGGGCTTGGGCGTTGGCGCCGGGGGTGTAGGTGAAGGTGCCGTCGCCGTTGTCGATGACGGCGCCGCCGTTGTCGGGCTGGGTGAAGCTCACCACTGTCAAGGTGTCGCCGTCGATGTCACTGTCGTTGGCGAGCACGTTGACGTTCACCGCGGAGTCTTCATTGGTGGTGGCGGTGTCCTCGCCGGCCACCGGTGTGTCGTTGGCCCCGGTGACGGTAATGGTCACGGTGCCGATGTCACTGCCACCGTTGCCGTCGGTGACGGTGTAGGTGAAGGTGTCTTGCAGTGAGTCGCCGTTGCCGAGGGCTTGGGCGTTGGCGCCGGGGGTGTAGGTCCAGGTGCCGTCCCCGTTGTCCACAACGGACCCGCCGTTGGTGGGTTGGGTGAACGACACAGCGGTCAGGGTGTCGCCGTCGATGTCGGTGTCGTTGGCGGCGAGGTAGACGTTCGGGTCGCCGGTCAGGGCACCGTCTTCACCGACGGAGAACGCATCGTCGACGGCGACTGGCGCGTCATTGAGGCCGGTGACGGTGACGGCCAGGGTGGCGTTGTCGAAAGCGCCGTGGGTGTCCGTCACTGTGTAAGTGAAGGTGTCGGTGGCTGTTTCGCCCGCGGCGAGTGTTTGGGCGTTCGGGCCGGGGGTGTAGGTGTAGGAGCCGTCGGTTCCGATGGTGACGGTGCCGTAGTTGCCGGTCATCGGGGTGGTGGTGGTGACTGTCAGGACATCGCCGTTGTCGATGTCGGTGTCGTTGGTCAGCACGTTGCCTGTGACCGGGGTTTCTTCGTCGGTGGCGTTGAGGTCATCGGCCGCGACGGGTGCGTCGTTGGTGCCGGTGATGGTGACGCTGAGGGTGGCGGTGTCGGTGCCGCCGTTGCCGTCGGAAACCTCGTACGTGAAGGTGTCGGTGCCGGTTTCGCCTTCGGCCAGAGCGTCGGCGCCCGCAGCGGATCCGGCGAAGGTCCCGGGACCGTTGGTGTAGAGGTTTTGCGGGAGCCCGAGCACCGCGCCTGCGCTGTATGTGGTGATGACGATGGTGACGGGTTGGCCGGCCGTGAGGGTGGGGTCGACTCGCGGGCAGAAGCCCTGAGTGCCGCAGGTATCTGCGGTGCCGCTGTCATCGTTGAAGTCGAGCAGGGTGCCAGGTGCGGACGGGTCGAAGGTTGCGCCGCCGAACACGTAGATCATGGTGTCGACCAGTGCGCCCGTCTGGCCGAATTCGTATGTGCCCGTTGCGCTGGGGGTGAACACTACGGCGACGTAGTCGTGGCCGCCGAATGTGTTGTCGCCCTGCGTGACCTGGCTGGGGTCGTTGAGGGTGATGGTGCCGCCGGTGGCTCCGACTGTGGTGCCTTGGCCGGGTGCGCTGCCGTTGTAGGGGGTGTAGGTGTAGCTGCCGTCGGGATTGATGGTGACGGTGCCGTAGGTGCCGTTCATCGGGGTGGTGGTGGTGACTTGGAGRGGGCCGCCGTCGATGTCGGTGTCGTTGGTGAGGACGTTGCCGGTGGTGGCGGTGTCTTCGTCGGTGTTGGCGAGGTCGTTGACGGCGTTGGGTGCGTCGTTGATGCCGGTGACGGTGATGGTGACCAGGCCGGTGTCGGTGGCGGTGCCGTCGGATACTTCGTAGGTGAAGGTGTCGGTGAGAGTGTCTCCGGCGCCCAGTGTTTGGGCGTTGGTGCCGGGGGTGTAGGTCCAGGTGCCGTCGGGGTTGGCTACGACGGTGCCGCCGTTGGTGGGTTGGGTGAAGGAGACTGCGGTGAGGTTTTCGAGGTCGACGTCGGTGTCGTTGCCGGCGAGGTAGAAGTTGGGGTCGCCGGTCAGCGGGGTGTCTTCGTTGGTGGTGAACGCGTCATCGACSGCGACGGGTGCGTCGTTGGCGCCGTTGATGGTGATGGTCACGGTGGCGGTGTCGAAACCACCGTTGCCGTCGAGGACCGTGTAACTGAAGGTGTCGGTGAAGGTTTCGCCGTCATCGAGACCTTGTGCGGCGGCGCTCGGGGTGTAGGTGAATGT
>NZ_JBFUFU010000038.1:0-5517 GCF_056403275.1 Mycobacterium sp. P2_H7 | reverse complement strand
TGTGTTCGGCGGTGTCCTACTTTTCCACCCGAAAGGGTAGTATCATCGGCGCTGGTAGGCTTAGCTTCCGGGTTCGGGATGGGTCCGGGCGTTTCCCTGCCGCTATGGCCGCCGTAACTTTATTCACTCTTTTCTGAGTGCCCCCTGGTGTTTCGCAGGGGGAAAATTTTGTGGTGTTTTGGTGGTGGGGTGCAGTCCAAATGAATGGTGTGTTTGATCTGCTGGTGGATATTGTGGTTGCGGGCAATGTGTGTGCGTCTCTTTTTCACTTACACGGTGTTTTGTTACCCCACTTTTGTTGGGGTGTGTGTAAGTTTTCGGCCGGTTAGTACCAGTTCCCTGAACCTATTACTAGGTGTATAGGTCTGGCCTATCAATCCCGTGGTCTGCGGGGGGCCTTATCCCACTTAATGGGTGAGAAGCCTGGTCTTGGAAGAGGTTTCCCGCTTAGATGCTTTCAGCGGTTATCCTGTCCGAACGTAGCTATCCAGCCGTGCCCCTGGTGGGACAACTGGTAAACCAGAGGTTCGTCCGTCCCGGTCCTCTCGTACTAGGGACAGGTTTCCTCAAGCTTCTGACGCGCGCGGCGGATAGAGACCGAACTGTCTCACGACGTTCTAAACCCAGCTCGCGTGCCGCTTTAATGGGCGAACAGCCCAACCCTTGGGACCTGCTCCAGCCCCAGGATGCGACGAGCCGACATCGAGGTGCCAAACCATCCCGTCGATATGGACTCTTGGGGAAGATCAGCCTGTTATCCCCGGGGTACCTTTTATCCGTTGAGCGACACCCCTTCCATTCAGAGGTGCCGGATCACTAGTCCCGACTTTCGTCCCTGCTCGACATGTCCGTCTCGCAGTCAAGCTCCCTTGTGCACTTACACTCAACACCTGATTGCCATCCAGGTTGAGGGAACCTTTGGGCGCCTCCGTTACATTTTAGGAGGCAACCGCCCCAGTTAAACTACCCACCAGGCACTGTTCCTGAACCGGATATACGGTTCGAGGTTAGAGGCCCAATACGGTCAGAGTGGTATTTCAACAATGACTCCACGAACACTGGCGTGCCCGCTTCACAGTCTCCCACCTATCCTACACAAACCGAACCGAGCACCAATACCAAGTTGTAGTGAAGGTCCCGGGGTCTTTTCGTCCTGCCGCGCGTAACGAGCATCTTTACTCGTAGTGCAATTTCGCCGAGTCTATGGTTGAGACAGTTGAGAAGTCGTTACGCCATTCGTGCAGGTCGGAACTTACCCGACAAGGAATTTCGCTACCTTAGGATGGTTATAGTTACCACCGCCGTTTACTGGGGCTTAAATTCTCCGCTTCACCCTTACGAGTTAACGGGTCCTCTTAACCTTCCAGCACCGGGCAGGCGTCAGTCCGTATACATCGTCTTGCGACTTCGCACGGACCTGTGTTTTTAGTAAACAGTCGCTTCTCACTGGTTTGTGCCACCCCCCACCGCTGCCGGCCGCAAAAGCCATGACAATAGGGGGTCCCCCTTCTCCCGAAGTTACGGGGGCATTTTGCCGAGTTCCTTAACCATAGTTCACTCGTACGCCTTAGTATTCTCTACCTGACCACCTGTGTTGGTTTGGGGTACGGGCCATGTGTGAGCTCGCTAGAGGCTTTTCTCGGCAGCATAGGATCACCGAATTCGCCTCAATCGGCTATGCATCACCTCTCAGGATTAATGACACCCGGATTTACCTAGATGTCTCCCTACAGGCTTGCCCCAGTATTACCACTGACTGGTACGGCTACCTTCCTGCGTCACCCCATCGCTTGACTACTACCAGAGAAGGTCCCACGCAGCCCCATCAATCCTCACACCCGAAGGTGATCGGTAACGATGGTTTTGGGCGGTTAGTACCTCTGATTCATCATGGGCGCGCACACACGGGTACGGGAATATCAACCCGTTGTCCATCGACTACGCCTGTCGGCCTCGCCTTAGGTCCCGACTCACCCTGGGCGGACTGGCCTGCCCCAGGAACCCTTGGTCTTTCGGCGGGCAAGGTTCTCACTTGCCTTATCGCTACTCATGCCTGCATTCTCACTCCCACACCCTCCACAGCTCCATTACCAGGCTGCTTCACTGGGTGCAGGACGCTCCCCTACCCATCAACCAAAGGTTGATGCCGCGACTTCGGCGGTGTGCTTGAGCCCCGCTACATTATCGGCGCACAATCACTTGACCAGTGAGCTATTACGCACTCTTTCAAGGGTGGCTGCTTCTAAGCCAACCTCCTGGTTGTCTTCGCGACTGCACATCCTTTTCCACTTAGCACACGCTTAGGGGCCTTAGTCGGCGATCTGGGCTGTTTCCCTCTCGACGCACGGAGCTTATCCCCCGCCGTCTCACTGCCACGCTTTCACTTACCGGCATTCGGAGTTTGGCTGACGTCAGTAACCTTGTGAGGCCCATCGGCCATCCAGTAGCTCTACCTCCGGCAAGAAACACGCAACGCTGCACCTAAATGCATTTCGGGGAGAACCAGCTATCACGGAGTTTGATTGGCCTTTCACCCCTACCCACAACTCATCCCCTCAGTCTTCAACCTAAGTGGGTTCGGGCCTCCACGCGGTCTTACCCGCGCTTCACCCTGGCCATGGGTAGATCACTCCGCTTCGGGTCCAGAACACACCACTACACCAGCCACTATTGACTGGATACGCCCTATTCAGACTCGCTTTCGCTGCGGCTACCCCACACGGGTTAACCTCGCGACATGTCCCTGACTCGCAGGCTCATTCTTCAAAAGGCACGCCATCACCCCACCACGAAGGAGGGCTCTGACGGATTGTAGGCACACGGTTTCAGGTACTATTTCACTCCCCTCCCGGGGTACTTTTCACCATTCCCTCACGGTACTAATCCGCTATCGGTCATTGGGAAGTATTCAGGCTTACCGGATGGTCCCGGCAGATTCACAGCAGATTTCACGGGCCCGCTGCTACTCGGGGACAGTTCCACAACAGGGTGCAAGTTTTCGCGTACCGGGCTCTCACCGTCTACGGCAGGCCATCCCAAGACCACTTCCGCTAACACACACCTTTATCACTGTTGCCCTCATCGGCGGATGAGAGAAGAAACGCCCCACAACCCCGCACACACAACCCCCGCCGGGTATCACATGCATACGGTTTAGCCATCATCCGCTTTCGCTCGCCACTACTCACGGAATCACTTTTGTTTTCTCTTCCTACGGGTACTGAGATGTTTCACTTCCCCGCGTTCCCCCCCACACCCTATATATTCAGGTGTGGGTAACACGACATCACTCGTGCTGGGTTTCCCCATTCGGACATCCTCGGATCCACGCTCGGTTGGCAGCTCCCCGAGGCATAACGCAGCCTCCCACGTCCTTCATCGGCTCCCAATGCCAAGGCATCCACCATGCGCCCTTAAACACTTACAACACAAAAAACCAGAATAAAGAAAAAAAGAAATTGCACATCACAACACACAACAACCCACACAGCAGAAATCCCCACCGCCCCAAAAGACGACAGAAACCCCCACACGGGTCCTTGCGTGCAAGATGCTCGCAACCACTATCCACAAATCAAACACCACACCCCACCACCAAAGCAGGGCAACAACAAGAACCCCCTACCCGGAAACAATCCGGGACCAAGAGCCGGCAACCCCCACCAACGTGGAAGTCCCGCGGGCCTGTTGTCTCAAAGCCCAATAGTGTGTCTGATGATCCACCCCCGAAGAGGCCAAGTTTGTTGTTGCACCAGACCCCCACCCACTACAGGTRTGAGGCCATCCAACGAATCGCCCAGCATCAGCTGATCCCACCATTTGTGGGGCCGGCCAGGTCTCGTGGTGCTCCTTAGAAAGGAGGTGATCCAGCCGCACCTTCCGGTACGGCTACCTTGTTACGACTTCGTCCCAATCGCCGATCCCACCTTCGACGGCTCCCTCCCACAAGGGGTTAGGCCACCGGCTTCGGGTGTTACCGACTTTCATGACGTGACGGGCGGTGTGTACAAGGCCCGGGAACGTATTCACCGCAGCGTTGCTGATCTGCGATTACTAGCGACTCCGACTTCACGGGGTCGAGTTGCAGACCCCGATCCGAACTGAGACCGGCTTTACAAGGATTCGCTCCACCTCACGGCATCGCAGCCCTTTGTACCGGCCATTGTAGCATGTGTGAAGCCCTGGACATAAGGGGCATGATGACTTGACGTCATCCCCACCTTCCTCCGAGTTGACCCCGGCAGTCTCCTACGAGTCCCCGGCATAACCCGCTGGCAACATAGGACAAGGGTTGCGCTCGTTGCGGGACTTAACCCAACATCTCACGACACGAGCTGACGACAGCCATGCACCACCTGCACACAGACCACAAGGGAACCAATATCTCTACTGGCGTCCTGTGCATGTCAAACCCAGGTAAGGTTCTTCGCGTTGCATCGAATTAATCCACATGCTCCGCCGCTTGTGCGGGCCCCCGTCAATTTCTTTGAGTTTTAGCCTTGCGGCCGTACTCCCCAGGCGGGGTACTTAATGCGTTAGCTACGGCACGGATCCCAAGGAAGGAAACCCACACCTAGTACCCACCGTTTACGGCGTGGACTACCAGGGTATCTAATCCTGTTCGCTCCCCACGCTTTCGCTCCTCAGCGTCAGTTACTGCCCAGAGACCCGCCTTCGCCACCGGTGTTCCTCCTGATATCTGCGCATTCCACCGCTACACCAGGAATTCCAGTCTCCCCTGCAGTACTCAAGTCTGCCCGTATCGCCCGCACGCCCACAATTGAGTTGTGAGTTTTCACGAACAACGCGACAAACCACCTACGAGCTCTTTACGCCCAGTAATTCCGGACAACGCTCGGACCCTACGTATTACCGCGGCTGCTGGCACGTAGTTGGCCGGTCCTTCTTCTGCACATACCGTCACTTGCGCTTCGTCTGTGCTGAAAGAGGTTTACAACCCGAAGGCCGTCATCCCTCACGCGGCGTCGCTGCATCAGGCTTGCGCCCATTGTGCAATATTCCCCACTGCTGCCTCCCGTAGGAGTCTGGGCCGTATCTCAGTCCCAGTGTGGCCGGTCACCCTCTCAGGCCGGCTACCCGTCGTCGCCTTGGTAGGCCATTACCCCACCAACAAGCTGATAGGCCGCGGGCCCATCCCACACCGCAAAAGCTTTCCACCACACCCCATGAAGAGCATGATCATATTCGGTATTAGACCCAGTTTCCCAGGCTTATCCCAAAGTGCAGGGCAGATCACCCACGTGTTACTCACCCGTTCGCCACTCGAGTACCCCGAAGGGCCTTTCCGTTCGACTTGCATGTGTTAAGCACGCCGCCAGCGTTCGTCCTGAGCCAGAATCAAACTCTCCAAACAAAAACAACCCAGACCAAAGCCCAGGTGAATTCGAATCAGAAAAACCTGATATCCAAATCAAAAGACACCAACAAACTGGCATCAAAAAAAGCCACCCATCAACTCAGGAAGACGGGAATCCCCCCAAACGAGTGGCCAAAAAA
>NZ_JBFUFU010000037.1:0-5886 GCF_056403275.1 Mycobacterium sp. P2_H7 | reverse complement strand
GCCGGGGGGGCCGGCGGCGGCGGAGCAGCCGGGGCCGGGACGGCGGGCTTCGGGCCGGGCCGCGGGCCGGGCGTCGGTGCCGAACCGGAGGGCTTCGCGGCGGGACCCGCGGGCTTGGCGGGCTTGCCGCCGCCGAACGATTCCCGCAGACGGCGGGCCACCGGGGCCTCAACCGTCGACGACGCCGATTTTACGAATTCGCCCTGATCGCTGAGCCGGGCGAGCACTTCCTTGCTGGTGACACCGAGTTCCTTAGCCAACTCGTGTACGCGGGCCTTACCTGCCACTACATCTCCTCGTCTGGAGGCGACAGCGGTCGGCCGCGCCTCGGGTTTAGCTATGACGCATGGTCATCGGGACTTCACGGTGTGCTCATGTTCTTCGCTACCTGTTCTCTTGACCGTGTCGGTCGGCTGGCCGAATTCCTTCGACGTACTCGACCACAGCGGAAACTTCCGGTGAACCGGTGATCCGTAACGCTCGGACGAAAGCCCGCCGCCGCATCGCCGCTTCGAGGCACTGCTGGTCGGGATGCAACCATGCACCCCGCCCCGGCAGGCTACCCGCTGAATCGACGGTTACGGCGTAATGGCCGGGTTTGTCGAGGACAGCGGCCAGCCGAAGCAAATCGACGGCCAACTCTCGCTTCCGGCAACCCACACACGTCCGCACCGGTCCATCAGGGCCACGGTGCGCACGAGGATGGGAAATCGGAGTCTCGCGCTGGATCACGGCTCAGTCTACCGTCACCGTTCGCGCAGACAGAATCGCGTGTCGGGGTCGCTCGCCGCAGCGTCGTGCTCAGGCAGTCTCGGGCTCGGCGGCGTCGCTGCGGATGTCGATCCGCCAGCCGGTCAGCCGCGCCGCCAGGCGGGCGTTCTGGCCTTCCTTGCCGATGGCGAGCGACAGCTGGAAGTCCGGCACCACCACCCGCGCCGCCCGGGTGGCCTCGTCGATCACCGTGACCGACACCACCTTCGCCGGGGACAGCGCATTGGCCACGAACCGCGCCGGGTCGGGGTCGAAGTCGATGATGTCGATCTTCTCCCCCGACAACTCGCTCATCACGTTGCGCACCCGCTGACCCATCGGGCCGATACACGCGCCCTTCGCGTTCAGTCCGGACACCTTGGAGGTCACCGCGATCTTGGAGCGGTGCCCGGCCTCGCGGGCCACCGCGACGATCTCGACCGAGTTGTCGGCGATCTCCGGGACCTCCAGCGCGAACAGCTTGCGCACCAGATTGGGGTGGGTACGCGAGAGTTCGATCTTGGGTTCGCGGGCCCCGCGGCTCACGCCGATGACATAGCACCGCAGCCGGTCGCCGTGCTCGTAACGTTCGCCGGGCACCTGCTCGGCCGGTCGGACCATGCCGTCGGAACCCTTGGCCTCGGTGCCGACGCGCACCACCACATTGCCGCGGGTGTTCTCGCGATTGTCCCGCTGGACGACGCCGGCGACGATATCGCCTTCGTGGGCGGCGAACTCGCCGTACATCTGCTCATTCTCGGCGTCGCGCAACCGCTGCAGGATCACCTGCCGCGCGGTGGTGGCCGCGATACGCCCGAATCCCTCTGGGGTGTCGTCCCATTCGTTGACGAGGTTGCCGTCGTCATCCGTCTCGCGCGCGATCACCTTGACCACGCCGGATTTTCGGTCGACGTCGATCCGTGCGTCGGCCTCATGGCCTTCGGTGTGCCGGTAGGCCGTCAACAACGCCGACTTGATCGTGTCGACGACAATGTCTACCGAGATGCCCTTGTCGGACTCGATAGCATGCAGCGCCGCCATGTCGATGTTCACGCGCCGCCCCCCTTTCCAGACTGCTCCACCAGATCCAATTCACGTTGATTGGGTGGCGAAAATTCAACTTGTACAACAGCTTTGGCAATATCAGCCAATTTCACTTCACGCACGGACAGCTTGCTCTTGTCGGCGATCACGAGATGCACCGCACCGTCACCGGTGTGACCGATCCGCCCCGTGAGCGTCGAGCCGTCACCGAGCACCAACTCGACCTTGCGGGTGCGGGCGCGCCGGAAATGCTTCTCCTCGGTCAACGGGCGATCGACGCCACGCGACGTGATCTCCAGCACGTACGCTGCGGATTCGGCACTGTCGAGAGCATCCAGCAGCTCCGAGGCGGTCTGCGACAAGGTGGCGATGTCGTCCAGGTTCAGGCCCTCGTCCCTGTCGGCGATCACCGTGATCCGGGGTGGCCGGGTGGACGCGTTGACCACGACGTCCTCGATTTCGTATCCCGCGCGCGCGAACTCACCGTCGAGTAGCTCGAGCACTTGCTCCTGCGTCGGCAGCAGCGGGGCATCCGGTGCCACGGCGAGCTCCTCATCTTGAGTTGTGCGGACATATTCCGGGTGGGCTGACCCAGGAATCGGTTACCAAACGATACGCCAGGCGCGCCGCCACTTTGGCCAAACGAACAGCAGGCGGGAGTTCCGCCCGGCCCACCATGGCAGGATGTGGGCGTGCCGAGCGCTTTACCCACGATCACCCGCCGGCGGTTGTTGGTCACGGCGCTCCCCGCCGGCATGGCCATGACCGTGCTCGGTTCGGCGGTGTCGTGCGCGCCCGCCGCCCCACCAGCCGAACTCGCCGATCTGGTAGCGCAATTCGACCGCGCGCATGCCGACAGCCGACTGGCCGGGCTGGCCGCCACCACGGCGCGGCCCCAGATCGCGCCCACCCTTACCACCGTCGCCTCCGAACGCGCCGCACACGCCAGGGCGCTGGCCGACGAGATCACCCGGCTCACCGGGGGCCAGGCGCCCACCACGTCGTCCTCGGCGACCTGGTCGACGACGGCGCCCTCGTCGGCCCCGGCGCCTGCCCCGACGGTGGCGGATGTGGTTGGCGCCCTGCACGCCTCGGCCGACAGTGCCGCACAGCTCGCGGCGACGCTCTCCGGCTACCGCGCCGGCCTGCTGGGCTCGATCTCCGCGGCCTGCGCGGCGTCCTACCTGGTGGCCCTCGCCGATCCCGGGCAGGCCCGATGACCTCGCCGCAACCGACTCCGTCGACGACCTCGAGCACTACCACCTCCACCTCGACCACCACGACGACGACCACCACGACGACCAGTTCGACGCCGACTCCCGATCCGAACCGGCCCGGCGACCCGGCCACCGCGGCGCTGTTCGACGCGGTCGCCACCGAACACGGCGTGATCTACGGCTACGGCGTGGTGTCCGCGCACTCCACACCCGACGACAACGCCCTCGTGGCGGACGCCATGGCCGAGCACCGTGAGCGGCGCGAGCGGGCCATCGCCATGCTCACCACCCGATCGGCACCCGTCCCGGTGCCGGCGGTGGGCTACCAACTTCCGCTGGAGGTCTCCGATCCCACCCAGGCCGCCCAACTCGCGGTCCGGATGGAGGAGGACGCGGCAGTGGCCTGGCGGGCGGTCCTCGAACAAGCCACCACCAGCGAAGACCGCACGTTCGCGGTGACCGCACTGACCGGCTGTGCGGTGCTGGCCGCGCGCTGGAGCCAGGTGCTCGGCGCCGCGCCGGTCACGCTGGCGTTCCCGGGCGGCACCGAATAGCTAGGCAGTCAGAGCGGTTGCGATCTCGGCCGAGGCGCCGTCCACCGCGATCTCCCGGGTTTCGCCGGTGAAGCGGTTGCGCAGTTCGACGACACCGTCGCTCCAACCACGGCCCACCACCACGATCCACGGGACACCGAGCAGTTCGGCGTCCTTGAACTTCACGCCGGGTGACGAGGTGCGGTCGTCGAGCAGCACCTCGACACCGAGCCGATCCAGTTCGCCCGCCAACTCCTGCGCGCCGGCCCGGGCGGCGGCGTCCTTGTTCGCGATCACCACGTGCGCGTCGAACGGTGACACCGAGGCCGGCCAGCGCAGACCGATCTCGTCGTGGTTCTGCTCGGCGATGACCGCCACCAGCCGGGACACCCCGACACCGTAGGAACCCATCGTCAGCCGCACCGGCTTGCCATTCTCGCCGAGCACATCGGCGGAGAACGCGTCGGCGTACTTGCGGCCGAGCTGGAAGATGTGCCCGATCTCGATGCCGCGGGCCGAGGTCAGCGGGCCCGCACCATCGGGGGACGGGTCCCCGTCGCGCACGTCGGCCGCCTCGATGGTGCCGTCCGCGGTGAAATCGCGGCCGGCCACCAGGCCCACCACGTGTTTACCCTTTTCGTCGGCGCCGGTGATCCAGGCCGTGCCGTCGACCACGCGCGGGTCGACAAGGTAGCGAACACCGTTGGCCTGCAAGCCTTTCGGCCCGATGTATCCCTTCACCAGGAAGGGGTTGGCCGTGAAGTCGGCCTCGTCGAGCAGTGCGTACTCGGCCGGTTCCAGCGCCGCGCCGAGCCGCTTGTCGTCCACTTCGCGGTCGCCGGGAACGCCGATGGCCAGCAGTTCCCACTCGCCGCCGGGCGCACGCACCTTGAGCAGCACGTTCTTCAGCGTGTCCGCGGCGGTGGTGGTACCGGGCAGCGCCTCGTTGGCCCAGTCGACCAGCGCGGCGATCGTCGGGGTGTCGGGGGTGTCGTGCACGACGGCTTCGGGTTGCCCGTCGATCGGCAGGGAGGGCGGCACCGCGGTGATCACCGCTTCCACGTTGGCCGCATACCCGGATTCCAGGCAGCGCACGAAGGTGTCCTCGCCGATGGGGCTCTCGGCCAGGAACTCCTCGGAGGCGCTGCCGCCCATGGCGCCCGAGACGGCCGACACGATCACGTAGTTGACGGCGAGGCGGCCGAAGATGCGCTGGTAGGCCTCGCGGTGCGCGTGGTAGGCGTTCTTCAGTCCGTCGTCGTCGACGTCGAAGGAGTACGAGTCCTTCATGATGAATTCGCGCCCACGCAGGATGCCGGCCCGGGGCCGCGCCTCGTCCCGGTACTTGGTCTGAATTTGGTAGAGCCGCAACGGGAAGTCCTTGTAGGACGAGTACTCACCCTTGACCGTCAGCGTGAACAGTTCCTCATGGGTGGGGCCCAGCAGATAATCGTTGCCTCGGCGGTCCTGCAGCCGAAAGAGGTTGTCCCCGTATTCAGTCCACCGATTGGTGGCCTCATACGGCGCGCGCGGCAGCAACGCCGGGAAGAGGATCTCCTGGCCGCCGATGGCGTTCATCTCCTCCCGGACGATGCCCTCGATCTTGCGCAGCACGCGCAGGCCCAGCGGCAACCAGCTGTAGAGGCCCGGTCCGATCGGGCGGACGTAGCCGGCACGGATGAGCAGCTTGTGGCTGGGCACCTCGGCATCGGCGGGGTCTTCGCGCAGGGTTCGCAGGAACAGTTCGGACATCCGGGTGATCACAGCCGAGTAGCCTAGCCGGGCGACGATGTCGGACGAGGAACGAGTCCGACCGAGGAACCCGGCACATTCAGCCCGGGTCGCGCCCCTGCCACGTGCAGACGCACGCCTCGTTGCCCTCGCCGTCGGCCAGCACCCAGAACGCCGGGGACCGCTGCGCGCTCAGCAGTCGGCCGCCCGCCGCCAGCGCGGCCTCGACGCGGGCGGTGGCCTGGTCGTGGGGCACGTCGACGTCCAGGTGGATGTTGTTGCGCTGGGTACGCGGTGCGTCCATCTGCTGAAACCAGATCGCCGGCCCGCGGCCCGCCGGGTCGACGAGCCCGGCAGCGAGGTCTGACGCGCCGGCCTCGTCGACGTAGCCGGTGACGGCCTTCCAGAACGGCCGCACCGCCGGGATGTCCAGTGCGTCGATCGCGATCTCGACGGCCTGGACGGACACCGCGCCGACGGTCGTCTCTCGGCCGGCCGCCGCCACGGCGGCCGAGAGCGCATGGGCCAGCCGGATGTCGTCCTCGGTGACCCCGCGCGGCGAACGCAACCGCAGCACCGCCCGGTCGGTCCTGACGTCGACGCCGAGACCG
>NZ_JBFUFU010000036.1:0-10004 GCF_056403275.1 Mycobacterium sp. P2_H7 | reverse complement strand
GCCCAGGATGATGGTGTCGGCATCGGTTGTGCCGCCGGTGGCCCAGTCGTGGACGTGGTTGGCCTGGCAGTGGTCGGCGGGGGCGAAGCACCCGGGTCGGGTGCAGCCACGGTCGCGTGCGATCGCCACCAGGCGCTGCGCTTTGGACGCCAAGCGTTTGGTGCGACCCAAATACAACGGTTCGGCGGTGTGTTTGGCGAACAGCAGAAAGTAGTGATGGCCGTGCGCGGCCAGGCGCATCAGATCGGGGATCGAGAGCTTCACGCCGCTGCTGCTGTGGGCCACCCCGGAACGCTTTTCCAGGTCGTCCAGGGTCGCGGTGATGACCACGGTGACCGGCAGTCCGCCGTGTTGGCCGAGTTTCTTGGACATGAGGGTTTCTCGGCACAGCGCCTTGAAGGCGTCATGGGCGCGCCGGGACGGGGTGCGGGTGTCGCGTTCGGCGGCCTCGGAGAGTCGTTGTTCGGCATCGAGTTCTGTCGGGTTGTCCGGGTCGAGCGGATTGGGTGTGGGGTTGGGGATCGGTTCGGTATCGGCGGGATTGTTGACCCCGGGGGCACCCCAGACCGATGCGACGGTTTTCCAGTAGGCCGCGGCTTCGGCGTCGAGGTGCCCGCTGAGCCGGTAGTTGCCGTCGGCGTCTTGGGGTCCCAGCCGCAGGCCGGGTTGGTGGGCGGCAAGGTCGGGGCTGTTGCCGTCCTGGTTGAGCGCGTACACCATCTGCGCGCCGGCATCCCGGACGGTTTCGGGTGGGTTGGCGGTGGCGATGCGTACCAGGGTGTCTTCCCACTGTGCGCGTACTGCCACGGTGATGTGGCGATCGGCTTTGCGCAGCACGGTGTGAATTTCTTCGACGTGTTCGACATTGATCGCCCCCGCAGCCAGCGCGGCTGCGCACCGCGGCAGAACGGGATCGAGCACCCCGCCGCCGATGACGTGTCGGGGACTGAGAGCCTCGCCCTGCTTGACCCGGGCTTTGGCTGCTGCCTGACTGATGCCCAACCCCAGGGCCAGAATGTCAGGCCAGGATTTCCCGCCGATCTCCCGGGCGGTGACCTGGCTCTGCAGGGCGGTCAGGATGCGGTGATCCACACCCGCAGTCGTGCGGACCAGGTGTTCCCGACGGGATTGCAGTTCCAGCAGTTCCGCAACCGTGAACGCGGTGAAGTCCGCGCCGGCGAGCTGACGGCATGCGGTGTCGAACGCGTCGAAAGCAACCTGCACTGCTTCCCGGTCCGACACCACATTCGCTGACATGTTCGAAACGTTACGCCGAGCCACTGACAAAACCTGGAGTTATCCACAGTCGCCGATTCATCCACAGATCAACGCGGACAAGGGTATTGGGACTTGACAACGGCCCTAGTCTAGGTGTTCAGGAGCGGCCCACGAGGATGCGTTCGATGCGGTCCATCAGTTCGTCCGGGTCATCACCTGGGTTGTCTTTCCACGCCACCAAGGCGTCGAGCAGGTTGTGTGGCTCCACGGTGAACTGCAGGCCCAGCAGCACGGTCTTCACGTCAGCACTTTCCTCGACTGCGCTGTAAGAGATTTCGGCCTGTAACGATCTCGCGCCGCTCACCGAGTTCGGCACCATTCTGGGCTCGATGGACCGAACACGCCCACGCGACAGCTCGATCGGTCCGTCCTTCGACGCCGCCAAACGAACCGTCAGAGCCGACGGCGAAATTTCCAGCGAACACCCGCGCCACATCGTCACGTAGCTGTACACAACGATAGGCATCAGGATCAACAAGATGATCCCGCCAAACCGAAGCCACACCGGATTGCTTGGGTCGTAGCTTGCCGAAATCATCGCAACAGCCATGAGCGGAAGGCCCAGATTCAAGAAGTACGCGCTGCCCTCGTACCACGGGATGTATCGGCAGACGATGCCATGCGGAGTCCTGCTGACACCAGCGCGGAAGAGAGTACGTCGTCCGATAGCGACGACGAACGCCAGACAGATGATGAAAATTGCCCAGTACCAATGCAATCCAGCCGAAACCGTCCACACTCCCACCACGCACAGCACACCTGCTACGACGTACCTCAACCATCGCCGTCCATGCAGATTGGAACCGGCATCCACCATCATCGACCACCATTCGTTTTGACGGTGAGCCAGATATCGGATGTCCTCACCGGCGAATCTCGTAACGCAGTCACCGTCAGTTGCGCGATCAGTGTCTCCTGTTCAGTCGCGATAATTCGGGACCTTGACTCACTGTCGATGGTGCCCAACTCGTGATCGATTTTCATGGCCAGGAGGCCGACAATTCCGACACCCTCTGTGGCCACCCCCAACTCGCGCCGCATCTCACTACACCCCGGTACCAACTGAACTTGTTGTTCGGCCAACATCTCGAAGACTCCGTCGCCGGGAAGGCCAGCCTCGATTCGATGCATAGTCAACACCGCGTTGGCACAGAAACCTCCCTTGCAGGTGTCCGTGCGACAAATCCACACCCGCATTCCGACGGTTGAATCCAGGAGTTCCCAACCTCGAGGAGCGCCGACCTCGACGATCAGCCCGGGAAATTGGTCGGCCGGAGCGACGGCAATGGCCCTCTCTCGCAGGTAGTGATCGAGCCTCGACGTACGGCTCATCCGAAGTCGAACACGGATTCCACCGCGTCTGACACCGGATCCCAGAGCCAACCGATGCCTTTCGACACGCCTAGGGCTGCGCCTCCTCCGACCACGGCACCCGCAACCAGACCAACGGCAGTTCCAGCGCCGGGCACCACTGATCCGATCGTTCCGCCTGCAACCACGTCCGCCAAGAAGCCGCCGGCCGCCGCGCCCATGTACAGCCCCGCGGCAGTGCCCCCCGCTTCCCGCGTGACCGCCTCCGCCACCGAGTTCCCGTCGTGTACGTCCGACATGACGGCCGGGACCGCTGCAGCCGCAGCAACCACCCCGCCCATGCGGGAGAACCCCTTGAGTTCGAACCCGCCGATCGACGGTTCTTCCAGCCATTTCAGCAGACCCGCGTCCGCCGCACCGGGGCCCGTGGCCGGCCCCGCGTTGATGGCCTTGGTGGCCGCCTGACGAACCCCGTCAGCGGTACCCCCGGCCACTGCGCCGGAGGCTCCGATCGCCACGTCGGTCTTGGTCACGGATGGTTGTTCGGCTTCGCCCTCTCCTTCTCCGCCGGCGTCCGCGGCGCCGGGGAGAGCCTCACCCGTCAACGGCGCCATATCGACTTCGGATGCCGCCAGTCTGGCCGCGTATGCATCACGATTCTGCTGGACCTCGCCCAACGTGATCCGTACGGTCGCGTCGTGCAGT
Organism: Mycobacterium sp. P2_H7; assembly: GCF_056403275.1. Lineage (NCBI taxonomy): Bacteria > Bacillati > Actinomycetota > Actinomycetes > Mycobacteriales > Mycobacteriaceae > Mycobacterium > Mycobacterium sp. P2_H7. Next base: position 6,710 of record NZ_JBFUFU010000036.1, on the reverse strand, counting down.
GCCTTGGTGTCCTGCTTCGCCGCTTTGGCGGCGCCGATCGCGTCGTCAGCTCCATGCAGGAACGCATCCAGTGAGGCGATATCTGCATCGGAGGTCCGCTGAGCTGTCGCCAGTGCGGCGGCCACGTTCTCCAGATCGAGCGCGATCTTGGCGAGCTGCGACTTCTGCAGGTGCAGTGTCGTCGTGGCTCGCGCCACGTCCGACGAGTCGGTGATCGGATGCTCGACACCGTTGTGCCGCCAGCCTTGTTCGAATCGTTGTTTGGCCGCGTTGAAGTCGTTCTCGACCTCGGTGGCCGAGCCCGCCGCCGCGTGGAACGCATCCGCCTGAGCGTTGATCGCCGACGGGTCTCCCGCTTGCAGTTGGTCGTTGACCCGCCACGGGTCGCCGCCCGCCGCAGAGATCAGATCGCCGACGGACAGGTTGACCAATCCGAGTGGTGGCGGCATCAGCGCGCTTCGAGGCCGGCCTCGGCGGCGTTCAGCGCATCGGCGGACGACACGTCAGCGGCGGTGAATTGGTCTGCGCCCGAACGACTCTTCTCACCGACCCCAGTCAGGTCACGGTGATGCGCATTCAGCTGGTCGACATGGGCTTCATGCGCTTGAGCGACGGCACGGTGGTATGACTGCGCGGCCTCGAAGTCTCCGAACATCCCTGCCGGCGGCTTCTTCTCAGCGAGTCGACTCGCCGCGGCCAGTGCTGTAGCTGCCGCGTCGATGCACCGGGCAGCACCTGCATGCAGATGATCCGTATCGACTTCCATACCGACCTCGGCCACGACCGGCTCCTCCCCCGAGACATCCCCAGATAAAGAGCCTACCGGTTCCAAATCTGGGAGATTGCAGGGAAATTGCTGGGAACGGCAACCCGGCCATCACCTCACCCGTCGGCCAGCACCGCCGCGAACTCCCCACACAACCGGTCCACATCAGCCATCGAGAACACCAGCGGCGGACGGATCTTGAGCACATTCCCGTGCGCCCCACACACCGAGATGAGCACCCGTCGCTCCCGCATGGCGTTCACCAGGTGCCGCGCCGTGTCACGGTCATCCACCTCGACCCCGATGTACAGTCCGGCCCCACGGACCTCCACGACGACCTCGGAGCCGGCGGCAAGCCGAGTGAGCTCCGAGCGCAGGGCGCTACCCACCTCCAAAGCGTTGGCGACCAGCTTCTCGTCCTCGATCACATCGAGGACTGCGGCCGCCGCCGCCATGGACACCGGGTTGCCGCCGAAGGTATTGAAATACGGTATGCCCCTGGCGAACTCGTCAAGCACGGCGCTGCGGGCCGCCATCGCCGCCACCGGCAGCCCGTTGGCCATCGGCTTACCCGTGGTGACCAGATCCGGCACCACACCGTGACGTTCGAACCCCCACATCGCCTCGCCGGTGCGCCCGAACCCGGGCTGCACCTCGTCGGCGATGAACACCCCGCCGGCGGCACGCACCGCGGCGACCGCGGGCCCGAGCACCGTCGGGTCCGGATAGATGCCGTCCGACGAGAAGATCGTGTCGACGATCAAGGCACTCACCCCGAGCCCGCACGACCGCAGATCGGCGATCGCCGCGTCCACGCCGCTCAGGTCGGGATCGACGGTGCGGACGTGCGGACCGACCACGGCCGCCCCGCCGATGGACGGCGAAATGGCCGTCACCGCAGCGGTATTGCCGTGATAGGCGTCATTGGTGATGATGACGCCGGTGGCACCGGTGTAGGTCTGCGCCACCCGCAGCGCCAGATCATTGACCTCAGATCCGGTGCAGGCGTACATCACCTGGTCGATCTCACCGGGGAAACTCGCGAGCAGTCGCGCGGAATAGTCGACGATCCCGTCGTGCAGATAGCGGGTGTGCGTATTGAGCAGGCCCAGCTGCCGCGTCACCGCGTCGACGACGTGCGGGTGGCAGTGCCCGACACTGGCGACGTTGTTGTAGGCATCCAGGTAGTCGCGCCCGTCGGCGTCGTACAGCAGGGTGCCCTGGCCGCGGACCAGATGTACCGGCCGTTCATAGAACAGCCGGTACGCCGGGCCCAGCATCCGGTCCCTGGCAGCTATCAGGGGGTCGTCTTGTCGACCACCCTGATAGCTGTTGGAATCCATGATGTTGGAAAATGCCATCTTCGTCAGCGTTCGTGTGCTTCTTCCAGAACGGTACGGCCGAGTTCGGCGTACCGCTGGGGATTGCGGACCTTCAGGAACAGCGCCCACAGCAGCCCGCCGATACCGACCACGGCGACGACCCACGGGATGGCCGCGAAGACCCAGTCGCTGGCCGCGCTACCCGCCGCGAACGACGCGTTCTTGGCCAGCAGGTAGATCACGTAGACCATGCCTAGCCCGCCGAGCAGCGGAGCCAGGAAGGTGCTGAACCAGTTCGCGGTCTCCGGATGACGTTTCTGCACATGGAAATACGAGATCACCGAGAAGGCGGCCAGTGCCTGCACGATCATGATCGCCGTCGTGCCCAGCAGGGCCATCAGGCCGTAGAGGCCGGTGTAGGGATCACGGCCGGTCAGGTCGAAGAACAGCACGACCAGGGTGGCGAAACCGGTCTGCACGAAGCCGGCGATGTGCGGCGAGCCGTGCAGCGGATGTGTGGCGCCGACGGTCTTACGCATGCCGGGGATAACGTCCTCGCGGCCCAGGGCGTACAGGTAGCGGGCCGCACAGTTGTGGAAGGCCATGCCGCAGGCGAACGATCCGGTCATCAGCAGGATCTTGAACAGGTCCACCGCCCACTGCCCGAGATGTTCGTGCACCGGGTTGAAGAAGATGTTGCCCGCGGTCGCCGAATCCTGTGCCAGTGCAACGGCATTGTCCGGTCCGGTGCCGACGATCGCCAGCCAGGACACCAGCACGTAGAAGACGCCGATACCGATCACGGAGCTCACCACGGCGATCGGGATGATCTTCTTCGGGTTGCGCGACTCCTCGCCGTACATGGCGCTGGACTCGAAGCCGACCCAGGACCAGAAGGCGAAGAACAGGCCGACGCCGGCCGACCCGGCCACGGCCATGGTCGAACCGTCGGGGCCCGCCACGATGCCCGAGAGGCTGTGGAAACCGTTGAGCGGGTTAAGCGATCCCCAGGACCAGCCCTGCGGCCCGCCACCGGTGAACAACACCGAGAAGGCCATCATGGCGAGCATGACGATCTCGGTGATGAGGAAGACGCCGAGGATCTTCGCGGCCAAGTTGATGTCGAAGTAGGTCAGTAGCGCATTGATGGCGAGCATCACCAGCGCGAAGACGATCCACGGCACATGGATGTTGAACAACGACGAGAACAGGTCGTTGCCGAAGAACGAGAAGATGCCGATGAGCGACGCCTCGAACACCATGTACGCCAGCGCGGTCAGGAACCCCGCCCCCAGCCCTACGACCCGTCCCAGGCCGTGCGAGATGTACCCGTAGAAGGCACCGGTGGCGGTGATGTGCTTGCTCATCTTGGCGTACCCGATGGCGAACAGGGTCAGCACGATGGTGGCGACGAAGTAACCGGCCGGCGCGTAAGCGCCATTACCGAAGCCGACGGAGATCGGCACATTGCCGACCATGGCGGTGATGGGCGCGGCCGTGGCCACCGCCATGAACAGCACGCCGACCAGCCCCACGGCATTCGGTTTCAGTCGCTGGACGGAGTCGGTGCCCGCGGGCGCCGGTGGATCGATGATCTCGCTCATTGAATCCCAATCTGAGGGCAATTCTGGTGACCACTATTTGGTCTGGTATCCGAAGGCCACCGGCTCCGATGCCGGTGACGAACTACAACGTCGGCCATTGTTACCTCGTCGAGATTGCTTGGTCAACTGGGAAACTCAAGCACGTTCCGCATTGTTTCGGGCACGTTTCGGAGCTGGGAGATTTTGCAACAGCGAGGTAAATCTCGCCTATTTGGTCTGCTTTGGACCGATACTTGGCCCACAATGGTCGGCATGCCGGGATTGCCAGTCGACCATGCGCGCTTCGCCCAGGCGGCACTCCCCGCCTATCGGCGCGACCTCGACACCCCGCTACGACTGCTGAGCCTGTCCGAAAACGCCACCTACCTGGTCTGCGACGACGACCCGATCGTGCTGCGGGTGCACCGGCCCGGTTATCACTCCCGGGAAGCCATCCGCTCGGAACTGGCCTGGATGAGCGCGCTGCGGTCCCAGACCATCGTCAAGACGCCCGAGTTGGTGCTCTCCGCCGACGGCGACGAGGTGGTCACCGCCACCGTGGACGGCCGGCAGCTGTACGTCGACGCCGTCACCCTGATCCCCGGCTGCACCGCCGAAGAGGTACCCGACGCCGTCGGCTTCGCCACCCTCGGCGAGTTGACCGCGATCATGCACGGACACGTGCAGAACTGGTCGATCCCGGCGGACTTCACCCGCTTCCGCTGGGACCTGGACAACATCCTCGGGCCCGGCGCCCGGTGGGGCGACTGGCGCGTCGCCCCGGGTCTCACCGACACCGACCGCGCGTCCATCATGCGGGCGGTGCATCACATCACCGAGGCGCTGGCCGAATTCGGTACCGGGGCAGACAGATTCGGCTTGATCCACGCGGATCTGCGGCTGTCGAATCTGATGGTCGACCCGGCCGCACCGTCGGCGGGGATCACCGTCATCGACTTCGACGACTCCGGCTGGGGCTGGCACCTCGCCGACCTCGGTGCCGTGGTGTCGTGGATCGAGGACTCACCCGAAGCCGAACGCATCGTGGCCGAATGGCTGCGCGGCTACGCGAAGGTCCGCACCCTGCCCGACGAACATCTGGCCCTCATCCCCACCTTCGTCATGCTGCGGCGGATCCAGCTCACGGCGTGGATCGCCTCCCACGCCGACGCCGACGCGGCCATCGCCGTTGGTCCGGGATACGCCGTTGGGACCGCGCGGCTGGCCGAACGCTATCTCGACGATCACACTTGGCTACGTTAAGGAGAACTATGTTCGACCTGCAGTCCCGCTCGGTACTGGTGACCGGTGGCAGCAAGGGCATCGGCCGGGGCATCGCCGGGGTGTTCGCCCGCGCCGGCGCGAACGTGGCCGTCGCTGCGCGCTCGGCGGCCGACCTCGACGAGGCCGTCGGCGCCCTGGACGGCCTGGGTGGCGGCAAGGTCATCGGGGTGCGCGTCGACGTCAGCGACCGGGAGTCCTGTAACGAGATGGCGGCGACGGTCGTCGAGGCCTTCGGCGGCCTGGATGTGTTGTGCGCCAACGCCGGCATCTTCCCCGACGCACCGCTGGCCACCATGACCCCCGAGCAGCTCAACGAGATCATGGGGATCAACGTCAACGGCACCTTCTTCGCGGTCCAGGCTTGTCTGGACGCGCTGATCGCCTCCGGCAGCGGCCGGGTCATCCTGACGTCGTCGATCACCGGGCCCATCACCGGCTACCCCGGCTGGTCGCACTACGGCGCCACCAAGGCCGCGCAGCTCGGGTTCATGCGCACCGCGGCAATCGAATTGGCGCCGCACAAGATCACCGTCAACGCCATCCTGCCCGGAAACATCATGAGCGAGGGCATGATCGCCAACGGCGAGGAATACATCGCCAGCATGGCGCGGTCCATCCCGGCCGGCTCCCTGGGGACCCCGGAGGACATCGGACATCTGGCGGCGTTCCTGGCCTCCGCGGAAGCGGCCTACATCACCGGCCAGGCCATCGCCGTCGACGGTGGGCAGGTACTTCCCGAATCCCTGGATGCGATCATCAGCTGATATGGAGGAGACACCGGGGGGTGCGGTTGCCGAGGATGTGCGACGGCGGATTCTGTCCATGCTGTCCAGCGGGGCATTGCGGCCGGGTTCACGGCTGGGCACCGAACGGGAGATGGCCGAGCGGTTCGCGGTGTCCCGCGCGACCCTGCGCAGCGCGCTGCTGCCGCTGAGCCAGGCCGGCGTGCTGGAGCGGCGCACCGGTCGTGCCGGTGGGACCTTCGTGCGGGCGGACATGGTGCAGCGCAACGCCGCCGAACAGGCCGGGCTACCCGCGCTGCTGCAGAGTGGCGGCCACACCAGCGCCACCAAGGTACTGGCAACCGACCGCCGACCGGCCACCTTCGCCGAATCCACGGCGCTGGAGATCCCCGCGGGCGCCGAGGTTTTCGTGATCCGCCGGCTGCGCTACGCCGACGGGGTCCCGTTGTCGGTGGACCAGTCCTGCTTCATCACCGAGCAGGTGGGCGATCTGCTGGAGCAGCCGCTGGGCGGATCGCTCTACGAACTGTTCCGGGTGCGCTACGGCCTGGTGCCGGCCACCACGAACGAAACCATCGAGGTGGTCAGCGCCAGCCCGCGTGAGGCGCAGTGGCTGGACATCGCCCACCGCAAACCGCTGCTGGCCATCACCCGGGTGGCCCGCGACGCGACCGGGCGACCGTTCGAGTACGCCTACGACCTGTTCCGGGCCGACCGGGTGCGGCTCACCGCCACCACATCGACCCAGTCGGCCCGGGAGCGCCGGGCCGACGACGGCATGGTGGAACGCATCGTGAGTGCCTAACCCAGCTTGCGCAGCCGCGGTTCCAGATCCTTCTTGAACAGCTCCAGGAAGCGGCGCTGATCCTGCCGGGGGTCGTGGAACACCAGGTGGTTCAGTCCCCACTTGACGTAGTCGGCCACCTTCTCGACGGCCTCGTCCGGATCCGACGCGACGATCCAGCGCTTGGCGACCTGCTCGATGGGCAGTTCGTCGGCGGCCTTCGGCCTT
>NZ_JBFUFU010000035.1:0-12267 GCF_056403275.1 Mycobacterium sp. P2_H7 | reverse complement strand
GTCCTGACCAACGAAGACCGCCAATACCTGCTCTGCGACGCCACCTGCGAAGTCTGGTTCCAACGCGACGGCCAACCCATCGGCGCCGGACGCGCCACCCGCACCATCAACCGCCGACTACGCCGCGCGCTGGAACACCGCGACCGCTGCTGCGCGGTCCCCGGCTGCGGCGCCACCCGCGGACTACACGCCCACCACATCACACACTGGGAAGACGGCGGCCAGACCGAACTCAACAATCTGATCCTGCTCTGCCCGTACCATCATCGGTTGCATCACCGGGGTGGCATCACGATCACCGGGCCCGCCGACCGCCTCACCGTCACCGACGACGCCGGAAAACCTCTGAACCGCGGATCACTGGCCCGACCACCCACCACCCCACCACCAGACGTCGAACCCTACAAAGCGCCGACCGGCGAACACGCCCAATGGTGGTGGTACACACCGTACGAACCGCAACCACCACCGCCGCCGAACTAGTCGCGGCCGGCCCGGATCATGTGATCCCGGGGCACCACCTTCACCCGCTCGCGACCCTGTTCGACGCCGAGCGCGATCTCGTGGGCATCGAGACGTTCCCATTCCGCCCACGTGGTGTAGTCGATCCCGTTGCGGGACAGGTGTTCCAGGATGGCATCGGGATCGGCGATCTCCGGCGGCCGAAGGGCGGGCAGGTCGGCCAGCAGGCTGGTGATCGTCTCGGACGCATCGGATTTCGTGTGACCGATCAGCCCGATCGGGCCACGCTTGATCCAGCCGGTGACGTACGTCGCGTCGACCACCATCCAGTCCGCGTCGAGCACCCGGCCGGCGTCATGCGGCACCACACCGGCGTGGTGGTCGAAGGGTAGATCGGCCAGGTGTGAGGACTGGTATCCCACCGCTCGGTACACGGCCTGCATCGGCCAGTCGGTGAATTCACCTGTGCCGCGGACCGTTCCGTCACCGATCAGCTCGGTGCGCTCGGTTCGGAGTCCCTCGACCCGGTCGGCGCCGAGCACCGCCACCGGCGCCTGGCACAGATGGATGTGGATGCGGTGCGGCGCCCCGGTGGGCTCCTTGTCCATGTACCGCATCATCGTGTCGACCACCAGCTTGACCGATTTGGTCGAGTTGATCGCTTTCTGACTGGCCTCGTCGATCTCGAAGCCCTCCGGGTGCACGACCACGTCGACACTCGGTGAGTGCGACAGCTCGCGAAACTCCATGGGCGAGAACTTGATCTGAGCCGGCCCGCGGCGGGCGAACACGTGCACGTCGGTGGCCCGGTTCAGCGAGAGTCCCTGGTAGACGTTGCCGGGAATCTCGGTGCTCAACTGCTCATCGGCCGGTTTGGCCAACATTCGCGCGATGTCGAGGGCGACATTGCCCGCACCCAGAACGGCGACCTGTTCGGCGTCCAGCGGCCAGGTCCGTGGCACATCGGGGTGGCCGTCGTACCAGGAGACGAAGTCGGCGGCCCCGTGATTGCCGGGCAGATCGGTCCCGGGGATGTCCAGCGAGCGGTCCGCCCGGGCGCCGGTCGAGAAGATCACGGCGTCGTAGTGGCGCCGAAGGTCGGCCAGGGTCACGTCGGTGCCGTAGTGCACGTTGCCGATGAACCTGATCTCGTCGCGCGAGAGCACCCGGCGCAGCGCCTTGATGATCTCCTTGATCCGCGGATGATCGGGCGCCACGCCGTAGCGGACCAAGCCGTAGGGCGCCGGCAGCCGGTCGAACAGATCGACCCGAGCACCGGGATGTTCGCTGGTCAGGATGTCGGACGCATAGATCCCGGCCGGACCGGCCCCGACCACCGCCACACGGATGTCACGCATTTCAGCACCTCGCTCACTTCAAAGTAAGGTGAGCCTAATTTGGTACGGCGGTACCGCAAGACCTACGTCCTCAGCGCACCAGCGTCGCGCCCCCGTCGAGACGGATCTGCTGCCCGGTCATGAAACGAGATTCGTCGGCGAGCAGGTACAGCACGGCGTAGCCGGTCTCCCAGGCGGTGGCCCGGCCCATCTTGAGCTTCAGGACGTCCTGGTAGGCCTGGTCGACCTCGTCGGGCTCGAACCCGAACAACGCCTGCGAATCGGTATTGCCGAGCTGCGAATCGATCGGTCCCAGCATCAAGGTGTTCGCCCGGATCCCGGCTTCCGCATACTGGGCCGCCGTCACCTCGGTGAGGTAGTTCAGACCGCACTTGCCCAGCGCGTACGGCATGATCCCGATGTTCAGGCCGATCTCGTTCTTGATGCTCGCGATCGACGAGATGTTGACGATACTGCCGGTGGTGTCGCCCTCGTTCTTCTCCATGGCTTGCGCGGCGAAGAGGTTGCAGTGGTAGCAGCCGAGCACGTTCACGTTGATGCCGCGATCGAAGTCGGCGGTGGTCATCGAGTTGTTCAGCCGGTCGAACGGCGGGTTGATCGCCACGCTGTAGACCATGCCGTCCACCCGGCCGCTCCGCTGCAGGACGGTCTCGAATATCGCTTGGCAGTCGTCCTTTTCCGCGACGTCGGCCTGCAGCGCGTAGGCGCTGCCGCCCTCTTCGGTGATCAACGCCACGGTCTGCTGCGCGGACCCGAGGTCGCGGTCGACGGCGACCACCGTCGCCCCGTGCCGGGCCGCCAGGATGGCGCTGGCGCGGCCGTTGCCCAACTTGGGGCCGGGCATCTGACCGCCGCCGACGATGACTACCACCTTGCCGGTGAGATCGAAAACCGTCCGCCCGGCGTTCTCGAAATCGATTGACATCATTCCTCTTTCAGACAGGAGAACGGCTCGGCCGAGAGATTATCTAGCTACCCTAACAGAACTAGGAAACATTTGTTACTTAGTGGGTATGCGCCCCATACTCGACGCATGGATACCGAGCCGGTCCGCGACCCTCGCGCTCAGCGCACGCGTGCCGTGCTGATGCAGGCCGCCCTCGATCTGGTGTCCGCGCGCGGCACCGCCGCGATCACCATGTCCGATATCGCCGAAACCGCGAACGTCAGCCGCAAGGCCGCCTACCAGCAGTTCGGCGACCGCGACGCCCTGCTGCTGCAGACCGCACTCGACCTGCTCCGCCGCGAGTTGGTTCCGTCACTCGCCGCGCTACCGAGAGGCCGGGCGCGGGTGTTGAGCAACGCCCAGCACTTCGCGCGGCACCGCGCCTTCTACCGTCCCGTCCTGCTCAGCGCCGGTGGCCTGGCGCTGAGTCGCGAACTCGCCCATGTCCTGGCGCCACTCACCCGCGAGAGTCTGGCCGTGCAGTTCGGCGACACCGTCAACGCCGACGCGCTCGCGGACCTGACCACCTCCTACGTCGGCGGCAGCACGGCGCTGCTGATCACCTGGCTGGTCGACGATGCCGAGCCGCTGGATCCGGAGGACTTCACCGAGCGGTACTTCCGCGTGCAGTCGGTGGTTCTCGGAGGACAATGGTCGACATGACAATGCCGGTGGTGTTCTTCGGGCACGGCAGCCCGATGAACGCGTTGGAGAACAATCGATACACCTCGGCGTGGCAGGAGTTCGGTGCGTCCGTTCCGCGGCCCCGCGCCATCCTCGTCATCAGCGCGCACTGGTACATCAACGCGACCGCGGTGACGGCGATGCCGAGCCCCCGGACCATCCACGACTTCTACGGATTTCCGCGCGACCTCTACGACATGCAGTATCCGGCGCCCGGTCTACCCGAACTGGCCGGTGAGATCGCCGAGATCGTGCAACCCACCTGGGTGGGCTCCGATCTCGACAGCTGGGGTATCGACCACGGGACCTGGTCGGTGCTGGTGCACGCCTTCCCCGACGCCGATATCCCGGTCGTCCAGTTGTCGATCAACGCCGAGAAGCCGTTGGACTACCACCTCGACCTGGGTGCCCGACTGGCCGGCCTGCGCGACCGCGGGGTGCTGATCGTCGGCAGCGGCAACATCGTGCACAACCTGCGCGCCATGGATCCCGCCGCTGCGGACAGCGGATTCGATTGGGCCGCAAGGTTCGACGATGCGGCCCGGGAACTTCTCGCCGAGGCCCCGGCCGACCTGGTGCGACTGACCGAGCATCCCGACTACGCCGCGGCGGTACCTACCCCGGATCACTTCATCCCGTCGCTGTATTTCGCCGGACTGGTCGCGGCGTCGGACACCGCGGCCGCCCGGTTGGTCGACGGTTACACCTACGGTTCGTTGTCCATGGCGTCGTATGCGGCATGATCGGACGGCGGGCAGATAGCGTGTGCCGCATGAGTACACGGGCTGTTCGTCTGGCGATGGTGCTGACCACCCTGCTGGCGCTCACGGGATTCGTTGCGCCCCAAGCCCGGGCCGATCTTCAGTCGCGCATCGCCGCGGCCGACAGCTATCTGGCGACCCGTCCCGGTGTCACCGGATACGTGCTGCGTGACCGGAGCACCGGAGCGCGTTACGCCAACGCAGGCGCCGACACCATGATCTGGACCGCGTCGACCATCAAGCTCGCGATGGTCGTCGACCTGCTGACGCGGGAAAGGGCCGGTGCCCTGCGCCTTTCCGCTGCGGACCGGCAACTGATGATCGCCATGTTGCGCGACTCGGACAACGACGCCGCCGACACGCTGTGGTCGCGCTACGGCGGACCCGACCACCGGGCGTTCAACGCCGACTTCCCGCGCTACGGCATGACCTCGCTGCAGCCACAGCCCGGTTTCGGCGATATCTTCCCCTACTGGGGTTTTCAGAAGTCGACGGCCAACGATCTGGACCGATTGATGAATTACATTCTGGGCCAGATGAACTCCGCGGACGCCGCGGCGATCGCGGGTGAGATGCAGAAGGTCAGCGCCGATCAGCAGTGGGGCGTGTGGGGTGCCGGGCCTACGATGGCTCCGGGCAACAAGAACGGCTGGTCCCAGGAGCAGGGCGGCTGGGTGATCAACTCCGTCGGATTCGCCGGGCCCAGCGCACGTTTCACGCTCGCCATCATGAACTCCCTCGGCGGCGAAGGTGGCTACGACGACGGCGTCGCGACCACCACCAAATTGAGTCAGATCCTGCTCGGCTGACCCGTCACCGCCCCCGTGCGGCCCGAATGGCAGGTGCGTTCGACGCCGCCAGGAAACTGCGCATGTCCTCGGGATAACGCACATCCAGTTCTACGGATTCTTCGAACCGGTAGGGCTGGGCGGCGATCATGCCCACGAGTTGCTTTCTGATCCGCGACATCTCGGCCCGCACGGTGACCACCCGGGAACGGTCGCCGTAGAGGTCCTCCGCCAGTTCCGGCGCGGAGCGGCCCGACCGTCTCGTCGCAAGCACATAGAGGATCTCGGCATGCCGCGGCGAGATGTCACGGCGCCACGACCCGAACCGGCCGGCCATCTCGAGCGCCGGGGCACCGGTGTCACGCAGGTCCAGGATGGCCCGGGCCGACGCCGGCGCGGCGTCATCGTCCCCGACGGGGCGCACCAGCCAACCGCCACTCAACGGTTCCAGGTCGCACGAGCCCAGAGCGGGCACCCAGGACCGGCCCGGTGTGGCGTTCTGCGGCAGCAGGATTCGATGATGCGGCGGCAATGCCCCGACGGCGGCCACCCAGCCATCCACGTCGACGGCCAGCGCAGGTGCGGCGATGCGGGCCAAAATCGGGGCGGCGACGGCCCGCAACTGGTTCAGCGTCCGGTCGTGCGCCTCCCGCAACTGGGATTCGGCCAACCGCGCCACCAGGTCGACGAGCGCGACGGTGGTGGGATGCACCGTCGCCACCGGGCCCGACACATCCACCGCGCCGATGACCTGGCCGGTTCGCGGGTCCCGGATGGGGGCGCCCGCACAGGTCCAGGCGTGATGACTGCGCAGGAAGTGCTCGGCCGAGAAGATCTGGACCGCGCGCCGCGATACCAGCGCCGTGCCGATGGCATTGGTGCCGACGGCGGTCTCACCCCAGTTGGCGCCCTCGACAAAGCCCAGCCGATCGGCCTGCATCAGCACCCGCGGAGCCCCGGACCGCCACAGCACCCGCCCGCGTGCGTCGGCGACCACCAGGATGTTGTTCCCGTCGGCCAGCACCGATTCCAGACCGCGGGCGATGTCGTCGAGCACCGTCATCAACCCGGAGGATTGCCGCAGCAGGTCCAGTCCGCTGCGGTCGACGTTCGGCGGACAATGGTGTTCCGGGTCAATCCCCTTGCCCAGCAATCTCTTCCATGATTCCTCGATGACCAGGCGCGGCTTGGCGGGCGACCGCGAGCCTGCCATGGTGGCGTCGTACACCTCGGACAGCAGCAGCGCATAGCTCCGCGGGTCATCGCCGAGCGCGACCGCGGGTTCGGGTATCGACGAACCGGGCATCGCCTCGATTGTGCTCCCCATCACACCGGCTGTCACGCGCGGGCGGCCCGGCCTCAGCGGTACACCATGCCGCCGTCGATCAGCCCGGACTGACCCGTCATGTAATCGGCGCCCGGTCCCGCGAGGTAGCCGACGAATCCGGCCACGTCCTCGGGGGTCTCGGCCCTGCCCAGCGCGATGGTGGCGGCGAACTTCTCGAACGTCTCCCCCTCGGCCGCACCGGTCAGTTCGGCGAACCGCTTGTCGATCTCCACCCACATGTCGGTGCCGACCACGCCGGGGCAGTACGCGTTGACGGTGATGCCGTCGGCGGCGTGCTCCTTGGCCGCGGCCTGCGTCAGCGCCCGGACCGCGAATTTGGTGGCGCTGTACGGACCCAGCATCGCGAACCCCTCGTGTCCCGCGATGGAAGACGCGTTGACGATCTTGCCGCCGTGACCGAGTTCCTTGAACGTGGCGACCGCGGCCTGGATGCCCCAGAGCACGCCGTCGACGTTGATGGCCCACAGTCGCGCCAACTCGGCCGGGGTCACCTCCGCGAGCGGACCCACCAAGGCGATACCGGCGTTGTTCACCATCACGTCGAAACCACCCAATGCGGAGGTGGCRTGGGCCACCGCGGCGAACACCGCGTCGCGGTCGGACACATCGGCCACGAATGTGGTTGCTTTCGAACCGAGTTCGGCGATCTCGTCGGCCACCGCGGCGATACCGTCCAGATTGACGTCGACGAGAGCGACATCGGCGCCTTGGCGGGCGAGTTCCAGGGCGACGCCCCGGCCGATTCCTCGGCCGGCGCCGGTGACCAGGGCGATCTTGTCGAGCAGCGGGGCCGCGATGGTGCGGGTCATGGCTGCACCAGGACCTTCATCTTGGCTCCGGCGTGTAGTGCCTCGAATCCCTCATCGATCACATCGTCGATGCCGATGGAGGTCACCCAGCCGGTGGTGTCGTAGGCGCCGCGCGCCATCAGGTCGATGACGGCCTCGAAGTCGGCGGAGGTGTAGCACAACGATCCCTGGATGCGGGACTCGTTCATCACCAGCCGCAAGAGTGGTGTGGTCAAAGGCTTTTCGTAGATCGCGACGCTGACCATCGGCCGCCGCGCCCCCACGCACGCGAGCGCGGTCTCCACCGCGGGCGCCACCCCCGCCGCGTCGTACACCGCGTCCGCACCCCGGCCCGAGGTGTGCTCGGCGATGAATGCGGGCACGTCGACCGCACCGGGATCCAGGGTGCGCGCGCCGAGCGCCTCGATGGCCGCCCGCCGGGTGGGTGCCGGTTCGACGACGAAGATGTCGTCGACTCCCTTGCCGCGCAGGGCGAACCACAGCCCGATGCCGATCGGTCCGGCGCCGAACACCATCGCGGTGCCCTCCCGGTCGGGATCGCCGAGGGTGGCCGCGTGATAAGCCACCGACATCGGTTCGACCAGGGCGCCGAGTTCCAGCGACACGTTGTCGGGCAGCTTGTGCAGCATGTTCGTGGGCACCACGGTGTACTCGGCCATCCCGCCGTCGGACATCAGGCCATGGAATCCGATCTGCGCGCAGATGTTGTAGTTGCCCGCCGCGCAGGCCGGGCACTGCCCGCACCGGTAGATGGGTTCCACCGCCACCCGGTCTCCTTCGGCCCAGCCCCGCACCCCGGCGCCGACGGCGGTGATGGTCCCGGCGAATTCATGGCCCATCACCAACGGCAGCTGCTGACCGGTCAGCGGATGCGGTTCGGTGGGCACGAAGATGGGGCCTGCGAAGTACTCGTGCAGGTCCGTCCCGCAGATGCCGTTGAAGCCCACCTGAATCTGCACGGTGCCGGGGCCGGGCTCGGGTTTGGGCACGTCGGTGACGTCGATCTTGTTCGGTCCGTAGTAGACAGCTGCTTTCATGACACCGTTCTATGTGGCGTGGACCACAGTCGGAAAGAGTTGCAGGGGGTTGCAAGCTCGCGCCACCTATCGGTGCAACCCCCTGCAACCCTTGTGACCACCGCCGACTCGGGTGTGTGCTGGCTCACATGACCCAGATCGCTGACCTTCCCGTTGCCCCGGCCACGTTGTCCCCGCAGGAGCGGGTCGACGCCTGGCTGACCGATTTCGAGCACGCCTTGGCCACCCGCGATATCGAGCGCGTCGTCGGCAAGTTCGCCGTCGACAGCTTCTGGCGTGACCTGGTGGCGTTCACCTGGAACCTGAAGACCCTGGAGGGTCGATACGCCATCGGTGAGATGCTGGAGAACCGGTTGGCCGGCGCCGATCCGTCGAGGTTCCGGACCCGCGAGACCCCGACCGCGGACGGGGACGTGACCACGGCCTTCATCGAGTTCGAGACCGCCGTCGGCCGCGGGGTCGGCCATCTCCGGCTCAAGGGTGATGAAGCCTGGACCCTGCTGACCACCCTGCAGGAACTCAAGGGCCACGAGGAGCCCAAGGGCACCACCCGGACCCTCGGTGCCGTGCACGGATCGGATCCGGATACACGGTCGTGGGCGGAGAAGCGCCTCGACGAGGACCTCAACCTCGGATACTCCGAGCAGCCGTACGTGGTGGTCGTCGGCGGCGGCCAGGGCGGCATCGCGCTCGGTGCGCGGCTGCGCCAGCTCGGGGTGCCTGCCATCGTCATCGACAAGCACGAGCGGCCGGGTGATCAGTGGCGCAAGCGCTACAAGTCGCTGTGCCTGCACGACCCGGTCTGGTACGACCACCTGCCGTACCTGCCGTTCCCGCCGAACTGGCCGGTGTTCGCGCCCAAGGACAAGATCGGCGACTGGCTGGAGTTCTACACCAAGGTGATGGAGGTGCCGTATTGGTCGAAGACCTCGTGCGTGGCCGCCACCTACAGCGAGACGGACAAGCGCTGGACCGTCGAGGTCAACCGCAACGGCGAAAAGGTGACGCTGCGTCCGGCGCACCTGGTGCTGGCCACCGGGATGTCGGGCAAGCCGAACGTCCCGGCATTCCGCGGGCAGAACGCCTTCCTCGGCGACCAACACCATTCCAGCCATCACCCCGGGCCCGACCAGTACGCCGGTAAGCGGGCGGTGGTCATCGGCTCCAACAACTCCGCGCACGACATCTGCAAAGCACTGTCGGAGAACGACGTCGACGTCACCATGGTGCAGCGGTCGTCCACCCACATCGTGAAATCGGATTCACTGATGGATCTGGGCCTGGGTGACCTGTATTCGGAGCGGGCGCTGGCCGCGGGCATGACCACGGAGAAGGCCGACCTGACGTTCGCCTCGCTGCCGTACCGGATCATGCACGAGTTCCAGATCCCGATCTACAACGCAATTCGCGAGCGGGACAAGGACTTCTACGCTCGGCTGGAAGCTGCCGGCTTCGACCTGGACTGGGGTGACGACGGCTCCGGTCTGTTCATGAAGTACCTGCGCCGCGGCTCCGGGTACTACATCGACGTCGGTGCGTGCGATCTGATCGCGGACGGCAGCATCAAGCTGGCGCACGGCGACGTGTCGCACCTGACCGCGAATTCGGTTGTGCTGTCCGACGGGACGGAGCTACCCGCCGACGTCGTGGTGTATGCCACCGGGTTCGGTTCGATGAACGGCTGGGCTGCCGACCTGATCGGCCAGGAAGTCGCCGACAAGGTGGGCAAGGTGTGGGGCCTGGGGTCGGAGACCACCAAGGATCCCGGCCCATGGGAGGGCGAGCAACGCAACATGTGGAAGCCCACCCAGCAGGACAACCTGTGGTTCCACGGCGGGAATCTGCATCAGTCCCGGCACTATTCGCTGTACCTGGCGCTGCAGCTCAAGGCGCGCCACGCGGGTCTGCCCACCCCGGTCTACGGGCTGCAGGAGACCCACCACCTGTCCTGACTCAGCAGCCGCCGCTGACGGTGCGGTCGGGCCTGCCCTGGTCGTCGACGACAATGTCGATCACCCCACCACGGGACAGGCCCACCCGCACCGTGCGGGGGCCGATCCACTGAATCAGGTCCAGCGACATGGCATCCGAGTTCACGCAGCCCAGGTTGGACTCCCGCGACAGCAGGCCGCGCCGGGTGTGCAGACGCAGTTCCCACGTCATGTCCGGCGCGAACCCGGCGGTGCTCTGATAGGCCACCACCTGCGCCCAGCCGTCCGGTGCCTCGAAGGTCCCCACCTCGTTCATGGGACTGGCGTAGGCCGCGGCGAACCAGCCGAGGAACCCCACCACCGCGGCGCCGAGTGCGCAGACGAGCACGCCCGCCGACTTCAGTGTCGTGCGACCGAAACCCATCCAGCAGGCGACCGCCAGGATCAGGAAGCCGGGGACGCCGAACAGCACCGGATGGTAGAGCCACGGCCGCACGACGAAATACGGGTAGAGCAGGAGTCCGCCGACGGCCAGGGTGCACAGCGCCGCGCCGATCAGGGTCAGGATCGCCACGGCCGTGGCGCTCGAGCGTTTGGGACGAGCCACCCGGTCAAACTAGTCGATCCCGGCCTCAGGGATTGATGGTGTCCTCGCCCAGTTGCCGGCCCCATACGTATTCCGACGCCAGTGGCTGACCGGGTTCGAGGTGGTTGTAGGGCGCGAGGCTGGCGCCGGTGTCCATCACCAGGTACGGCGCGGGCCACAGATCGCGGGTGATCGGCTGCCAGCAGCCGGGCCGGCCTTCCGGGCCGCCGCTGGCGTTGACCCGCGGCAGATTATCGGGATACACGTAACCGTTTCCGGCGCCGACCAATTCATCGGCCAGCACCAGTGAGTACCCGTTGCCGCCGAGCATGTCGGCGAACCGGGGCGCGACGTCGTGGAAGTTGCGCAGGGTGCACAGTAGCGCGGGGCTGTAGTAGTCCAGCAGCTTGCCGGTGGGCAGCAGATCCATGGCACCGCGCACCAGATACGGCCCGCCGCGCTCGACGATGTCGCCGGCGGTGTTGCCGAACCCCACCGCCGACATCAGCGCCTGATCGACGTTGCCCCGCTCGGCATTCAGCGTCCGCGCCGTGGTCACCGCGTTCGTCAACCCGTCGAACAGGTCCGGCGCCGCGTCCGCGTACACCGCCGACAGCTCCGCCAATCCGGTGGTGTCCCGATTGATCTGCGGCATCCGGGTATTCAGATCACCCAGGATGTCGTTGCCGTCGACCAACGACTGCCCGAACCGGTCTCCGAGGCCGTCGAGCGCCTGCGCCGCGGCGGTCAGCGTCTGATTCAGCTTGACCGGATCCACCTGCGAAGCGATACCCATGATCGTCTCGAACAATGTGTTGAACTCCGTCGTCGTGCTCCCCGCCGTGATCGTCGAACCGGGCTGGAGCGTTTCCGGCGATGGATCGGCGGGCGACACCAACGAGATGTACTTGTTGCCGAACACCGTCGTGGCCCGTACCTCGGCGTCCACGTTGGCCGGGATCAGGGTCAGATACCGCGGTTCGACGTCGAGCAGCAGCCGCGCCCGGGACCGGCCACCGTCGGTCAACACGCCCGCAGACGTCAACCGCCCGATCGGCACCCCATTGAAGGTGACCTTCGAGCCCGAATCCATCGACAACCCGGCCCGGTCCGCCATCACGACGAGGGTGGATTTCTGGTCGAAGTAACCCCGGAACTGCGCCCAGGTCAGACCGCAGACCGCGACGACGATCGCGAGCAGCACCGCGCCGGCGATCCGGTACGGGGGCTCCTTCGCGTCGTTGAACGGGCCGTCATCGGCCACGTCGTCGACAAGTTCGTTACCACCGGTACCGGGTACTGTCACCGGCCAATTGCACCATGTGACAACAGCTTTCCGCGTTCCGCGGCGTAGTGATCCTCACCAGGTCAGGCCACCTGGTGTGACGGCAGTTACAGCCGACGGCTCAGTGCCAGTCCCAGACGGACATGTCGTTGGCGGGGTAGTTCTGGCAGATGTCGGTGGTGTGGGCGGCGACGCCTTTGTTGTTGAAGAACAGTTTGGCCCAGTTGGGCCAGCGCCAGGCCATGTTTTCGTAGAAGGCGTTGGTGGCGGTG
>NZ_JBFUFU010000034.1:0-14041 GCF_056403275.1 Mycobacterium sp. P2_H7 | reverse complement strand
GAACGACACGGCCGCCACACCGCCGACTTCACCACCCCCACCGGGGCCACCTACCGATCGACTGCCCCACCCCTACCCGGGCCGCCCACCCGAAGACGGCTCAGCATCGCCGAAGGACGACTCAGCGTCGACCTCATCACCTTCGACGCCGCGTAAGCGTCAGCTCAGCGTGGCACCGGTCGCGGCACGCACATCGTCGGCCGACACACCCGGCGCGGTCTCGACGAGCGCCAGAGTGCCGTCGCCCACTACGTCGATGACGGCGAGATCGGTGACGATGCGGTGCACCACCCGCTCGCCGGTCAGTGGCAGCGTGCATTCGTGCACGATCTTCGGATTGCCTTGCTTGTCAGTGTGTTCCATCAGGACGATGACGCGAGCAGCGCCGTGCACCAGGTCCATGGCGCCGCCCATGCCCTTGACCATCTTGCCGGGCACCATCCAGTTCGCCAGATCGCCGAACCGCGACACCTCCATGCCACCGAGCACGGCGACGTCGATGTGGCCGCCGCGAATCATCCCGAACGACAACGAGGAATCGAAGTACGAGGCGCCGGGCAGCACGGTGACCGTCTCTTTGCCCGCGTTGATCAGGTTCGCGTCGACGTCGTCCTCGAGCGGGTACGGGCCGGTGCCCAGGATGCCGTTCTCCGAATGCAGGGTGACCCGCACGGACGGGTCGAGGAAACCCGGTACCAGCGTGGGCAATCCGATCCCGAGGTTGACGTATTCGCCGTCGCGGAGCTCCTTGGCCACCCGGGCCGCCATCTCGGGCCGGCTCCAGCCGCGGCTGGTCTGCGTATCGGTCATGCTGAGGCCTCCCGGGTGGTGCGCTTCTCGATGCGGACGTGCTGCGGACCGGTCTCGACGATCCGCTGGACGAAGACGCCCGGCAGATGGACCTGGTCGGGGTCGAGTTCGCCTGGCTGCACCAGCTTTTCGACCTGGGCGATGGTGGTGCGGCCGGCCATCGCCGCCAGCGGATTGAAGTTCTTGGCAGTCTTGTCGAACACCAGGTTGCCCTGGGTGTCCCCGATGGCCGCGTGGACCAGGGCGAAATCGGCCTGGATGCCGGTTTCCAGCACGTACCGCTTACCGTCGAATTCCCGTGTCTCCTTGGGCGGGGAGGCCACTGCCACCGAGCCGTCCGCGGCGTAGCGCCACGGCAGGCCACCGTCGGCGACCGGGGTCCCGACGCCTGCCGGCGTGTAGAACGCCGGGATGCCGGACCCGCCGGCGCGCAGCCGTTCGGCCAGGGTGCCTTGCGGTGTCAGTTCGACCTCGAGCTCACCGGCCAGGTACTGGCGCGCGAACTCCTTGTTCTCGCCCACATAGGACGCCGTGACCCGGCGGATGCGACCGAGGCCGAGTAGCACGCCGAGGCCGACGCCGTCGACACCGCAGTTGTTGGAGTAGACCTCAAGCCCGTCCACGCCCGCTTCGGCCAGTGCGTCGATCAGTTGATCGGGGATTCCGCACAGGCCGAAACCACCGACCGCGAGCGACGCACCACTCGCGATGTCGGCGACCGCCTGGCGGACGTCATTGACTACTTTTCCGGACAACGCTGTGACAACTTTCCCTCGGGTGCGTTCGCTCAACGAACGCACTGCACGTGACAACCAGGACACCATCGATGGACTACAACCACAAGATTTCGTTCGCCTGACGGGACACCGCGGCCGTCACGCGTCCACTGAGTGGACGCTAGACTACGGCCATGACGGACCCCGGCGTGATAACCAGGGTCGCCGCGATCCTGCGTGCCGTGGGCTCGGCCGGAGACGGGGTGACGACGACAGCGTTGGCCCGCGCCACGGACATCCCGCGCGCGACGGCGCACCGGATGCTGACGGCCCTGGCGGACCAGGGTCTGGTCGATCGGGCATCCGGCACCGGCATGTGGTTCCTCGGCCCGGAGATCTATCTGCTCGGGTCGGTGGCCAGCAGTCGCTACGACGCCGCGCCCGTCGCCGACGACATCCTGCGCGCCCTGGCCCGCGATACCGGGGAGAGCGCCTTTCTCTCCGCGCGCCGCGGAGACGAATCGGTGTGCGTGTCTGCCGCGGAAGGCAGTTTCCCGCTGCGCTCCCATGTCCTGTACCCGGGCAAGCGGTTCCCACTGGGGGTCGCCTCCGCGGGGCTGGTCATGCTGGCCCATCTGTCCGACCCTGACGGGCGCGACTACCTGGACCGCGCCGACCTCGAAAAGGCTTGGGGCAGTGCGCACTCGCGCTCCTCCGTCGAAGAGCGAATCCGGCAGACGAGGATCACCGGTTATTCGGTGAACCCGGGCCTGGTGGTGGAGGGCAGTTGGGGCATCGGTGCGGCGGTGTTCAATGCGCTCGGTCAGCCGCAGTGGGCGCTGAGCTTGACGGGGGTCGCGGCCCGGATCGCCGCCGACCGGACCGCTCCGCTCGGCGAGACTCTGCTGCGCGCCGCCCATGCGCTGACTCAGCGGCTCCGGCGCCGGACCTGACGCCTCACCGGGCGCTCCACCCGCCGTCCATCGCGTACGAGGCGCCCGTCACCATGCCCGCCGCAGGGCATGCCAGCCAGCCCACCAGCGAGGCCACCTCGGCGGGTTCCACCAGGCGTTTGATGGCGCTCTCCTTCAACAGGATCTCTTCGAGCACCTGCTGTTCGTCGACGCCGTGGGTGCGTGACTGATCGCTGATCTGCTTGTCCACCAACGGTGTTCGGACATAGCCGGGGTTGACGCAGTTGCTCGTGACGCCGTGCGGACCCCCCTCCAGCGCGGTCACCTTGGACAGGCCTTCCAGGGCGTGCTTGGCCGTCACGTAGGCCACCTTGTACTCCGAGGCGCGCAACCCGTGCACGGAGGACACGTTGATCACCCGGCCGAAACCGTTGCCGTACATGTGCGGAAGCGCGGCGCGGATCAGCAGGAACGGCACCTCGGTCATCAGGGTGAGCAGCGTGCGGAAGTCCGCGGGCGCGAAGTCGGTGATCGGCGCGACGCGCTGAACGCCCGCGTTGTTCACCAGGATATCGGTTTCCAAGCGCAGATCTTCCAGAGCGGACACGTCGAGCAGATCCACCTCCCACGCCGTCCCGCCGATCTCGCGGGCCAGTTCCGCGGCGCCGCCGCCGTCCCGGTCGGCGACGGTGACCTGGGCGCCACGCGCGGCGAGTTCGCGGGCGCACGCCGCCCCGATACCGCTCGCCCCGCCGGTGACCAGTGCTGTGCGGCCATCAAGATCGCTCACGCGGCAACTGCTTTCGCGTCGGCGCGGTCGATGTCGGCCAGGTCGATACCCTTGGTCTCCCTGGCGAAGTAGAGGGCGATCAGGGTGATGACCGAGGCCCCGGCCAGGTAGACCGCGATCGGCACCGACGAGTCGAACTTCTCCAGCAGTTGCACCGCGATGATCGGCGCCAGTGAGCCTGCGACGATGGCCGTGACCTGATAGCCAAGGGACACACCGGAATAGCGCATCCTGGTGGGGAACATCTCGGCCATCATCGCCGGTTGTGGGGCGTACATGAACGCGTGGAACACCAGTCCGATGACGACCGCGAACATGATCACCAACGAGTTCTTGCTGTCCATCATCGGGAAGGCGAAGAAGCCCCAGGTGCCCGTGGCCACGGCACCGATCAGATAGACAGGGCGCCGGCCGACCTTGTCGGCCAGCCTGCCGACCAACGGGATTGCCACGAAATGGACGGCGTGGGCCACCAGCAGCCAGCGCAGGATGGACCCGGTGTCCGCGTGCGCCTGCACCTTCAGATAGGTGATGGAGAAGGTGACCACCAGGTAGTACATGATGTTCTCCGCGAAGCGCAGGCCCATCGCGGTGAACACGCCGCGCGGATAGCGGCGCAGCACCTCCAGCGCGCTGAACGACGATTCCTTGAGGTGCTCGGCTTCCCGTTGCGCGGCAACGAAGATCGGCGCGTCGGTGACCTTGGTGCGGATGTAGTAGCCGATCAGTACCACCACCGCCGACAGCCAGAACGCCACGCGCCAGCCCCAGGACAGGAACGAGGCATCCGACAGCGTCGAGGTCAGCACGATCAGCACGATCGTGGCGAGCATGTTGCCGACGGGGACCCCGGCCTGTGGCCAGCTGGCCCAGAAACCACGGCTGCGATCGGGGCTGTGCTCGGCGACCAGCAACACCGCGCCACCCCACTCGCCGCCGACGGCGAAGCCCTGGATGAATCGCAGGATCACCAGCAGGGCCGGGGCCCAGTAGCCGATCTGCCCGAACGTCGGCAGGCAGCCCATCAGGAAGGTCGCGGCGCCGACCAACAGCAGCGAGAACTGCAGCAGCTTCTTGCGGCCGTACTTGTCGCCGAAGTGCCCGAACACGATGCCGCCCAACGGCCGGGCGACGAAGCCGACGGCATAGGTGACGAACGCCGCCAGGATGGCGTCGAGCTCGCTCCCGGACTGGGCGAAGAAGACCTTGCTGAAGACCAGCGTCGCGGCAGTGCCGTAGAGGAAGAACTCGTACCACTCCACGACGGTCCCGGCCATGGACGCGGCGACAACACGCTTCAGGCCCGACGGTGTGAAATCACTGTGATCGGCAGCACACATGAGGCTGAGTATTCATGCACGCAGAGATGCGCACAATGCCTAGAAACGCAGGATGTGTCTGCGAAAATGCAGATGTGGGAGTGCCCAGTGCCGACGACCTGCTGATCCTGCTCGCCGTGGGCCGGACCGGGCGCTACGTCAGCGCGGCCGAGCTACTCGGGATCAACCACACCACCATCTCCCGCCGGATCGCCGCACTCGAAGAGGCCATCGGCGCGCGAGTGCTCACCCGCGTCGGCAGCAGTTGGGAACTGACCGACCGCGGACGAGAGGTGCTGTCCGCGGCCGAGGCCGTCGAGGCGGCGGTGCACTCACTGGACGCGGACCGAGGCCGGTCACCCAGCCTCGCCGGCGTCGTACGGATCTCGGCGACCGACGGATTCAGCGCCTACATCGCCGCGCCCGCCGCCGCTGCGGTGCAGCGCCGCCACCCGCACGTGGCCGTCGAGATCGTCGCCGCCACCCGGCGCGCCAGCCAGCAGCGTTCCGGCGTCGACATCGAGATCGTCGTCGGGGAACCCACCGTGCGCCGTGCCCTCGCGATCCGGCTCGGCGACTACCGCCTGGGCCTGTACGGATCGCGCGACTACCTCGCCGAACACGGCACCCCGACGTCGGTCGAGGAGGTGGCCGAACATCCGCTGGTCTACTTCATCGACTCGATGCTGCAGGTCGACGACCTCGATCTGGCCGCGAACTTCGCCCCGGCCATGCGCGAATCGATCACCTCGACCAATGTCTTCGTCCATGTCGAGGCAACCCGTGCGGCCGCCGGCCTGGGACTGCTGCCGTGCTTCATGGCAGACCGCTGGCCCGATCTGATTCGCGTGCTGCCCGAGACGGTTTCGGCTCGACTGACCTATTGGCTGGTCACCCGCGCCGAGACATTGCGCAGACCCGAGGTATCCGCCGTCGTCGAGGCGGTCCGCCGGCAGGTGGCAGACCAGCAGGACCTGCTGCTCGGTGCGCCATGAGCGAAACGCTTGTCCCCATCCACCGCAGCTGATGCAGTGGTGTCCATGCCCTTTCTCGAGTCCGGCGACACCCGTGCCTACTACCGGCACTGGGCCGCAAGCGATCCCCGGGCCGCCGTCGTCTTCCTGCACGGTTTCGGCGAACACACCGGCCTGTACCACCGGTACGGCTTCGCCCTGAACGCCGCCGGGATCGACCTGTGGGCGGTCGATCAACGCGGTCACGGGTTGAGCCCGGGGCCCCGCGGGAACTTCGGCACCCTGGCCGACAGCTCGGGCCTCGGCACGGAACTGACCGTGATCGCGGCACGAGAACGCCCCGGCCTTCCGTTGATAGCCGCGGGCCACTCGTTCGGCGCGGTGGTGACCTTGCTGCAGGTGCTGGAGCACCCCGACCGCTACCGTGCCGCGGTGATCTCCGGCGCGCCGCTGATCCCCATCCCCGAATTGCTGGACACCGACTCCGAATTCGATCTCGACCCCAGTTGGCTGTCCGGCGACCCGTTCTACCTCGATTCGCTGGCGAACGACCCGCTGGCCTTCGTCGATGCCGATGGTGCTCCGCTGGCACGTGCACTCGACGCGGCGTGGGACCGTCTCGGCGCCGAACTCCCTGCACTTTCGGTGCCCACCCTGGCCGTCCACGGGACCGCCGACCCTGTCGCGCCCGTCGGCCCGGTGCGGGCCTACACCGAAAAGATCGGTCCGCTGAGCATCGCGGAATTCGCCGGGGCACACCACGACGTGCTCAACGAGACCGTCCATCAAGAGGTCGCCGCCACCGTGATCGACTTCATCGGTAGGCATATCGACAACTGAGCGCGTCCGCAGATGGCATCCTGTAGCGCGATGGCACTCGGATTGAGCAAGGGCGCGCAACGCACCCTGGTGAAGTTGTTGGCTGCGGCGGCACTGGTCGCCACCGTGCTCGGTGGATTCGCAGCGTGTCTGTTCACGCTCGGATCTCCCGGTAAGGAAGCCGAGGCCCCGAAAAGCGGCCCAGCCCTGAACGGCTCGTTCAAGGTCGACATCGGCCCCACAGCCACCCCGGACGGTAAACCCATCGCCGGCACCGCGCGCACCGAGATATGGGTGGCCCGGTCCGTCTGTCACGACGGCGGCGCGTGCGTGGCCACCGTGGCGATCATCGACCCGCGCAAGCCCGATGCCCCGGCCACCGACACCATGGTGTTCGACTACGTCGGCGGCGACTGGCTGATGGTCCGCGAAGCCCCGAGCAAGTGCAAGGTCGGCGACGTCGAGGTCGATGCCCAGGGCTGGACCATCATGAAGCTGAAGTCCCGGATCGACGGATCCTTCGAGGGTGAGTACACCTGGGCCACCGCACCCGCACTGTGCGCCAACAAACGCGCGATGGCACTGGTCCCCACCCGCGGCACCGACAACAGCACCCAGCCACCGGATCCCGCTGCCGAGCCGCCCCTGAAGGCAGCGCGCGGCGCGGCACTGCGCGGCACCTACGTCTACACCCAGACCTACCCGCAGACCGGCGAGGTGTTCCCGGCGCACACCTACGAGGCCACGACGTTCTGTCTACGCACCGGCGATCGGTGCGTCTCGCTGATGACGAGCACCGACACGCACAACCTGTTCGTGATGATCTACGGCGACGGGCATTTCACGGCCAATTTCCCAGACGGGGACGCGCACTGCACCGACAACATCGGCAAGGTGCGGCAGTCCTCACGTGACGATCTGCCCTTGCCGCAGGGCCCGCAGGATCCGCTGCTGGGCCTGAACGGCAAGTCCTATCAGGATTACACCGGCGATTGCCCGGCGAAGGTCGAACTGGACGTCAAACTGCAACGCACGGGCGACTAGGGCGCTTCGGGATCAGAGCCACGTGTCCGACGTGGTCGCGGTGAGGAACGCGTCCAGATCGTCACGCCACTGCGCCGGGGTGTTCTTGTCCGGTTCGATACCGGTGTACTCACCGCGGTAGAACAGCAGAGGGCGCGGTTTGATCGCCTGCGGCTCCGACATGGAAGCCACCGCGCCGAACACCACGAAGTGGTCGCCACCATCGTGCACCGACGCGACCGTGCAGTCGATGTGCGCCAACGTGCCGTCGATCACCGGCGACCCCAGTTCGGAAGGCTGCCAGTCGATTCCGGCGAACTTGTCCGGCGCCTTGGACCCGAACTGAGCCGATACGTGCTGCTGGTTCTCGTGCAGCATGTTGACGCAGAACTTGCCGCTGGCCTCGATGGCCTGCCAGGCCCGCGACTGCTTGGTGGGGCAGAACAGCACCAGCGGCGGGTCCAGGGACAGGGCGGCGAAGGACTGACAGGCGAAACCGATCGGCACCTCGTCGTGCACGGTGGTGATCACGGTGACGCCGGTGCAGAACTGCCCCAACACATTACGGAATGTGCGCGGGTCGACAGCCATCGCTACCTTCTGCTCTTCGCGCGAGCGCTCATCGCTATTTGAAGCCGACACTGAAGTCGTGGCCCCACAGCGAGACGGCGGTACTCTCCCGCGCGACCCAGCTGTGGTCTTCGACTTCGAGTCCCTCACAACCGAATTCGATGTCGAAGCCACCGGGCGTCTTGACGTAGAAGGACAGCATCTTGTCGTTGGTGTGCCGGCCCAGCGTCGCCGACATCTTCACCTTGCGGCGCAGCGCGCGGTCCAGGCACAGACCGACATCGTCGGAGTTCTCCACCTCGACCATGAGGTGCACGATGCCGGTCGGATTGGGCATCGGCATGAAGGCCAGGGCATGGTGGCGCGGATTGCAGCCGTAGAAACGCAGCCAGATCGGATCGCCGTCGGCCGGGCGGCCCGCCAGTTGCGGGGGCAGGCTCATCGAGTCGCGCAGCCGGAAGCCGAGGACATCCTGGTAAAAGGCTTGCGCCGCAGCGTCATCGTCACACGTGAGGACCACATGTCCGAGGCCCTGTTCGGCTGTGACGAACTTGTGGCCGTACGGGCTGACGAACCGGCGGCCGAGGAACTGGGCGCCATGGAACGCCTCCAGCACGTTGCCCGCCGGGTCGGTGAACCGGATCAGGCCTTCGACGCGGCGTTCGGATTTCTCCTCGCGGGTGCCTTCGACGAAGGTGACGCCGGCCTTGGCCAGCGTCTCACGCAGGTTCTGCAGCGCCGGGGCGTCCGCCACCTCCCAGCCGGAGATGAGCAGCCGGTCCTGGTCACCGGGCACGATCACCAGACGGGCCGCGACCTCGTCCATCCGGAGGTAGAGCGCGCCCGGGACCGCCCCGTCGCCCTCCACCATGCCGAGCACTTTCAGCGCGAACTCCCGCCACGCCGCGACATCGGTCGACTCGATACGCATGTAGCCCAGTGATTTGATGCTCATGAGCTAACCCCCCAGGAAATCGATGGTGAGCTTGTTGAACTCGTCGAACTTTTCGACCTGCGCCCAGTGGCCACACTGCCCGAACACGTGCAACTGCACCCGCGGAATCTGCTTGACGGCGACCAGCGCACCGTCGAGCGGATTGACGCGGTCCTCGCGTCCCCAGATCAGCAGCACCGGCTGGCGCAGTTTGTACACCTCACGCCACATCATGCCGAGCTCGAAGTCGGCCCCGGCGAACGACTTACCCATCGCGCGGGTGGCCGCCAGGGATTCCGGGGTGCTGGCGATCGCGAAGCGCTCATCCACCAGTTCCGGGGTGACCAGCTTCTGGTCGAAGACCATGATGCGGATGAAAGCTTCGAGGTTCTCTCGCGTCGGTTCGAAGTTGAACTTGGCCAGCGCCTTGACGCCCTCGGTCGGGTCCGGCGCGAACAGGTTCACCGACAGGCCACCGGGACCCATCAGGACGAGCTTGCCCGCCCGGTCCGGGTAGTCCAGTGCGAACCGCACCGCGGTGCCGCCGCCCAGCGAATTGCCCAGCAGCGGAATGCGGCCCGTGATCTGCAGATGATCGAGCAACCCGAGCACGGCCTTGGCGCTGTACCGGTTGTACTGCTCGTGCTCGGTGTGCTTGTCGGACAGGCCGTAGCCGGGCTGGTCGATGGCGAGCACGTGGTACATCTCGGCCAGCACGGCGATGTTGCGCCCGAAGTTGGACCAACTGGACGCACCGGGACCACCGCCGTGCAGCAGCACGATGGTCTGCGACGTCGGGTCACCGGCCTCGTGATAGTGCAGGCGCATGGCCAGTTCCCCGGCCTGGACGTCCGCGTACCTCGAGGTCGACTCGAACGTGATCTCTTGCGTGACAGTCACAATCAGACCATCGTGTCTGCGGGCGGCAGACCGAACTCGTTGTTGCCGAAGATCATGTAGGCGCGCTCGGGCTCGTTGGCGGCGTGCACCCGGCCGGCGTGCGCATCACGCCAGAACCGTTGCAGCGGAGCGCTCGTCACCAGGGCGGTGGCACCGGCCGACTCGAAGAGCAGGTCGATCGAGGCGATGGACCGGGCGGTGGCACGAACCTGGTCGCGGCGTGCGGCGGCGCGCAGCGCGAAGGGAATCTCCTTGCCCGCCTGCAGAAGTGCGTACTCGTCGCCGACGTTGCCGATCAGCTGGCGCCATGCGGCGTCGATATCGCTGGCAGCCTCGGCGATGCGGACCTTCGCGAACGGGTCGTCCTTGCCCTTCTCGCCTGCGAATGCGGCGCGCACCCGCTTGCCCTGGTGTTCGACATGGGCCGCGTAGGCGCCGTAGGCCATGCCGACGATCGGCGCGGAGATGGTGGTGGGGTGCATGGTGCCCCACGGCATCTTGTAGACCGGCGCGGTGTTGTTCTGGTAGCCGCCCGCGGTGCCGTCGTTCATCGCCTTGTAGGACAGGAAGCGGTGCGAAGGCACGAACACGTCCTTGACGACGACGGTGTTGCTGCCGGTGCCCTTCAGGCCGACGACGTGCCAGACGTCGTCGATCGTGTATTCGGTGCGCGGGATCAGGAAGCTGCCGAAGTCGACCGGACGGCCGTCCTTGATCACGGGGCCGCCGAGGAACGCCCAGGTGGCGTGCTCAGAACCCGACGACCACTGCCATGCACCGCTGACCAGGTAGCCGCCGTCGACGACGGTGCCCGCACCCATCGGGGCGTAGGAGGACGACACCCGCACCGTCGGATCGTCGCCCCACACCTCGTCCTGGGCCTTCTGGTCGAACAGTGCCAGATGCCAGTTGTGCACACCGATGATCGAGCTGATCCACCCGGTGGAACCGCAGGCGCTGGCCAGTCGGCGGACAGCCTCGTAGAAGTAGGTCGGGTCGGCTTGCAGGCCGCCCCACTGCTCGGGCTGGAGCAGCTTGAAGAAACCGACCTCGTCGAGTTCATTGATGGTTTCGTATGGCACCTGGCGCTGATCTTCGGCAAGCTGAGCGCGTTCCCGCAGCTTCGGCAGCAGATCGTCGATGCCGGCGAGGACCGCCTGCACGTCACGCTGTTCAATGGACGTCACTGAATTGCCTCCCGGATCGAGATCAAGCACTGGACAAAGATTAGAACACGTTACGATTTGTGTCGAGTAGCGCACTGAATCATCGGCTGGACCTGCGCATGTCCAGTTTTGTAACATGTTCTAGTTATGACAGAAATGGGGGCCCGAGAGTGACCGATGAGCCGCTCGGCAGCCACGTGCTGGAACTGCAGGTGGCCCAGGTCGTCGAGGAGACCGCGGACGCGCGTTCGCTGGTCTTCACGGTGCCCGAGGGAAGCAGCATTCCGGCGGACCGGCTGCGGTACTCGCCGGGCCAGTTCCTGACGTTGCGCGTCCCCAGCGAGCGCACCGGCTCGGTGGCCCGCTGCTACTCACTGTCCAGCTCGCCGTTCACCGGCGACCAGCTGACCGTCACCGTCAAGCGCACGGCGCAGGGCTACGCGTCGAACTGGTTGTGCGACAACGCCCACGCCGGCATGCGGATGCACGTGCTGGCACCGTCGGGCACGTTCGTCCCGAAATCACTCGACACCGATTTCCTGCTGCTGGCGGCGGGCAGCGGGATCACCCCGATGCTGGCGATCTGCAAGTCGGCGTTGTCGGAGGGCAGCGGCCGGGTGGTGCTGGTATACGCCAACCGCGACGAGAACTCGGTGATCTTCGGCGCCGCGCTGCGCGAACTCTCCGCCAAATACCCGGACCGGCTGACGGTCATCCACTGGCTGGAAACCGTGCAAGGGTTACCCAGCGCGGCGACCTTGGCGGGTCTGGCGGGGCCCTACACCGGCCACGACGCGTTCATCTGCGGACCGGGCCCGTTCATGGCTGCCGCCGAGGAAGCCCTCGCGGCGGCCGGGTCGCAACGGGTGCACATCGAGGTGTTCAAGTCGCTGGAATCCGACCCGTTCGCCGCCGTCGTCATTGAAGAAGATGATTCCGATGACGGGCCCGCGACCGCGGTGGTGACGTTGGACGGCGCCATCCACGAGGTGTCCTGGCCGCGCCGGGCAAAGTTGCTCGACGTGCTCCTGGACAAGGGGCTCGACGCCCCGTTCTCCTGCCGCGAGGGCCACTGCGGGGCCTGCGCGGTGCTGAAGAAATCCGGCGATGTCGAGATGGAGATCAACGACGTGCTGGAACCGTCGGATCTGGCGGAGGGGCTGATCCTGGCGTGCCAGGCCCTGCCTGCCTCTGATTCCGTGGAAGTCACCTACGACGAATAGCGGCCGGGCTAACATTCGCCCCGACCGACATAGGAGAGCCGTGCAGAAATTCTTGGGAGTGTTCGCGGCCGCATGTTCGGTCGCTGCGCTCAACAGCCCGGTGGCCGCCGCAGGAGTGAACACCGCGACTACGTCGATTCCCACGCCCAGCGGGATCGTCGAAATGCACGTCACCGCGAACTGCGCGGGGGATGACGGCCGGTGCTTCTTCAACACCCAGGCGAACCTGCTGACCCCGGACGGACCGATCGGCCTGCCCGGCGACGCCTGGGCCCGGCAGAGCATCACGCTGCGCAGCACCGATCGCAATGCCTACCAAGACGCTTGGTTCAGCGCGCCCGCGGGGATGCCGCGGGAGCGCAAGGGCTCCAACCACGACAACGTGCTGTCCAAGTCGTACAAGGCGATCACCGACTACACGATCTCAGTGACTTACTTCGGCGGCGGGCCGCTCGAGCGTTTCGCGGTGGACGGCGACTCCGTCCAGACCGACTGGGCGTCGGGCCGGCCGAACCTGAAGGGCGCCTTCATCGCCTGCTCGGAGATCCAGGTGGTGTTCAGTGGGGTGAACGTGACCACCCCGAGCGCCTGCGCGCAGACGACGTTCAGCTGACGCGTCCCGGTGTCAGGTGCCGGGCCACCAGTCGGTGCCAGCGCCGCTGCCGGTAGCGGTAGAGGCCGCGAGCGACGAGGGCCACCACCGGGGTCAGCGCGCCCGCGTCGATGTCGACGGTATCGCTGTAGCGGCAACGGTTTTCGCTTCCCACGACCGGCTCGACATGCAGCGTGTGATCCCAGGACGTGAGCACCCCGCCGTACTCGTGGGTGGTGATGGTGCGGGTCGATTCGTCGGCGCTCAGGATCTCCAGGGTGTGCCGGTACGCCGGGATCAGATGGAACACGAACAACCACCCGGATCCCCGTTCGCCCACCTGCAGCGGCGCACTACGCCCCTGCAGCGCCGGCATGCCGAACAACCCGCGGCAGACATAGAGGAAGGTCACCGGGTATTGCATGGCCTGCCACACCGAATCGGCATCGGTGGGCAGAATGGTCTCGACGTGTATTCGCTGCATGGCCTCCATTCTCGGAAGCCACGGCGGTGGCTGACTACTCGCTTTTCTGCCTGGAGGTGACGGTGGCGCCGACCGACCGCTTCCAGCCGCGCAAGCAGCCGCGACAGGCCCGATCCATCGAGACCCGGCAACGGGTGCTGGACGCGGCTGCTCACGTTTTCAGCACGCACGGGTATGCCGCGGGCACCACCAATCGCATTGCCGCCGCGGCAGATATGTCCATCGGGTCGCTGTATCAGTACTTCCCCAACAAGGACGCCATCGTGTCGGCGCTCACGGACGCGCACGTCGACGCCGGCGCAGCACTGCTGGCCCAGCGGGCCGCGGCCGGGCTGCCCACCGGCCTGACGGACACGCTGCGGTTGTTCGTCCGCGCCACCATCGACAACCACCGGGGCGACCCCGCGCTGCACCGGGTGTTGTTCGAGGAGGCGCCGCGTTCGGCGGCCCTGCTGGCCCGCCTGCGCGAGGCCGAACGGCGCGCGATCGCCGGCACCGCCGAACTGCTGCGCACCCACCCGGAGGTGACCGCCGTCGATCCGGTCGTCGCGGCGCGGATCACCGTGGCCACCATCGAGTCCCTGGTGCACCGGCTCATCACGGCACCGGTCGACGCCCAGCAGCTCGAGGACGAGATCGTCGGGATGCTCGCGGGTTACCTAACTGGCTGTAGGCCGTGTCAATAGCGGGGTTTGGCATGTTGGGTCGACATCCGGTGTTCGGGTGTTGTGGTGGTGCTGTGATGTCGGTAGGGCTGGCTGAATGCGGTGGGTGCCTGGTGCCCACGTTGACGTATGCGACCTCGTG
>NZ_JBFUFU010000033.1:0-18898 GCF_056403275.1 Mycobacterium sp. P2_H7 | reverse complement strand
CTTGAAAGCGTTCTGCAGCTCGTCGCAGCGTCCATCCGTCCTCGACTACGCAACGAGCAAGGCGCAGACGGCCGGTTTCTGACAATGGGGCGTTACGGTGGGACACGAAGACCTCCGAGGGTGGGGAGCGTTCCTAGACAGCTCGCACTTCACTCGGAGGTCTTCTTCATGTCACCACGCCACGCCGTACCTAACGTCCGTGGTCAGTACACCTAGCCGTCGCAGAACATGTGGGCGGCCAGCGGCACCGGCGCTCAGCCACATTGATGTGATCGCCAATTATGTGTCCTCGCAGAAGGCTTCGGATCGGCTCGACGAAAATTTCCTCGGCCGCGCCCGTCAGCCGCCGGCCTGCGGTAGCTCATCGGCCGCGATCTCGCACGGCGTGCGGGGCGGCGCAGCGACAGGCTCAGGTGGCACCGCTTCAGCTGTCGGCGCGGCAGCAACCGGGTCGGGCACCGGCGTGGGCATGGGGACGGGCGGGTCAGCCTCAGGCTCAACAACTTCCGCCACCTCGTCGACGTGTGCGGGCGGCTCGTCATCTTCTGGCTCCGGCTTGTCCTCGTCATCGGCGCCATCGGGGTCGTCCTCGTCGTCGGGATCGTCGTCGCTGTCCTCGTCCCTCTCGGCCTCGCCGGGATCCTCTCCCAGGTCGAGCGGAGAGTCGCCCGATGTGCCAGGTCCCGAGTCCAGCAGACCGCCGATCAGGTCGGCGAGTTGCGTCCCCGCACCCGTCAAACCCGTTCCCAGCGAAGGCATCCCGGAACCCAACCCGCCACCCGGCAGCGCGCCCGAGAACGGATCCGCAGGCGGTGCCGCGGCGGGGGCGGACATGAACGGATCCGGCGCAGCCGCACCGCCGCCGATGGCGGGCGCCCCGAAGGCCGGCGGTTCGGCCGAGATACCGGCTGCGGCGGTGTCGTACGCGTCCCGTACCGACCGCTTCGTCGAGTCCATGACGTCCGCCCAGTCCGAGCCGATCGCGACCGTCACGAACGGATTGACCTTGCCGTCGACGATCTCGCTGGCGGTGTCCTGCGCACCCACGCCGCCCGCCACAGCCCGCGCCGCCGGCCACCACTGTTCGCGTTCGGCCCGATCCTCGATGTCCTGCACCGCGGCGACCTTGCCACTCACCAATTGCCATAAGGTGTCCCGCAATTCGGCGAGGGTGTCGGCCACGCGGTGCAGCGCAGCTTCCGTCGACCCTGATGCTCGCGCGTGCTGCGCGACGGCGTCCGCCGCGACGTCCGCCCCCGGCCCCTGCCACGCTCCGACGAGCAGCGCCCTGGCTTCCTCCTGCAGCCGCGCGGCCTCCTGCACGGTGCCCAGCGCAGCTTCGACGGCCGCACAGTCGGCGTCCAGAGCCCCGAGGTCCATGCCGTCCTCGGCGGCGTAGGCGTCGTGCAACTGCGCCGGATCCGTTCCGGTGCGGCCCAGTGCGCGGCAGGCCGCCACGTAGTCGGACAGCACGTCGACGGCGGGCACGCCCCTGGCGAGCGCACCGTCGACGTCGTAGCCGGTCATCCGAGGCGGCGGGCCGCGCGCCCGTCGGCGTCGGCGTAGTTCTGCGCGGACGACCGCAGCAACGTGGCGATCTCACGCGCGGTGCGCGACCAGTCGGCCAACCTCGAGCACGTTCGCTCGACCGCTTGGCGGACGGCATCGCCGGAGTCGGCGTAGGAGCGGCCGGCCCGTGTCCCGTCGAAGTTCAGCCGGGCCAGGTGCGAGCGCAGCGCGGTGTCGAGCAGGTCGGCGGCGGTGTCATAGCGGTGCGCGGCGGCCAACACCACACCGGTGTCGATGTGCGTGGCAGTGAGGTGTCCCATGCATGGAAAGGACGCGGCGGGCACCCGTTCGGTTCCCTCCGGCGCTGAAGACTATTGGTGTCCGCTCACCGATTCGGCGACCCGGACCGCCAGTTGACGGGCGGTGTCCTCGTCGGCGGCTTCCACCATGACCCGGACCACCTGTTCGGTTCCCGAGGGGCGCAACAGGATTCGTCCCGTGTTACCGAGTTCCGCCTCGGCCTCTGCCACCGCGGACTGGACAGCGGGCGCCTGCGCCACGGTGGTCTTGTCGGCCACCTCGACGTTGATCAGCACCTGCGGAAGCACCTGCATCGGGGCGGTGAGTTCGGCGAGCGAGGTTCGCGTCTGGGCCATCCGCGACATCAGCCGCAGCCCGGTGACGATCCCGTCGCCGGTGGTACCGAACGCCGGGAGCACGATGTGGCCGGACTGCTCACCGCCCAGGGAGAACTCGCCATCGCGCAGTTCTTCGAGCACGTAGCGGTCACCGACCGCGGTGGTGCGCACCTCGATGCCGGCCGCACGCATCGCCAGGTGCAGGCCCAGATTGCTCATGACCGTCGTCACCAGCGTGTTCGAGGCCAATTCGCCGGCGTCGCGCATGGCCAGCGCCATCAGCACCATGATCGCGTCACCGTCGATGATCTGACCGTTGGCGTCGACGGCCAGGCAGCGATCGGCGTCCCCGTCATGGGCCAGCCCCAGATCGGCACCATGGGTGAGCACCGCCTGCTGCAACGTCTGCATATGGGTCGACCCGCACTGGTCGTTGATGTTGAGGCCGTTGGGCTCGGCATGTAGGGCGATCACGGTGGCGCCCGCGGCGCGGTACGCGCGGGGCGCGGCATCGAACGCCGCGCCGTTGGCGCAGTCGACAACCACGGTCAGCCCGTCCAGCGGGGTGGTGACGGCCTTGTGCACATGGCGCAGGTAGCGCTCCAGCGCGTCGCCGGCATCGATCACCCGGCCGATCCCGGCACCCAGCGGACGGCTGCCCGGACCGGCGTTGACCAGTTCTTCGATGCGGTCCTCGGTGGCGTCGTCGAGCTTGTGCCCGCCCGGTCCGAAGATCTTGATGCCGTTGTCGGGCATCGCATTGTGTGAGGCCGAGATCATCACACCGAAGTCGGCGTCGTAGGCGTTGGTCAGATAGGCCACCGCAGGGGTGGGCAGGACGCCGACCCGCAGCGCATCGACGCCCTCAGCGGTGAGTCCCGCGATGACGGCGGCTTCCAGCATCTCGCCGCTGGCCCGCGGATCCCGTCCGACGACCGCGACCCTGCGCCGGGTGCCGGTGACATTGCCGAGCCGGGCCGTCGCCGACCCCAGCGCCATCGCCAGTTCCGCCGTCAGCTCACGATTGGCGACACCACGCACACCGTCGGTCCCGAAAAGTCGGCGCATCTTCGTCTGGTCCTCCTCCGGTGCGGCCCCGCACACTCTCCATGAAATGCCGAAGGCGGGCGTGTCCATAGTGCGACACGCCCGCCCACGAGCAGAAACGATCAGCGCTTGCTGTACTGCGGCGCCTTACGGGCCTTCTTGAGGCCGTACTTCTTGCGCTCGATGGCACGCGGGTCCCGGGTGAGGAAGCCGGCCTTCTTCAGGGCCGGACGGTCCTCGGGCTGCACGATGATGAGCGCCCGGGCGATGGCCAGACGCAGCGCGCCGGCCTGACCGGACGGGCCACCACCATCGAGGTGGGCGTAGACGTCGAAGCTGTCCACCCGATCCACGATGACCAGCGGAGCCTTGATCAGCTGCTGGTGCACCTTGTTCGGGAAGTAGGCCTCGAGGCTGCGGCCGTCCAGGTGGAACTTGCCGGTGCCGGGCACCAGGCGAACGCGGACGACGGCTTCCTTGCGTCGGCCGACGGTCTGGATGGGGCGTTCCATGTAGACCGGCTCGCGCGGAGCGGCCTCATCGGCGGCCACCTCGTCGGAAGCCACCTCCTCGGCGGCTTCGTAAGCCTCGGTGGTCTCTGCGGTCTCGGGGGACTCCTCGATGACCTCTTCGGCCACCTCGGTCACTTCGGTCACTTCGGACTCGGTCACTGGGCCACCTGCTTGATCTCGAACGGAATCGGCTGCTGCGCGGCATGCGGATGATCCGGGCCGGCGTACACCTTCAGCTTCTTCTGAATCTGGCGGCTCAGCTTGTTGTGCGGGAGCATGCCGACGATCGCATTCTCGACGACGCGGGTCGGGTGCTTCTCCAACAGTTCACCGATGGTGCGCTTACGCAGGCCGCCGGGGTAACCCGAGTGGCGGTAAGCGAACTTGTTGGTGAGCTTGTCGCCGCTGACGGCGATCTTCTCGGCGTTGATGATGATGACGAAGTCGCCACCATCGACATTGGGCGTGAATGTCGGCTTGTGCTTGCCACGGAGCAGCTTGGCTGCTTCCACGGCGAGCCGGCCGAGCACCACGTCTTGGGCGTCGATGACATACCACTGATGGGTAGTGTCACCCGCCTTCGGCGTGTAAGTAGGCACAGTGCTTACCTTCTCTTCTCGGGTTGATGTTGCCGGTCTGGTGCGCGCCCGTCGGAATCCCAGCGACCGACGTTGACCTGGGAACCACCTCCCCTTGCGGGGGCGGCGCACACCAACGGAGCAGCTTACCGGGAGCTGTCACCGCAGGTCAAAACGCCCGAGCCGGATCCGCGGCTCAGGGCGCCAGGATCGGCCGCAACGCATGCAGTACGGCGGGATCCTCGATGGTCGAGGGCAGCGGCTCGTCCTTGCCGTGGGCGATGCCGCGCATCGCCTTGCGCAGGATCTTGCCCGACCGTGTCTTGGGCAGTGCCGGGACGACATCGACGAGTTTGAAGCTGGCGACCGCACCGATCTCGTTGCGCACCGACGCCACCAGTTCCTCGACGAGGTTGTCGGCGGATGCGGCGGCTTTGAGCACCACCAGACCTCGCGGCACCTGGCCCTTGATCTCATCGGCCACCCCGATCACGGCGCATTCGGCGACGGAGGGATGCGCGGCCAGCACCGCCTCGATGGCGCCCGTCGAGAACCGGTGCCCGGCAACGTTGATCACGTCATCAATGCGGCCCATGACGAACAGGTAGCCGTCCTCATCGAGGTAGCCGCCGTCGCCGGTGAGGTAGTAGCCCGGGTGTTCGCACAGGTAGGAGGCCTCATAGCGGGCATCGTCGCCCCACAGGGTGGGCAGGGTGCCGGGCGGCAGCGGGGTGCGAATACACACGGCACCCTCCTCCCCCGGCCCGCACGGCACCCCGTCGGCGGTGAGGATCTGCACGTCGTAGCCGGGCATCGGCACCGTCGGCGATCCCGCCTTGAACGGCAGGCGCTCCACCCCGACGGGGTTGGCGGCGATCGCCCAGCCCGTCTCGGTCTGCCACCAGTGGTCCACCACGGGAATGCCGAGCTTCTGCACCGCCCAGTGATAGGTGTCGGGGTCCAGCCGTTCGCCGGCCAGGAACAGGTGAGCCAGTGAGGACAGATCGTGGCGCGCCAGGTGCGTGCCGTCGGGATCCTCTTTACGGATCGCACGGATCGCCGTCGGCGCGGTGAACAGCACCTTCACCCGGTGCTCGGCGATCACCCGCCAGAACGCGCCGGGGTCCGGGGTACCGACCGGCTTGCCTTCGTAGAGCACGGTGGTGGCACCGACCAGCAGCGGCGCGTAGACGATGTAGGAATGCCCGACGACCCAGCCGACGTCGGAGGCCGCCCAGAACACCTCTCCGGGCCCCACGTCGTAGATGTGGCGCATGCTCCACGTCAGGGCCACCGCATGGCCGCCGTTGTCACGCACCACGCCCTTGGGTTTTCCGGTGGTGCCGGACGTGTAGAGCACATACAGCGGGTCGGTGGCCGCCACCGGGACGGCGTCGTGCGGCTTGGCGGTGAACATCGCCTCATGCCAGTCCACATCGCGGCCGGCCACCAGTTCGCACGGTGACTGCTCCCGCTGCACGATGACGCAGTGCGCGGGCGGATGCGCCGAAGCCTCGAGCGCGGCATCCAGCATCGGCTTGTAGTCGACGGTGCGGGACGGTTCGATTCCGCACGACGCGGACACGATCACGGTGGGGTGGGCGTCGTCGATGCGCGCGGCCAGCTCGTGGGCGGCGAACCCGCCGAACACCACCGAGTGCACCGCTCCGATGCGGGCGCAGGCCAGCATCGCGATGACCGCTTCGGGGATCATCGGCATGTAGATGACGACGCGGTCCCCTTTGGTGACGCCGAGGCCGTTCAGCACCCCGGCGAAGCGCGCCACCTCGTCGAGCAGCTCGCGGTAGCTGAAGGTGCGGGCGCTGCCCGAGACCGGGGAGTCATAGATCAGCGCCGCCTGCTCGGCGCGCCCGCCCGCGACATGGCGATCCAGTGCGTTGACGCAGGTGTTGAGTTCCCCGTCGGAGAACCACCGGTAGAACGGCGGGTTGGCGTCGTCGAGCACCGTCTGGGGCTTGCGCGTCCACGCCACCGCGTCGGCGGCCTGTGCCCAGAACGCCGCCGGATCCTTGATGCTGGCCTGGTAGAGCTCTCTGTAATCGCCCATGACGGGGCACACCTCCATTTGTTTCCGGGTCCTATGCGCGCCGACGGCCGGCCAGGCAGAGCGTGGTGGCGCCCGGGGCATCGGTGAGATTCGATTGGGCGAGCTCGATCATGCTGCGCCAGAAGATGTTCCGCTCCAACGACACCTGTCCCACCACCGCTTCGCGCCACTGGGCGACAAACGGAGCGAAGGACGTGTTCTCGTCGAGCAGTTCCACGGTGACCGCCACCAGGGAACGGCCCGCGGGTTCGTCGTGCGCCATGGCCCGCCACAGCCGCGTGGCGGTGCGCAGCCGACGACGATGTTCGACCAGCGCGGACAGCAACCACCGGATGGCGCGCCGTTCCTCGTCGCCGATCCATGCGGCGTCACCGCAACTCTTGAGGAACGCCTGCTGGGCTTTGGTGGTGTCGTTGAGTTCGTCGAGCACGCGGATGGCCTCGGCCTTGATCAGGCCGCCTTCGCCGGTGGTCACGGACCGACCAGACGCAGAGGGATACCGACGACGATGCGGGCCGCGTTGTGGCCGAGGGTGCGGGCCGACCCGGATCCGCCGAACAGGCCGTCGATCGGTCCGCCCAATTTCTCGTGCTGCACGCTCACAGCGCCCGCAGCGTCGATACCGATCCCGACCCCCAGCGACGAGCCGACGGCGGCCACCCGGGCCAGGGAGTGCGCATCACCGTCGTCGACCCGCCGTTCGAGGATGGCCGGTACGCCTTCCTCCTCGACGCCTGCGAGTACCTCTTGCTCGACATGTACTGTGCCACAACTGATCACGAGAATCGCCGGGGGAACCGGCTGTCCACCTTCACGCATGGGCGCCGACACCTGACGCAGCGTAGGACGCCACCAGACCGGAGGCCACCGCATTCCGCGGGCCCTCGGTGCCGCGGACATTGCCGGTCCCACAGACGATCCCGTGAGGCGCGACGGCATCGGCGATCAACTGCGGGATCTCGAAATCGAGGGCACATCCGCCGAGCAACACCACGAAACCGATCTGGCGCAGGTCACCGTCCGGCGCGATACCGCGCAGCGCCCGTAGGGCGTTCACCACGAACACCCGCTCCTTGGCGGTGCGGCGCACGCTGCGGATGCGCTCCAGGGAATGTCTTGTCGGGATCGGGCTCATCCCGGTGTCACCGAGGGTCACCACCCGCGCGAAGGCGGTTGCCGGTAGCGCTGTCTCGAAGAATTGGACGGTGCCGTTCTCCAACCGGACATGGAAGAAACTTTCGGCCTTGCCCAGCGGGCACCGTTTGATCTCCTCGGCCAGTTCCAGGTTCTCCAGGCCCAGTTCGGCGTCGATCAGCTTGGTCACCAGGTCCCCGGCCCCGGCCAGGTGGGTCGCCTCGGTATGACCGTCGGCCTGGATCACCGCGGCATCCGAGGAGCCGCCGCCGAGGTCGAGCACCACCAGAGGCTTGTCGGTGCCGGGGGTGGTCAGCGCCCCCAGCACCGCCATCTCGGCTTCCACGCCGCCCACCACGACGTCCACCGCCGTCGCACCCATGGCCCGAAGGCGGACCGCCACCTCGTCGGCGACGGCCTGCATCCCACTTTCCTTGGTGCGC
Organism: Mycobacterium sp. P2_H7; assembly: GCF_056403275.1. Taxonomy (NCBI): domain Bacteria; kingdom Bacillati; phylum Actinomycetota; class Actinomycetes; order Mycobacteriales; family Mycobacteriaceae; genus Mycobacterium; species Mycobacterium sp. P2_H7. Next base: position 10,969 of record NZ_JBFUFU010000033.1, on the reverse strand, counting down.
ACCATCGCCGCCAGCGCGACCGCGTTCTCCAGGGCGACCTCCCCCGCCACGCCGCCGCGCACCTCCTTGGGCACCAGCGTGTCGATGGCCAGCAGGTCGCCGATGTGGACGTCGGCCAGCGCATGGTTGGACAGGTCGGCCATGCTCTGCCGGACGTTGGCGATCATGCCGCCGGAGTTGGTGCCGGCCTCACCGGTGACGTCGACGAGGGGGCTGACCCGCTCGACCTCCGCCATCAATTCCGCTGCGCCCCGGGATACGTCGATGGTCGTGCTCTTCTTCGCGCCGATCAGGCTCAGCGCGCCGGCCGGGATGGTCCGGTCCGCGACATCGCCCGACGGGGTGCGCACCACCACCGCCGAACGGTTACCGGTCAGTGCCCGCGCAACCGGCGACACCACCTTGGTCTGTTCCGCGTCGAGGCCGAAAATGGTTGCCAGACCATAGGCATTCGACAGCGTCCGGATGGACTGGCCGGGGGCGGCCACCTCGACCGCGGCGATCATGCCGCGCGGAACCGCCTCGATGCGCGACACCTCGTCGATGATCGGAATCTTGGTATCCACCCGGTTGGCCACCAGCACCGCATCGTCGTTGCGCAGGATGGCCCCGGTGATCTCGACCCCGCGGTGCGCCGCCGCATTGATGGTGGCGGCGGCCACGTCGAAGTCGACCTCGGCCGGCACCACGACAATCACCGGTGCGCCGGGGGCGCTTTCGGCCAGGTCGGCGAAATCGATGATGGTGCCGACGCCCAGTCCGCGCCCACCGGGTGTCCGGGGATCGTGGCCGATCATCGTCGACTCGGTGATGATCGTCTCGGTGATGGTCTCCATCGCCAGCCCGCTGATCACCGGTGTCGCCTCGTTGAGCAGCACCACCTCGAGGTCGGCGATGGCTACGCCGGCGTGCTGCAGCGACCAGACCACCGCCTTGGCAACACCTTCGACGTTCTTGACAGTGCCCTTGATACCCGTGGTCCGGGTCAGCGCCACGCCGATGAACGTGGGCGTCCCGTCGGCGTCGATCGTGGCCAGACTGGCCTCGGTGGTGGAATTCCCGATGTCCACCCCGACGACCGTGCGTCCGGCGCTGTTGCTCCCCAAGCCCGAAACCCGTATCAACCCACCGCAGCGGCCGAGAACTCGGGCATGACCTCGACAGCCTTGGCGTCCTTGCGGACCAGTTCGGTTTCCTTCAGGTGCAGCAGCGCCGCCTTGGCCTGCCAGCGCGGCCGGGCCATCTGGTCGTTGAGCGTCGGCACCGGTTGCGGGGACTCACCTTTGGCGTACTGCGCGGCATTGGAGCCGATCTGCCGGTAGGTCTCCAAGGTCAGCAGGGGGCACTGCGGGAACAGCTCGAGGCTGGACAACCGCGGCAGGTCGCGTTGGTGGATCATCGACGTCCCGCGGGACAGGATCCCGATGCCGATACCCGATCCCGACAACCGGGCCGCGGTGTGCGACATGGCGGCCAGGTCGGAAGTGTTGCGAACACGGATCACACGCGCGCCCACCTCCTGCTCCTCGATACCGGCCAACACCTGGCGGATCACCTCGGACAGCGGGATGTCGACGATGGTCTTGCTGAACAGGTCGCCGAATCCCGGGGAGATCGCGATGACGACCTCGTCGGGCCGCGTCCCCCGGCCGGCGGGGCCGACCTCGGTGAAGGTCAGGGACCGGGCGGGGTCTGGGGTGTTGGTCGACACAGTCATTCCACCTCTACTTCCGGGTTCGATGCGCTCGTGACGTGGCGCAGTCGCTTCATCTCTTCCCACCGTTCGCCCGACGGCCGGTACCCCGTGCCGGGACCCGCGTAGTCGTTGGCGTCGTTGATCGCCGACAGCGGAGCGCCCTTGGTGAGGATCGCCGAGGTCTGCAGCAGATCACCCGACACCCGCTGGCGCAGGCTGGCCAACACGTTCTCGGCGATATCGGAGAAGCCGGTCGCCTCCAGTGCCTTCACCAGGTCCAGCCCCGTGATGTTGCGATCCATCACCTGCTGCGCACCCTTGAGGTCCTCCAGCACGTCCCGCGGGATCAGATCCTGACTTCCGTTCGCGTACACCGCCGTGTCGATCTCGTTGTCGGTGATCGGTGGCAGGTCGAGATATTTGAACACCGCCTGCAGCGCCTTGGCCGCCTTGGTGCGCGCCGCGAGGATCTCGGATTCCTTCACGTGCCGCAGACCGCCGTCGATCTGCAGGTCACGCTGAATGGTGTTGAAGTCGTCGAAATCGTCGCTGTCGACGTTCGAGCCGGCGAACATGTTGTCGTAGTTGGGCACCGCCGAGTAGCCCGAACACACGAAGTCGGTTCCGGGCATCATCTGCGGCATCAGGCGGGCGGTGCGCCGCATCGGGGAGTGTGAGAACGACTGGTCGTTACCCGAGGCGCATTCCAGGTCCACCGACGAGGCGATCAGGTTCTCGGCGGCGACGGCGCGAATACCGCCGGGTACCGCACCCGGCACGCCGATACAGGAGATCGAGCCGTTCTGCAGGCCCTGCACCCCCGCACCCTTGGTCACCAGGATGCAGCGGATCTCCAAGTACAGCATGGACTTTCCCTGCGCGTTGCCCATCTGCACCTCGGATCCGGTTCCGGAGGTGAACCGCATCTTGATGCCGCGGGAGGCGTAGGCGGCGGCGAGGAACGCTTTCGACCACGGGGTGTCGTCACCGTCGACGAAGACCGGTTCGGTGCCGTACACCGAGATGGTCTCGGCGTACCCGGTGATGCCGCGCATACCGAGCTCCAGTTCGGTGGCCTCCTCCAGCGCGCACTGGGTCTGCGGTCCGGCCGCGCCTGCCTGGCTGCCGATCTGCTGGGCCATGGCGACCAACGGCGCGTACCGGACGACGCCCAAAGTCGTTTCCACTTCGGCGAATCCGCGCAGGGTCGCTTCGGCCGCCTCGCAGGCGACCTGCAACGGGTTGTCCCTGGCACTGGTGCAGTGTGCCTGGTTGGCCGGGGTGCGACGGGCGCGCATCTTCTGCATGCCCATCATGATCTCGACGATGTTGAGGTTCTTGGCCACCGCGAGAAGCTTGGCCGGGGTGAGCCCCTTGGTGACGGCGATGACCTCATCGCGGGTGATGCCCGGATCGACGAGCATGCCGGCGATCTCGGCTGCAGGGATGGCCATCGACTGTTCGGTGGTCCCGACGTCGATCGCCTTGTCCGCGATGAACTGGTCGATGAAGTCGAAGTCGGCACGTTCGGTGCCGTCCATCTCGACGATCAGACCGTTCTCCACCCGCACACTGGGCTGCGGGTCGAAGGGGCTGTCCATCGCCACCATGCCGACCTCGGGCCACTCCTCGACGAAACCGTCCAGGTTGACCGGGCGCGCTTCCAGCGCCTGGGTGCGCAGCGACTGCCGCACATTGGTTTTCGTTGCCGTGTGATCCGGTACTACTGCGGTCATCGGTGAATCTCCTATTCGCTCTTGGCCAGCAGGTCGCGGCGCTCGTACACGTCGGCCGCCTCGCGCACCAGCTCGGCAAGGTGGGTCGCGTCGTACTGCGTGGTCAGCTCTTCGGCGATCGACTCGAGCTCTGACTTGGTGGAGGCGTTCGGCCGCAGCGCGTTGTAGATGGCCAGCACCCGGGCATCCGAGATGGCGGTCATCTCGGCCGCGCGCCGCAGATTCGCGCCCAGCTGCGGCCGCCCGACCCGCTCCGAGATCTGCGCCTGCAGACGCAGGGTGTCCGGGGTGATGCGCAGGTCAGTGGCCTCGATGGTGCCGGCGACGACAGCGTCGATCGTGATGTCTTCGATGGATCTGCCGTTGGGGGTGAACAGCAGATCGCGTCGATGGACACTGAGCGGATAGTCGGTCGCGGGGTCCAGGGTCGGTTCCGTCATGCACTGCTCCCAGGTGAGGGATGACCACGAACGGGTCACCTCGGTCCAGATTTGCTAGGTCCTCTTTTGTGACACGGACTGGCCGCGACCTGCCCATTGTGGCTCATGTCACGTTGCACCGAGGTTGCAGCGACTCTGCCACCCATTCGTACAGGTCACGGCCCATCCGGCGGCCCGCCCCCACCGTTCGGTGAGGCCACCCACTCCCCCAGCGATCGGTTCTCGCGCCTCCCGGGGGCATTGCCCCGCACGTCGCGTTACCGTGCAACGACCATGAACTCCCACGTACCGGACGACACGACCAGGTATCTGGCCGAACTGGCCGGACTGGGCGAGTATTTCGCGCTGCGCGTCGCGGATGGGGACGAATGGCTTTGCCTTGCAGATCTTTTCAATGATCAGGCGGTGACCCGCCAGGTAGCGCGCATGCGTACGGCGATGGCGGAGTCGGCGGGGTGTGCGGTGGAACGGGTCCCGGTACGTGTGGCGGCGTCGTCGTTCCAACTGGGTGTGGCCGCGCGACTGTTGTCGCCCGTCATCGGGTCCGTGCTGTGTTTCCGCGCGGTGCCTGTGCTCGATCACCGTTCGGTGCGGTGGCGACCGTCGGCGGGCCCCGCCCCACAGTTCGCCGTCACCGGCCCGGTCTGGGTCGGGGTCACGACGGACCGCGCGGCCGCCGACGTCATCGCGACATCGGTGCTGGCCGCGCTGACCGGCCTCGGGGCTCGACTGGACGCGTTGATGTCGCTGTCCTCGCAGGTCACGCTGGGCAATCTCGCCTCCGCGGCCAACGGTGCGGTGACGGTGCTGGCGATGTCGCGGCCCGAGCTGCGGGCGCCGGGCCGGGCCCTGGTCCGGGCCTTGCTGGACACGGCGCCGCTGTCGGGAACCGGCGCCTTCACCGCCGACCAGTTCCGCCGCCGCAGCTGCTGCCTGTACTACCAGGCGCCGAGCTCAGGGTTGTGCGGCGACTGCGTGCTCGCGGTGGCCGCCACGTCACAACCGGGCGCTGCGCACTGACTTCGTCTCTTTGCAACCCCGGTGCAACGCTGCCGGGATTAGCATTCGCCGCTCAGCGGCAGGACGGAGTTCGACCATGGGCTGGACACAGGTGCGCTACGCATCACCCCAGCAAGGCGCGAGCGGTGCGGATATCGATCGACCATCCGAAATTGATTGTCCACCAGCTCCTTTCGAGACCGTGGCGGCACGCACGGTCTTCGTGATGAACGACGAGTTGCTCCGGCACGGCCTGATGCACGTGATAGCCCAGGGCGGCGGACTGGACCTGGTGGCCGACCTCAGGCATGAGGCCGGAGTCGCCGAGCGACTGCGGGTGCTACGCCCCGACCTGTTGGTCGTGGGTGCCGAAGCGGCCGCGGGCCTGCCCGCCCTGCTGGCCGAACTCGACCCGGTGCCCAAAGTGGTGGCGGTCATCGACGGCGATGATCCCCGCGAGCCGGCCCTGCCGATGATCCGGGCCGGCGTCGACGGAGTGGTGGATCGGCGTTCACCGGCCGCCGACCTGCTCAGTACCATCCTGCGAGTGATCAACGGCCACGGCGCGCTCGACCCACGCAGCGCGGGGACACTGATCGGTGAGCTGCGCGCCCAGGCTGAGCCGGGCTATTCACGCATGCTCACCCGGCGTGAGGGCGAGGTGCTCGGGCTGCTGACCAACGGGCTCGACAACCGCGCGATCGCCACCACCCTGTTCATCTCGGAGGCGACCGTGAAATTCCATCTGCACAACATCATGGATAAGTTCGGGGTACACAGCCGTGCCGCCCTGGTGGCCACGGTCCTGCGGGGACGCCACCTTGTCTGAACGCGTGACTCCCGGCGATATCACCGTCGGCCTCCCCGTGCGTGACCGCGCGGTCACTGTCGTCGGATCCGACGGCCGCGCGTTGAGCGTCGTCGGGGCACTCGTCGGGGCGGGCGCGGTGGTGACCGTGGTGTCGGCGCGACCGGCGGCCTATCTTTCCGATCTCGCGGACCGCGCCCTGATCACGTTGCGGTCCCGCGACTTCCAGCCCACCGATCTCGCCGCGGCCGAACTGCTCTTCGCCCATACCGGCAATCCCGAAACCGATCACTCGATCGCCGGGCTGGCCCGCGCCCGAGGCCTGTTCTGCATCGCACCGGACCGACGGGATCGTGACATCGATTCCCCGACAACGGTTTCGCAGGGCAGTGTCGTCATCGTCGGCGGCGGCCCCGGTGATCCCGGGCTGCTCACCGTCGCCGGCCGGGCCGCGCTCGCGCGCGCCGACGTGATCATCGCCGACCGGCTCGCACCGGTCGGTGCACTGAACGACATTGCGCCGCAAGCGCAGATCATCGATGCGTCGAAGGTCCCCGGCGGCCGCCGCACCGAGCAGAGCGACATCAACGCCATGCTGATCACCCATGCCCGGGCCGGGCGCACCGTGGTCCGTCTCAAGGGGGGCGACGGATTCGTCTTCGGCCGCGGCGGCGAAGAGGCCGACGAATGCGTGCGGGCCGGCATCACCGTGGAGGTGATACCGGGGGTCAGTTCCGCGATCGCCGCACCTGCCGCGGCACTGATCCCCGTCACCCATCGTGGCCTGACCCAGGGTTTCACCGTGGTCTCCGGGCATGTGCCGCCCGACCATCCGGAGTGCACGGTGAACTACGCCGCGCTGGCCCGGGCGAACACGACCATCGTGCTGATGATGGCGGTGGCCAATCTCGACGCGATCACCCGGGCGCTGATGGAGGCCGGGATGTCCCCGGATACCCCGGCGGCGGTGATCGCCGACGGCACCCTCGCCGGCCAGCGCGAGATCCGGGCCGGCCTCGCGACGATTGCCGAGGCCGCCCAGGCCGCGGGGGTGCGACCGCCGGCGACGACCGTCATCGGCGCGGTGGCGGGTTTCGTCGCGGGCGCGGCGGCGCGACCGATCGCCGCGCAGCTCAGCAACTGACGGCCGTGCACGCCCGCGAATCTCGACGTTTCGGTGGCCAGGAGGGCTGTGAACCCGCCAAAACGTCGGAAACCGCGCTGTGGGTGTTGCGTCACGGCGAGTCGACGTGGAACGCCGAGGGCCGGATGCAACGCCAGATCGCGCATCCACCCCTGACCGAACGCGGTGCGCTCCAGGCGTATGCGGCAGGTGACGCGTTGCGGGACAACGGTATCGACCGCATCATCTCCTCCGACGCGGTGCGGGCGGCGCAGACCGCGCGGGCCGTGGCGCAGGTTCTGGAGGTGCCGGTATCCGTCGACGTGCGATGGCGGGAACGCGGTTGGGCTGAGCCGGGGCATCTGGAGGATCCCGCGCCACGGGTCCTGGCGGCGCTGAGTGCGATCGCGATATCCGGTGATCGGGTCGCGGTCGTGACTCACGGCGATATCGTCTACCTTCTCCGTGACATGCTGTGCGCCACCCAAGACTGGGAAACCGGGTCGGACGTGCCGCACTGCGTCGCCTTCGCGGCGCGCCCACAGGCGCTGTCAGGCCGGCAGTAGCAACGCCAGGCCGGCCGCCAGCGCTGCGCCGACGAACGGTGCCACCACCGGCACCCAGGCGTAACCCCAGTCCGCAGTGGCCTTGCCGCGGATCGGCATGAGCGCGTACGCCAGTCGGGGGCCGAGGTCGCGGGCCGGGTTGATGGCGTAACCGGTGGGGCCGCCGAGCCCGAAGCCGATGGTGATGATGACGAACGAAACCGCCGCGTAGCCGAGGTTCGTGTTGATCTCGGGGTTGGTCAGAATCCAGAACACCAGCACGAACGTCGCGATGACCTCGGTGACGATGTTCCACGGGATGGCCCGCACCGCAGGAGAGGTGCAGAAGATGCCACGGGTACCGGAATTATCGTCCATGTTGTCGAACTGGAGCTTGAACGCCGCCCAGCACAACCAGGCTCCGATGAACCCGCCGAGCAGCTGCGCCGCCCAGTACACCGGCACCGACGACCACGGCACCCCACCCGAGATGGCCACCGCCAGGGTGACCGCCGGGTTGATGTGCGCGCCCGAGGGGGCCGCGATGCTCGCACCCGCGAAGACGGCGAAGCCCCAACCGATCACGATGACCAACCAGTCGCCGCCACCGCCATGGGAGAACGAGTTCTTCAGCACCACCGCGGCCACCGAGCCGTTCCCGAGCAGACACAGCACCGCGGTGCCCAGGAACTCCCAGACGAAGATGTCGATATTCGACACTGACTCACCCTCTCTTGGCCGTCAAAGGTTCTGTCGCACAGTCTTTGTGTTGACGACGGCTACGAGGATGATTTCCGTGGCTTACTACCCACTTACCCACCACCGGTTGGGCACCGACTGACCCATGGGTCAGTCTTTGGTCAGGTTCTGGCAACCAGGGGTGGGAAGGCGCCCAAACACCTGTCGGTACCGGCTCCGGCCATTATGATCGATGACGGGTGAGTACACCCCCGTGAACGTGAAAATTATTGTGGGAAAACCGATTCGAAAGGCAAGTCCATGAGTGCCATCAGCCTGCCCAGTGCCACCAAAGTGGTCGACGCCGCGATCGAGAAGGCCCGCGAGATCGGGCAGCCGATGAACATCGCGGTCGTCGACGACGGCGGTCATCTCGTGGCATTCGTCCGGATGGACGGGGCGATCAAGGCCAGTATCGACATCTCGATCCGGAAGGCGCGCACGTCGATTCTGATGAACGCGCCCACGGGGGCGCTCACCGCGATCGTCCAGCCGGGCGCGGAACTCTATGGCCTGGAACAGACCAGCGGCGGCTTGGTCATCTTCGGCGGCGGGATTCCGCTGACCGTCGACGGCGTGGTCGTCGGCGCGGTCGGTGTCAGCGCCGGAAGCGTCGAGCAGGATGTCAGCGTGGCCGAGGCCGGGGTCGCCGCACTGTAGAGCCGATCGGCCCCSGCGCGGGTGCGCCGGGGCCGTCACCGGGTCAGGACACGTCCACCCAGTCCAACGTCCGCTGAACGGCCTTCTGCCAGCCGGCGTAGCCCTCCGAACGCTGATCCTCCGACCAGGACGGCGACCAGCGCTTGTCCTCCTGCCAGTTGGCCCGCAGATCGTTCGGGTCGCTCCAGAACCCGACCGCAAGGCCGGCAGCATAGGCTGCGCCCAGCGCCGTGGTCTCTGCCACAACAGGTTTCACCACGTCGACGCCGAGTACGTCAGCCTGGATCTGCATGCACAGTTCGTTGGCGGTGATTCCGCCGTCGACCTTGAGCACCTCCAGGTGCACACCCGAGTCGGCTTCCATTGCGTCGACGACGTCGCGGCTCTGGTAGCAGATCGCTTCCAGCGTCGCCCGGGCCACATGGGCGTTCGTGTTGAACCGTGACAGCCCGACGATGGCACCGCGTGCGTCGGAGCGCCAGTACGGCGCGAACAATCCGGAGAACGCCGGCACGAAATACACGCCGCCGTTGTCGTCGACCTGGCGGGCCAACGCCTCGCTCTGCGCCGCACCGCTGATGATGCCCAGCTGATCGCGCAGCCACTGCACCGCCGAACCTGTCACCGCGATCGAACCTTCAAGTGCGTAAACCGGTTTCGCGTCGCCGAACTGATAACAGACCGTCGTGAGCAACCCGTTCTCCGAGCGCACGATCTTCTCGCCGGTGTTCAGCAGCAGGAAATTGCCTGTGCCATAAGTGTTCTTGGCCTCCCCGGCCGACAGGCAGACTTGTCCGACCATCGCGGCCTGTTGGTCACCCAAAATGCCGGTCACCGGCACTTCGCCTCCCATGGGACCCGCCACCAACGTCGTCCCATACGGATCGGGGGACGACGACGGCCGGATCTGCGGCAGCATCTGGCGCGGGATGTTGAAGAACGACAACAACTCATCGTCCCAGTCCAGGGTTTCCAGGTTCATCAGCATGGTGCGGCTGGCGTTGGTGACGTCGGTGACGTGCACCCCGCCGCGCGGACCGCCGGTCAGGTTCCACACCACCCAGCTGTCACTGTTACCGAAAATGGCATCGCCCTTTTCGGCGGCTTCTCGTACGCCGTCGACATTTTCCAGGATCCACTGGATCTTGCCGCCCGAGAAGTAGGTGGCCGGCGGCAGGCCCGCTTTGCGGCGGATGACGTCGCCGCGGCCGTCGCGGTCAAGAGCCGAGGCGATCCGGTCGGTGCGGGTGTCCTGCCACACGATCGCGTTGTAGTACGGCCTACCGGTGTTCTTGTTCCACACCAGCGATGTCTCGCGCTGGTTGGTGATGCCCAGTGCCGCAATGTCACTGGTCTGGAGATTCGTGTTGTTGAGCACCGAGGTGAGTACCGAGGCGGTGCGTTCCCAGATCTCCACCGGGTTGTGTTCCACCCAGCCTGGCTGCGGCAGGATCTGTTCGTGTTCGAGTTGGTGCCGGCCCACCTCGGCGCCGGCATGATCGAAGATCATGGCGCGGGTGCTTGTGGTGCCTTGATCTATGGCTGCGACGAAATCGGGCAACGCTGCTCCTCAGCTTCGAAGGGGACTGAACTCGAACACATGTGGTGCCGCTACTGTCGTCCCTCGGCATTCGCGGCGCCGGCTGTCACAATGCACCCTCGCACAGCTTTCGGCAGCCGCGTAGCACTGTGCTCGGGGACGACACGTGCGCGCGACAGGAAGCGCAGACCCTCCGGCGCTTCCAGGCTGAATCCGGCACCGCGGCCGGTGACCACGTCGATCACCAGTTGACTGTGCTCCCACACCGCGTACTGCGGCCCCGAGACCCAGACCGGGACGCCGAAAGGCTGGCGGTCGGAGACCACGTCGAGCACGCCGAGCAGCACGTCGCTGTCTCCGATCGACAGTTCGCCCACCGGATGACACATCGGGGACGAGCCGTCGGAACCACCTCCGGATTGGTGAAACATCAACGCGCCGTGCCGTTTCTGCAACCGCAGCACCAGGTCGGCCGCGGGTCGGGTGATCAGCACCCTGGTGGATTGAGACATGGAACGAACTCCCGAGACGGGTCAGAAGAAGCCTGCGGCGTTTTCGCTGTAGGAGACGAGGAGGTTTTTGGTCTGCTGGTAGTGATCGAGCATCATATGGTGGTTTTCCCGACCGATACCGGACTGCTTGTACCCACCGAACGCCGCATGCGCGGGATACTGGTGATAACAA
>NZ_JBFUFU010000032.1:0-19852 GCF_056403275.1 Mycobacterium sp. P2_H7 | reverse complement strand
GCCGTCGCCCAGGGTGCGGTGAAAGCGCTCGATCTTGCCGTTGGTCTGCGGCCGGTAGGGTCGCGTGCGTTTCGGGGTGATGCCCAGCTCGCAGCAGGCGTCGCGCCAGGCGTAGGACCGGTAAGCCGATCCGTTGTCAGACAACACTCGCTGCACCGTGACACCACGCTGGGCGAACCATGCCACCGCGCGTTGCAGGACGCCGATCGCGGTCGCCGCTTTTTCATCGGCGCAGATCTCGGCATACGCCACCCGAGAGTGATCGTCGATAACAGTGTGCACGAACGCAATTCCGATCCTGGGTCGATAGTGCTTTCCTCGTTCACCGGTGCGCCGGGCAGTTTCGCGGGCGTTGCGTTTGCTTTGTTGCTTGCTCAGGAACTTGTGTCCGCCACCGTCGGGGATATTGGCGTACTTGGTGACATCGACGTGAATCATTGAGCCGGCATAGGTGTGCTCGTAGCGGCGGATCGGTTCGCCGGTGACCCGATCTATATGGGACAGGCGGTTGATCCGGCACCGGGTCAGTACCGCGTGCACGGTCGAGGCCGGCATGCCGAGCTCGCCGCCGATCTGGACTGGCCCTAAGCGCTTACGCCACCGCACATTCACGATGCGCCGCATCAGCTGCGGGCTGGTCTTGGAGGGGCTTACGCGGGGTCGTGAGCTGCGATCGTCCATCCCGGCTATATCGGGGTCAAAGCCGCGTTAGCGTGGGACACGAAGGCCTCCTGGTTAGTGAAGCGGTTCCTAGACAGCTCCACTTCACAACCGGAGGCCTTCACCTGTCACACAGGCTCACCGACAACTAACCGGACAACGTCCCTGGACATCACAACTAGTCCCACACGTAGAAGGCCCCGTTCCGGTTGGAACGGGGCCTTTTGCGTTGAGCAGGCACACCACTAGTCAAATTTGAGTAGTGTGTGGGGGGTGACTGTGACCACTGTCCCGCTGCTGCCGTGCGTCGCCGCAGAGGAGACCGTGGAGTTCTACGAGACACTCGGATTCGAGGTCTCGGACACCCAGACCAAGCCGTATCTGTACCTCGCGTTCGCCTACCGCGGTGTCCAGCTCCACTTCAAAGAGGCCGCGCCGAGTCTGGACATCCACGATGAGCTGACCGGAGGCTGCCTGTTCTTCGTCGACGATGTCGCCACGCCGCACGCCGATTTCAGCGTCCGATTGCGCTGGCGCCACGGGCGAGTGCCGTTCCGCGGTCTGCCTCGCATCGAACGACTGCGTCCAGGGCAGAGCCGGTTTCAGATTCTAGATCCGTCCGGGAACTGCATCGTCTTCATCAACCGAGGGGAACAAGACGTCGAGTATGGCGGGTCCCCGTCGCTGTCAGGGTTGGCAAAGGCCCATGACAACGTCGCGATCTTCCGCGATTTCAAGAACGACGACGCGCTCGCGGCCCGCGCTATGGACACCGCGTTGCGTCGCTACCGGGCTACCGCCGACCGCGTCGAACTGGCCAGGGCGTTGGCAGACCGGATCGAGCTCGCCGTCGCCCTGGCAGACGCCGGTACCGCGACGGTGATCGAGTCCGAACTCGAGTCCATGTCGCTGACCGCCGCGGAGCGACAGGCCATCGCCGGGGAACTGTCGGCGATCACGATGCTTCGGCAATGGCTGGCGTAAAAGCACCCACGGTCCGGCTGCTGGTGCTGGGCATGGTGCGCACCCGTGGGGATATGCACGGATACGCGATACATCGAGAGTTGATGTCGTGGCGTGTCGATACGTGGACCGCGGTGAAGCCGCCATCGATCTATCACGCGGTCAAACAACTTGCGCGCGAAGAGCTATTGCGGGCGGCCCGGCCTACGGACAGTCCGCGTGGACCCAGTCGGGTGTCGTATGCGATCACCCCCGCCGGTGCCGACGAATTCGAGCGGCTGATGGAGAGTGCGTTGGTCAGTGCCGACATCGAGGAGCTCGGCGCGGGTATCGCGTTCATGCGGTGCCTGCCCCGCGCCAAAGTCGCCGAGCTGCTGCACACCCAGCTGCAGATGACACGGGACATCGGCACACAGCTGCACGACATGAAGTCACTGTGGCCTGATCCGGGGGAGCCGCCGCATGCCCAGGACCTGCTGGAACTTTGGCGGGGCTCGTTCGCCGCGCATGCCGCGTGGAGCGCAGACATGCTCCGGCGGATCTCGGCGGGGGAGTTTCGCTTCGCCGACGATCCGGGCGCCTAGATGGCCGGATCGGCGCGCAGCGCGGGCGTCAGATAGCGCCGGATATGGGTGAGCACCTGTGCCGGGTCGCCGGGGTCCAGCGTGTCGCCCGGCACGGTGGCCAACGAAATCACCACGCGGGCCACCCATTCCGAGGCTTCGGCGATGACGACATCGGGATGGATCTCGCCGCGGTCGCGCGCGGCGATCAGGTAGCGCGACCAGAAACTCGCCAGATCGGGCACCAGGCCCTGCACACCGGCACCCGCACAGGCGGCGAACTCGTCGGGTTCGTCCACCCGCAGCTTCATCAGCAGTGCGCCGGGGTCGTCGTAGGCGGTGCGGCCGTGCCGGATACCTGCCGCGATCTGCTGGTCCAGGCCTTCGACCTGCTCCAGGACGGCGTGCGCCTCCGACCAGTACGCCTCGTTGAGCCGCACGATGGCCGCGCCCAGCAGCGTCACCTTGTCCGGGAAATGCCGGTACAGCCAGCCGCGGGACACCCCGGCAGCCTCGGCCACCTCGGAGACCGTGGTAGCCCGGATACCCTTGGCCCGCAGGCAGGCTTCGGCGGCGTCGATCAGCCGATCACGAACGCTGCGGGGGGTGGTTGTGCTGGTCAACGGCGCCGGCTCCTGGTCATGCGGATGGGGTGGGGCAGCAATGATTGTGCCAATGACGGCGCAGCTATGGTGCACACCCTCCGCCATGGTAGACACTTTCTGAATACTGTTCACGGTCTTTGAGGGGGTCATCCGTGGCTGACACGCTCCAGCAGCTGCTGCGCGAACGCGCCGAACAAGACACCGTCGCGGTCAAACACGGCGACCGCACCTGGACCTGGCGTGCGCACGTCGCGGATGCCGCCCGCCAGGCAGCGGCACTCGTCGGCCTCGCGGATCCGGCGCGGCCGATGCATGTCGGCGCGCTGCTGGGCAATACCCCGGACATGCTGACCGCGCTCGCGGCGGCCGCCCTCGGTGGCTACGTGCTCTGCGGGGTCAACACCACCCGCCGCGGCGACGCGCTGGCCCGCGACATCGCCAAGGTCGACGCCCAGATCCTGATCACCGATGCGGAGCACAAACCGCTGCTCGACGGCGTCGACCTGCCCGGCGTCACGGTGCTCGACACCAGCACGGCCGACTGGACGCGCCTGCTGGCCGCGGCGCCCGCCCTCACGCCGCACAAAGAGGCCGTCGCCGACGACACCTTCATGATGATCTTCACCTCTGGCACCAGCGGTGAACCCAAGGCCGTCGAAGTACCGCACGCGACCGTGCTGTTCGCGGGCAGCGCACTGGTACAGCGCTACGAACTCGACGCTTCCGATACCTGTTACCTGGCCATGCCACTGTTCCACTCCAACGCCGTCTATGCAGGTTGGAGTGTGGCGCTCGGGGCCGGCGCGGCGATGGCGCCCGCGGCGTTCTCCGCGTCGGGCTTCCTGCCCGACATCCGCCGTTACGGCGCCACCTACATGAACTACGTCGGCAAGCCGCTGGCCTACATCCTGGCCACCGCCGAACAGCCCGACGACGCCGACAACACGTTGCGTGTCGCGTTCGGCAACGAGGCCGCCGACCGCGACATCGACGCCTTCGGCCGTCGCTTCGGCTGCACGGTCTGGGACGGGTTCGGTTCCACCGAGACCGCCGTCATCATCACCCGCTCCGAGGACTGCCCGGCGGGTTCGATCGGCAAGGGGTTCCCCGGCGTCGCGATCTATCACCAGGACACCGGCGAGGAATGCGCCATCGCGCGGTTCGACGCCACCGGAGCCCTGATCAACGCCGAGGAAGCGACCGGCGAACTGGTCAACACGTCGGGCAGTGGGCTGTTCCGCGGCTACTACAACGACAAGTCCGCCACCGACGAGCGGATGCGCGGCGGGGTGTACTGGTCCGGTGACCTGGCCTATCAGGATGCCGACGGCTGGATCTACCTGGCCGGCCGGACCGCGGACTGGATGCGGGTCGACGGCGAGAACCTGACCGCCGCGCCGATCGAGCGGATCCTGCTGCGACTGCCCGCGATCAACCGGGTCGCCGTCTACCCGGTGCCCGACGAATTGGTCGGCGACCAGGTGATGGCCGCCGTCGTGCTCAACGACGACGCCGGGCTGACCCCGGCGGAGTTCACCGACTTCCTCGCGGCCCAAGGTGACCTCTCGCCGAAGGCCTGGCCCCGCCACCTGTGGATCGCGGCGGACCTGCCCAGCACCGCCACGAACAAGATCCTCAAGCGGGAGCTCGTCGCGATGGGCGCCGAGCCGCGGGGCCGGGTGGTCTGGAAGCGCAACGGCACCGCGTACACACCGTCGTCGGGCAGCTGACGCAGGGAATATCGGCCGGTCTCCGGGCGTTTTCGCGGTTGGCGGTTGACCTGGCATAATGGACCGTCGACCCTCGGTTCCGGTTCACGTCCGTACGTCCTCAGGTCAGAGGCGGGCGACCCGGCGGCCAACTATTGAAGAGGAAAACCATGAAATCGGGTATTCATCCCACCTACGCCGAGACCTCCGTGGTCTGCGGCTGCGGCAACACCTTCACCACGCGCAGCACCAAGGACAGCGGCCACATCGTGGTCGAGGTCTGCTCGCAGTGCCACCCGTTCTACACGGGTAAGCAGAAGATCCTCGACAGCGGCGGCCGCGTGGCCCGCTTCGAGAAGCGGTACGGCAAGCGCACCAACAAGGCTGCTGCCGACAACTAGCTGTCTCATCGGCGCCCGTACCTGGCACACGTGTCAGGACCGGGCGCCGATTTGTATCCAAAGGAGGTCCAGGTGACGGATATCGCAGCGGCTGGCGGACCCGGCTCGGTGATAGCGGCACTGCTCACCGAGCACGCCGACCTGGAGACCCAACTCGCCGACCCCGCGTTGCACGCCGACGCCGGTGCTGCTCGCCGCGTCGGGCGGCGGTTCGCCCAGGTGTCGCCCATCGTCTCCACCTACCGCAAGCTGGAATCCGCCCGCGGTGATCTCGAGGCCGCCAGGGAATTGGCCGACGAGGACGAGGCATTCGCCGCCGAGGTGCCCGAGTTGGAGGCCCGCGTCGGCGAACTCGACGCCCGGCTCACCGACCTGCTCGCCCCCCGCGATCCGCACGACTCCGACGATGTGGTGCTCGAAGTGAAGTCCGGCGAAGGCGGCGAGGAATCGGCGCTGTTCGCATCCGACCTCGCGCGGATGTACATCCGCTACGCCGAGCGGCACGGGTGGACGGTCACGGTGCTCGACGAGACCTGGTCGGATCTCGGCGGCTACAAGGACGCCACCATGACCATCGCCGCCAAGGGCGACTCCGCCGACGGGGTGTGGTCGCGGATGAAATTCGAGGGCGGCGTGCACCGCGTGCAGCGCGTCCCGGTCACCGAATCGCAGGGCCGCGTGCACACGTCGGCCGCGGGTGTCCTCGTCTACCCCGAGCCCGATGATGTCGAGGCCGTGAAGATCGACGAGTCCGATCTGCGCATCGACGTCTACCGGTCCTCCGGCAAGGGCGGCCAGGGCGTCAACACCACCGACTCCGCGGTCCGCATCACCCATCTGCCCACCGGCATCGTCGTCACCTGCCAGAACGAGCGCTCGCAGCTGCAGAACAAGGCGCGCGCCATGGTGGTGCTCGCCGCGCGGTTGCAGGCCCTCGCCGAGGAGCAGGCTTCTGCGGACGCATCGGCCGACCGCGCCAGTCAGATCCGCACCGTCGATCGCAGCGAGCGGATCCGGACCTACAACTTCCCGGAGAACCGGATCGCCGACCACCGGATCAACTTCAAGGCGCACAACCTCGATCAGGTGCTCGACGGCGATATGGACGCCCTGCTGGACGCCCTGGCCGCCGCGGACAAGCAGGCCCGGCTGCAACAGGCATGACTTTCCAGCGAGAAGCCGGAGGCGGATCGCGCAATGTCGACATCCGGCAGGCCATCGCCGATGCGACCGCGCGATTGTCGGCGGCCGGCATCCACTCCGCCCGGGTGGACGCCGAACTGCTGGCCGCCCACGCCGCGGGTGTCGACCGTGGCCTGTTGGCGGTGGCCGAGCCCGACGCGGAGTTCGCCGGGCGCTACGGCGCGCTGGTGGGCCGGCGGGCGCAGCGAATCCCGTTGCAGCACATCACGGAAACCGCGGCCTTCGGGCCCCTCACCCTGCACGTCGGGCCGGGGGTGTTCATCCCGCGCCCGGAGACCGAGGCGCTGCTCGAGTGGGCGCAGCATCAACCGCTGGCCGCCGACGCGGTGATCATCGACCTGTGCACGGGGACGGGCGCGCTGGCGCTGGCGCTGGCAGAGCAGCTACCTGCCGCCAGGGTCATCGCGGTGGAGGACTCCGCCGAGGCGCTGCGCTACGCCGAACGCAACTGCCGTGATTCGGCTGTGCAGTTACTGCGCGCCGACGTCACGGCCCCCGCCCTGCTGACCGAACTCGACGGCACCGTCGACCTCATCGTCAGCAACCCGCCCTACATTCCGCTCGGCGCCGAGCTGGATCCCGAAGTGGCAGAACATGATCCGGCCCACGCGCTGTTCGGTGGCGTCGACGGTATGTCGGTGATCGGGCCGATCGTCACCGCCGCGGCCCGGCTGCTGCGCCCCGGCGGACGCATCGGGGTAGAGCATGACGACACCACCTCCGCCGCGACGGCCGACCTGTTCGACCGCGCGGGTGCATTCACCGACGTCACCGCCCGCCGCGATCTCACCGGGCGGCCCCGCTTCGTGACGGCTACCAGGATCGGGTGAGAGGCTGACGAGTATGTCTGAGCTGTTTGACTGCGCCGACCCCGGTCAGCGTGCGACCGGGCTGGCCTCGGCGATAAGCGCCGCCAAGGGTGGCCGGCTGGTCGTCCTGCCCACCGACACCGTGTACGGCATCGGTGCCGACGCCTTCGACGGCGATGCCGTGACGGCGCTGCTGGCGGCCAAGGGTCGCGGCCGGGACATGCCGGTCGGCGTCCTCGTCGGCTCTTGGCACACCATCGACGGCCTGGTGTATGCGGTGCCGCCGTCGGCGCGCGAACTCATCCAGGCGTTCTGGCCAGGGGCGCTGAGCCTGGTGGTGCGTCATGCCCCGTCGCTGCAGTGGGACCTGGGCAATTCGGCAGGCACCGTGATGCTGCGGATGCCGCTGCACCCGGTGGCCATCGAACTGTTGCGTGAGGTCGGTCCGATGGCGGTGTCCAGCGCCAACATCTCGGGCAGCCCCGCCGCGACGACGGCACCGGACGCCCGCACCCAGCTCGGCGAGCGGGTCGAGGTCTACCTCGACGCGGGCCCGTCGCCCCAGGGCGCGGCGTCGACGATCGTCGATCTCACCGGCGACGGGCCGCGGGTGCTGCGCGAGGGGCCCGTCAGCGTGGCCGACGTCGCGAAGGTGCTCGGCGTCGAGCCCGAAACGCTGCGCGTCTCCTGACTCGCGACGCTGCCGGCTTCGTGGCTCAGAAACGTCGCGTACGGTTCCTCAGGTGCTGAGCGAAGCGGAGGGGATACTCGCGCTTTCGGACCGTGGCGCAGGCGTCCCGCTGCGCGAGCTCGTCCTCGTCGGGCTGACCGCCGCGATCATCACCTACTTCGCCACCGGGTGGGCCCGGGTCATCGCGACCCGCGTCGGAGCGGTCGCCTACCCGCGGGAGCGGGATGTGCACGTGCAGCCGACGCCCCGGATGGGTGGGCTCGCGATGTACATCGGAGTGGCCGCGGCCATTCTGCTGGCGTCCCAACTACCGGCCCTCAACCGAGGCTTCGTCTACTCGACCGGCATGCCCGCCGTCGTCGTCGCGGGCGGACTGATCATGGTCGTCGGTTTGATCGACGACCGCTGGGGCCTGGACGCGCTGACCAAATTCGCCGGTCAGATCACCGCCGCCAGCGTGCTGGTGACGATGGGCGTCGCGTGGAGCGTGCTCTACATCCCGATCGGCGGGGTGGGCACCCTGGTCCTGGACCAGGTCACCTCGATCCTGCTGACCTTGGCGCTGACGGTGTCGATCGTCAACGCGATGAACTTCGTCGACGGCCTCGACGGTCTGGCGGCCGGCCTGGGGCTGATCACCGCGCTGGCCATCTTCCTCTTCTCGGTGGGGTTGCTGCGCGACCACGGTGGCGACGTGTTGTTCTATCCGCCGGCGATGATCTCGGTGGTGCTGGCCGGTGCGTGTCTGGGGTTCCTGCCGCACAACTTCCACCGCGCCAAGATCTTCATGGGTGACTCGGGCTCGATGCTGATCGGCCTGATGCTGGCCGCCGCGTCGACGACGGCCGCGGGCCCGATCTCACAGAACGCCTACGGCGCCCGCGACGTGTTCGCACTGCTGTCACCGTTCCTGCTGGTGGTGGCGGTCATGTTCGTCCCGGCGCTGGACATGCTGCTGGCCATCATCCGGCGCACCCGCAAGGGCCTGAGCCCGTTCAGCCCCGACAAGATGCATCTGCACCACCGGCTGCTGCAGATCGGGCACTCGCACCGGCGCGTGGTTCTGCTCATCTACTTGTGGGTCGGCATCGTCGCGCTCGGTGCGGCCAGCACCATCTTCTTCGACCCGCGCTACACCGGCGCGGTGATGCTGGCGGCCATCGTGGTCGCCGTCATCGTCACCCTGATTCCGCTGTTGCGGCGCAGGGAACAGTCCGTCGACTGACCCGTCGGAGGGCTTGTACGACAAAAAGTAGTAGGCCAGTTTTTGGGCCTCCTACCTTGTGGTACGGTTCTGCGCATAACCCGAAAAACCTCACGGGTTGCCGGCCCGGCCCATCGATCGAAAGACCGATCGGCGCCGATATACGACCGACAAAGGGAGCTACCCCTTGGGTGATTCCAGCGCGCATGATGCCCTCCGATACGCTCGGCGGGCACGTACAGGAATTTTGCAGGACCGATGAGTAACGCCCTCGAAGACGCGGGATTGAGGTGAGCCAGGTGACGACGCCAGCGCAGGACGCGCCGTTGGTGTTCCCGTCCGTGGCATTCCGCCCGTTGCGACTCCTCATCATCTGCGCCGTACTCACGGCGCTCGCCATTCTTGCCGCCGGCTACACCGGCCACATCTTCTTCGGCGTCTTCTTCGGCGTCGGTCTCGGGCTGGGATTGCTCAACGCGTTGCTGGTGCGTCGCGCCGTCGAGGCGATCACGGCACAGGACCACCCACTGAAGAAGAAAATGGCCATAAACTCCGCGACGCGACTGTTGGTCATCACCGCGGTGGCGCTGGCCGTCGCGATCGGCTTCAAAGCACACGGCGGGATCGCGGTCCTGTTCGGCTTGGCGATCTTCCAGGCACTGCTGGTGTTGTCCACCAGCCTTCCGGTGCTGAAGAAGATCCGCAAAGACGGACTAGACGTCGCGGACACCACCGCGGGACCCGCAGGCACTACCTCCGGCACGGAATCGAAGGATTGAGCTGACACAGATGAATGAGATCGTTCTCGCCGCTGAGGGCGCCGAGGAAGGCGGCGGCGCCGCCATCCACGTCGGACACCACACCATGGTGTTCGAGTTGTTCGGTATGACGTTCAACGGTGACACCATCCTCGCGACCGCCATCACGGCTGTGATCATCATCGGGCTGGCCTTCGTCTTAAAGTCCAAGGTCACCTCGACCGGCGTTCCCGGTGGGGTGCAGCTGTTCTGGGAGGCGCTGACCATCCAGATGCGCCAGCAGATCGAAGGCTCGATCGGCATGAAGATCGCGCCGTTCGTGCTGCCGCTGTCGGTGACGCTGTTCGCGTTCATCCTGGTCTCGAACTGGCTTGCCGTGCTCCCGCTGCAGTACGGCGGGGCCGACGGTGCCGCGGCCGAGTGGTACAAGCCGCCGGCCTCAGACATCAACTTCGTGCTGGCGCTCGCGCTGTTCGTGTTCCTCTGCTACCACGCCGCCGGCTTCTGGCGCCGCGGCCTGATCGGCCACCCGATCAAGGTGGTCAAGGGCCACGTCAGCATCCTCGCGCCGATCAACATCGTCGAGGAGATCGCCAAGCCGATCTCGCTGGCACTGCGACTCTTCGGCAACATCTTCGCCGGCGGAATCCTGGTGTCGCTCATCGCGATGTTCCCCTGGTACATCCAGTGGGCGCCCAACGCCATCTGGAAGACCTTCGACCTCTTCGTCGGCCTGATCCAGGCCTTCATCTTCGCGCTGCTGACGATCCTGTACTTCAGCCAGTCGATGGAGCTGGACCACGACAGCGACGACTCCAAAGAGAACGCACACCACTAACCAACCCGTACGACCAGAGAAGTCCTGGTGGCAACGCCACCAGCTATCAAGGAGGAAATAGGAATGGATGCAAACGCCCTCATCACGGCGGGTGCGCTGATCGGCGGCGGGCTGATCATGGGTGGCGGCGCGATCGGCGCCGGTATCGGTGACGGTATCGCCGGTAACGCCCTGATCTCCGGCATCGCCCGGCAGCCCGAGGCCCAGGGCCGGCTGTTCACCCCGTTCTTCATCACCGTCGGTCTGGTGGAAGCCGCGTACTTCATCAACCTGGCATTCATGGCGCTGTTCGTCTTCGCCACGCCGGCTTACACGGGCTAGTAATCCGTAAGCATGGGTGAACTCTTTTCGACCGTCCTGGCGGACGGCACCAACATCCTGGCCTCGAGCCAGGCAGCGGAAGAAGGCGGCGGGGGGCAGAGCAACTTCCTGCTCCCCAACGGCACCTTCTTCGCCGTGCTGATCATCTTCCTGATCACGCTCGGCGTGATCTGGAAGTGGGTTGTGCCGCCGGTCAGCAAGGTCCTCGCCGAGCGTGAGGCCATGCTCAGCAAGACCGCTGCGGACAACCGCAAGTCTGCCGAGCAGGTCGCGGCCGCGCAGGCCGACTACGACGAGGCGATGGCCGGCGCACGCACCGAGGCTTCCGCGATCCGCGACGAGGCCCGCAATGCCGGCCGCCAGGTCGTGGATGCCAAGCGGGCCGAGGCCAGCGGCGAAGTGGCCGAAACGGTACGCCAAGCCAATGAGGAGCTGTCCCAACAGGGTTCAGCCACTCAGGGCGAACTCGCCTCGTCGGTCGACGGACTGTCGGCCACGCTGGCCAGCCGGATCCTCGGCGTCGACGTGAATTCGGGACGGAACAAGTAGATGTCGATTTTCATCGGACAGCTGATCGGCTTCGCCGTGATCGCGTACATCCTGTGGCGCTATGTGGTGCCACCGGTGAAGGCGCTCATGACCAAGCAGCAGGACGCCGTTCGCGCCGCCCTGGCAGAAAGCGCGGAGGCAGCCCAGAAGCTCGCCGATGCCGATGCCATGCATGCCAAGTCACTGGCCGAAGCCGCCTCGGAGTCCTCGAAGGTCACCGAAGAGGCCCGGCAGGACTCGGTGCGGATCACCGCCTCGCTCAGCGAGCAGGCCGGTGTCGATGCCGAGCGCATCAAGGCCCAGGGCGCACAGCAGGTGCAGCTGGCACGTCAGCAGCTGGTCCGGCAATTGCGTCAGGGGCTGGGCGACGAGGCCGTGACGAAGGCAAGTGAACTGGTTCGCGCCCATGTGGCCGATCCGGCCGCGCAGGCCGCCACGGTCGACCGCTTCCTGGCCGACCTCGCCGAGATGGCGCCGTCCACCGTGGTGCTCGACACCGCGGCGAGCTCTAGCCTGCGGGCCGCCAGCCGCGATGCGCTGGCGACCCTGACCGGTGAGTTCGACAGTGTCGCAGCCGGTCTGGACGCCGACGGGCTGACAGCGCTGGCCGCCGACCTGGCGTCGGTTGCCCGGCTGCTGATCACCGAGCACGCCCTCAACAAGCACCTCGCCGAGCCGACCGACGCCCCCGAGGCAAAGGTCGCACTGGTCGAGCGCCTGCTGAGCGGCAAGATCGGTGCGCCGGCATTCGGACTCGTGACCACCGCCGCCTCGCAGCGGTGGTCGGCCGATGCCGATCTGGTCGACGCCATCGAGCACACCGCCCGGTTGGCACTGCTGCAGCGTGCGCAGGTCGCCGGCGAGGTCGATGACGTGGAGGACCAGCTGTTCCGGTTCGGCCGCGTCCTCGACAACGAGCCGCAACTGACCTCCTTGCTCAGCGACTACACGACACCGGCCGACGGCCGGGTCGCGTTGCTGGACAAGGTCTTCGCCGGTGCCAACGGCACCGCGACGGCGCTGCTGGCTCAGACCGTCGGACTGCTGCGCGGCGAACGTGCCGACGAAGCCGTCATCGATCTGGCCGAGCTCGCAGTGGCCCGCCGGGGAGAGGTTGTCGCGCACGTGACCGCCGCCGCCGACCTGACCGCAGCGCAGAATTCTCAGCTGACCGAAGTGCTGACCCGCATCTACGGCCACCCGGTCGCAGTCCAGCTACATGTCGATCCGAGCCTGCTCGGCGGTCTCACGATCGCTGTCGGCGACGAGGTGATCGACGGCTCCATCTCGTCACGACTGGCCGCCGCGCAAACCGGCTTGCCGGACTGACCCCGAACCGACCCAGAAAACCAAGGTAGGAAGACGAAAAACCATGGCAGAGTTGACAATCTCAGCTGCTGATATCGAAGGTGCCATCGAGGGTTACGTATCCTCGTTTTCCGCCGACACCGAGCGTGAAGAAATCGGCACCGTCGTCGACGCCGGTGACGGCATCGCCCATGTCGAGGGCCTTCCCTCGGTCATGACCCAGGAGCTGCTCGAATTCCCGGGCGGCGTCCTCGGTGTGGCGCTGAACCTCGACGAGCACAGCGTCGGCGCCGTGATCCTGGGTGAGTTCGAGAAGATCGAACAGGGCCAGCAGGTCAAGCGCACCGGTGAGGTGCTCTCGGTGCCCGTCGGCGATGCATTCCTCGGTCGCGTGGTCAACCCGCTGGGTGAGCCGATCGACGGCCAGGGCGACATCAACTCCGACACTCGCCGCGCTCTCGAGCTGCAGGCCCCCTCGGTGGTCGAGCGCCAGGGCGTCGGCGAGCCGCTGCAGACCGGTATCAAGGCCATCGACGCGATGACCCCGATCGGCCGTGGACAGCGCCAGCTCATCATCGGCGACCGCAAGACCGGTAAGACCGCGGTCTGCGTCGACACCATCCTCAACCAGCGTGGGGCCTGGGAGACCGGCGACCCCAAGCAGCAGGTGCGCTGCGTCTACGTCGCCATCGGCCAGAAGGGCACCACCATCGCCAGCGTCAAGCGGGCGCTGGAAGAGGGTGGCGCGATGGAGTACACCACCATCGTCGCGGCCCCGGCATCGGATCCTGCCGGCTTCAAATGGCTTGCGCCCTACACCGGCTCGGCCATCGGCCAGCACTGGATGTACGACGGCAAGCACGTTCTGATCGTCTTCGACGACCTCTCCAAGCAGGCCGACGCCTACCGCGCCATCTCCCTGCTGCTGCGCCGCCCGCCGGGCCGTGAGGCATTCCCCGGCGACGTGTTCTACCTGCACTCCCGTCTGCTGGAGCGTTGCGCCAAGCTCTCCGATGCGCTCGGTGGTGGTTCGATGACGGGTCTGCCGATCATCGAGACCAAGGCCAACGACATTTCGGCGTTCATCCCGACCAACGTCATCTCGATCACCGACGGTCAGTGCTTCCTGGAGTCCGACCTGTTCAACCAGGGTGTGCGCCCGGCCGTCAACGTCGGTGTGTCGGTGTCCCGCGTCGGTGGTGCCGCCCAGATCAAGGCCATGAAAGAGGTTGCGGGCTCGCTCCGCTTGGACCTGTCGCAGTACCGCGAGCTGGAGGCCTTCGCGGCCTTCGCCTCGGATCTGGATGCGGCCTCCAAGGCTCAGCTGGATCGCGGTGTGCGTCTGGTCGAGCTGCTCAAGCAGGCGCAGTACAGCCCGCTGGCGGTCGAGGACCAGGTCGTCTCGATCTTCCTCGGTACCCAGGGGCACCTGGATTCGGTTCCGGCAGAAGACGTCACGCGCTTCGTCGACGAGCTGCTGGAGCACGTGAAGGCCAGCCACTCGGACATCCTCACCGGCATCAAGGAGAGCAAGAAGCTCTCCGAAGAGGCCGAGGAGAAGCTGGTGACCGTCATCAACGACTTCAAGAAGGGCTTCTCGGCCACCGATGGCAGCTCCGTGGTGGTGAAGGAAGCCGGTGCCGAGGCACTGGATCCCGAGGACCTGGAGAAGGAATCGGTCAAGGTCCGCAAGCCTGCTCCCAAGAAGGCCTAGGTAACCAATGGCAGCCACACTTCGCGAGCTACGCGGGCGCATCAAATCCGCTTCGTCGATCAAGAAGATCACGAAGGCCCAGGAGCTGATCGCCACGTCGCGGATCGCCAAGGCGCAGGCCCGGGTCGACGCGGCCCGGCCCTACGCCACCGAGATCACGAACATGCTCACCGAGCTTGCCGGTGCCAGCGCGCTGGATCACCCGCTGCTCGTCGAGCGGGAGAACCCCAAGCGGGCCGGCGTGCTGGTGGTGTCCTCGGACCGCGGCCTGTGCGGTGGCTACAACGCCAACGTGCTGCGCCGCGCCGAGGAGCTGTTCGCGCTCCTGCGCGACGAGGGCAAGAAGCCGGTGCTCTACGTCGTCGGCCGGAAAGCCCTGGGCTACTACAGCTTCCGGCAGCGTTCGGTGGCCGAGTCGTGGACCGGGTTCTCCGAGCGGCCCACCTACGAGCACGCCAAGGAGATCGCCGACACCCTGGTCGAGGCGTTCCAGTCGGGTGCCGACGACGAGGGTGACGACGCGGGTGCCGACGGCATCCTGGGTGTCGACGAACTGCACATCGTCTCGACCGAGTTCCGGTCCATGCTGTCGCAGACCGCGGTGGCGCTCCGGGTCGCACCGATGGTCGTCGAGTACGTGGGGGAGCCGGAAACCGGTCCCCACACCCTGTATTCGTTCGAGCCGAATGCCGAGTCGCTGTTCGACGCACTGCTGCCGCGCTACATCGCCACCCGCGTGTACGCGGCGCTGCTGGAGGCCGCGGCCTCGGAGTCGGCGTCTCGCCGGCGCGCCATGAAGTCGGCGACCGACAACGCCGACGATCTGATCAAGGCGCTCACCCTGGCGGCCAACCGCGAGCGCCAGGCGCAGATCACCCAGGAAATCAGCGAGATCGTCGGTGGCGCCAACGCGCTGGCCGACGCGCGCTAGCCGACCAACTACAGAAGCCCCTCCAGGAAGCGAAGAGGAAATGACTGCTACCGCAGAGAAGACAACGACGGGCCGCGTCGTCCGCATCACCGGTCCGGTGGTGGACATCGAGTTCCCGCGCGGTTCCGTGCCCCAGCTGTTCAACGCGCTGCACGCTGACATCGCCTACGAAGCACTCGCCAAGACCCTGACGCTCGAGGTCGCCCAGCACCTCGGCGACAACCTGGTGCGTTGCATCTCCATGCAGCCCACCGACGGTCTGGTGCGCGGCACCGAGGTGTCCGACACCGGTGCCTCGATCTCCGTGCCCGTCGGCGACGGCGTCAAGGGCCACGTGTTCAACGCCCTCGGCGACTGCCTCGACGAGCCCGGCTACGGCAAGGACTTCGACCACTGGTCGATCCACCGCAAGCCGCCGGCCTTCGCCGACCTGGAGCCCCGCACCGAGATGCTGGAGACCGGCCTCAAGGTCGTCGACCTGCTCACCCCGTACGTGCGTGGCGGCAAGATCGCCCTGTTCGGTGGTGCCGGCGTCGGCAAGACCGTGCTGATCCAGGAGATGATCAACCGCATCGCCCGTAACTTCGGTGGCACCTCGGTGTTCGCCGGCGTGGGGGAGCGCACCCGTGAGGGCAACGACCTCTGGGTCGAGCTCGCGGACGCCAACGTGCTCAAGGACACCGCCTTGGTGTTCGGCCAGATGGATGAGCCGCCGGGCACGCGTATGCGCGTCGCCCTGTCCGCACTGACCATGGCGGAGTTCTTCCGCGATGAGCAGGGCCAGGACGTGCTGCTGTTCATCGACAACATCTTCCGGTTCACCCAGGCCGGTTCCGAGGTGTCGACCCTGCTCGGTCGTATGCCGTCGGCCGTGGGTTACCAGCCGACGCTGGCCGACGAGATGGGTGAGCTGCAGGAGCGCATCACCTCGACCCGTGGTCGCTCGATCACCTCGATGCAGGCCGTGTACGTGCCCGCCGACGACTACACCGACCCGGCGCCGGCGACCACGTTCGCCCACCTCGATGCCACCACCGAGCTCTCCCGCGCGGTGTTCTCCAAGGGCATCTTCCCCGCGGTGGATCCGCTGGCCTCGTCCTCGACGATCCTGCACCCCAGCGTCGTCGGCGACGAGCACTACCGTGTCGCCCAGGAAGTCATCCGGATCCTGCAGCGCTACAAGGATCTCCAGGACATCATCGCCATCCTCGGTATCGACGAGCTGTCGGAAGAGGACAAGGTCCTGGTGTACCGCGCACGTAAGATCGAGCGCTTCCTGAGCCAGAACATGATGGCGGCCGAGCAGTTCACCGGCCAGCCGGGTTCGACCGTGCCGCTCAAGGAGACCATCGAGGCCTTCGACAAGCTGGCCAAGGGCGAGTTCGATCACCTGCCCGAGCAGGCGTTCTTCCTCATCGGTGGGCTCGACGACCTGGCGAAGAAGGCCGAAAGCCTCGGCGCCAAGCTGTGATGCAGTTTCTAGCGCGAAAGGTGGTGTGCCATGGCTGAATTGGACGTTGAGATCGTCGCAGTCGAGCGCGCGCTGTGGTCGGGTAAGGCGAGTTTCGTCTTCACCCGGACCACCGCAGGTGAGATCGGCATCCTGCCGCGGCACATCCCGCTGGTGGCACAGCTGGTCGACGACGCGATGGTGCGCGTCGAGCGTGAGGGCGACGACGATCTGCGCATCGCGATCGACGGTGGTTTCCTGTCGGTCACCGAGACCGGCGTGAGCATCCTGGTCGAGAACGCCCAGTTCGAATCGGAAGTGGACGCCGACGCTGCCAAGCGCGACTCCGAGTCCGACGACGCCGGCACGGCGGCGTGGGGGCGCGCACGCCTGCGCGCTGTCGGACAGCTCGACTAGAGATTTACGGCCGATGAGCGCGCTCATGTTGATCATGGTCGCGCTCATCGGCGTTTTGATGCCGGCGGTCGCCGCTCTGGTGTACCGGTTGTGGAAGCTGCGACAGGTCGGTGGCACCGCCGCCATCCTGCGCGACTTTCCCGCTGTCGGTGGGCACGGTTGGCGGCACGGCGTCATGCGTTATCGCGGCGGCGAAGCCGGTTTCTACCGGTTGTCGAGCATCCGCTGGTGGCCCGATCGACGACTCAGTCGATCGGCCCTGGAAGTGGTCGGTCGCCGTGCGCCTCGCGGGGACGAATTCGACATCATGACCAGAGAGATCGTCATCCTGGAACTGCGCGACTCCGGTCACGGCTACGAAGTCGCGCTCGACCGGGGCGCGCTCACCGCGTTCACCTCGTGGGTGGAGTCGCGCCCGTCCCGTCGCACGCAGCGGCGTACCGGCTGACTAGTCAGCGCTCTCGTCGGATTTCTTCCGACCGCCGCCGGGCTGCCACAGCACATCGCCGTCCGGATTGGCCACCCGGGACAGGATGAACAGCAGATCCGAGAGCCGGTTGAGGTATTTCGCCGGCAGCACGTTCACCGAATCCCCGTGTTGTTCAACCGCCGCCCACGCGGAACGCTCCGCCCGGCGGGCGACCGTACGGGCAACATGCAGCAGTGCCGAGAGTGCGGTGCCGCCGGGCAGGATGAACGAGTTCAGGGGTGCCAGGCCATCGTTGAACTGGTCGCACCACCCTTCCAGCCGGTCGATGTACTCCTGTGGGACGCGCAGCGGCGGGTACTCCGGGTTCTCCGCGACCGGGGTGGACAGATCGGCGCCGGCATCGAACAGATCGTTCTGGATCTGCCGCAGTACGGCCGCGATCCCGGGGTTCGGATCACCCAAGGCGACGGCCACCCCGATGGCCGCATTCGCCTCGTCGCAGTCGGCGTAGGCCTGCAATCGAGCGTCGTTCTTGGAGACGCGACTGAAATCACTCAGCCCGGTGCTCCCGTCGTCGCCGGTGCGGGTATAGATGCGGGTCAGGTGCACAGCCATGGTTGAACCGTACCGGTCACAAGGGCGTCGCAACCTGGCCATGCGTTCTGAATCTGGCCGCTGATCTGCTTACACTGGCCCGCGTGAGCGAGCGTTTCGTAGTGACCGGTGGTGCCCGGTTAGCGGGCGAAGTCGCCGTCGGGGGAGCCAAGAACAGCGTCCTGAAATTGATGGCCGCGTCGTTGCTGGCCGAGGGCATGAGCACCATCACCAACTGTCCGGACATCTTGGATGTGCCGTTGATGGCGGAGGTGCTGCGAGGCCTGGGGGCCACCGTCGAACTCGACGGTTCCACCGTCCGGATCACCTCTCCGGATGAACCCAAATACGACGCCGACTTCGCCGCGGTCAGACAGTTCCGTGCGTCCGTCTGTGTGCTGGGTCCGCTGGTGGGTCGTGGTAGACGCGCCAAGGTCGCCTTGCCCGGCGGTGACGCGATCGGGTCGCGGCCGCTGGACATGCACCAGGCCGGCCTGCGCCAACTCGGCGCCCGCTGCAATATCGAGCACGGCTGTGTGGTGGCCGAAGCCGACCATCTGCGTGGTGCCGAGATCCAGCTCGAGTTCCCATCGGTGGGTGCGACCGAGAACATCCTGATGGCGGCGGTGTTGGCCGAAGGCGTCACGACGATCCACAACGCCGCGCGGGAACCCGATGTGGTCGACCTGTGCGACATGCTCAACCAGATGGGGGCGCAGGTCCAAGGCGCCGGCTCATCGACCCTGACGATCACCGGCGTGGATCGGATGTATCCCACCGAACATCGCGTCATCGGTGATCGCATCGTCGCGGCCACCTGGGGGATCGCCGCCGCGATGACGCGAGGCGACATCTCGGTGACGGGCGTGGACCCTGCTCACCTGCAGCTTGTGTTGCACAAGCTGCATGACGCGGGGGCCACCGTCACCCAGCACGATGACGGCTTCCGGGTGGTGCAGTACGAACGGCCGAAGGCGGTCAACGTCGCGACGCTGCCGTTCCCCGGCTTTCCGACGGACCTGCAACCGATGGCGATCGGATTGGCGTGCATCGCCGACGGCACGTCGATGATCACCGAGAACGTGTTCGAGGCGAGGTTCCGGTTCGTCGAGGAGATGATCCGACTCGGCGCCGATGCGCGCACCGATGGGCATCATGCGGTGGTGCGTGGCCTGCCGCTGTTGTCGAGCGCCCCGGTGTGGGCGTCCGACATCCGCGCCGGCGCCGGCCTGGTGCTCGCGGGGCTCGTCGCCGACGGCGACACCGAGGTGCACGACGTCTACCACATCGATCGGGGCTACCCGTTGTTCGTGGAAAACCTGAGCAGTTTGGGCGCTGAGATCGAGCGCGTAAGCTGATCTGAGACGCCCGTACCGATCCCGCAGGCCCCTGACCAGCGGATTTGACTTCGGAACGGCCGTAGCCTTAATCTTTTGAAGTCGCCGCGGAGACGCGAGACAAAATAGCTTGACTCCCCAGACGAGATAGTTTAAGCTGGTGGGGTTGCCCTTAATCCGGGCACAAAAGCAAAGCAAGTCTGTTGTTTGAGAACTCAATAGTGTGTTTGGTGGTTTTTGTTTGTTGTTTTTTTGGCCACTCGTTTGGGGGGATTCCCGTCTTCCTGAGTTGATGGGTGGCTTTTTTTGATGCCAGTTTGTTGGTGTCTTTTGATTTGGATATCAGGTTTTTCTGATTCGAATTCACCTGGGCTTTGGTCTGGGTTGTTTTTGTTTG
>NZ_JBFUFU010000031.1:0-22217 GCF_056403275.1 Mycobacterium sp. P2_H7 | reverse complement strand
GTGTTCCAGCGCGCGGCGTAGTCGGCGGTTGATGGTGCGGGTGGCGCGTCCGGCGCCGATGGGTTGGCCGTCGCGTTGGAACCAGACTTCGCAGGTGGCGTCGCAGAGCAGGTATYGGCGGTCTTCGTYGGTCAGGACGGGGCCCAGGTGYAGKGCKGCGGGCTGGTCGATGTCGACGTGSACGATGACGGTGGTGTGCTGGCYGTGGGGGCGGCGGGCGACGTCGGCGTCCCAGCCGGCGTCGACGAGGCTCATGAACGCGTCCACATTGGTGGGGAACGGGGTTTCACTCTCGCTGTCGTGGTCGGCGATCAGTTTGTCGCGGTGGGATTGGTGTGCGGCGTCGAATTTCGCGGCGTCGATGCGGGGCAGCCGGATCCGGTAGGTGGTGTAGTTGTCTTCGACGGTCTTGCTGAATTCCGGTCCCCGTTCGGGGCGGGATGGTTGTTCGGGTTTCGGGGCGAGGTTGATGGCTTTGATCAGTTGGGTGACGGTTGCGGATTCGGCGAGTTCGGCGTAGTGCTCGTCGGAGCCGTCGGCGCCGCGTTCGGCGATGACCCCGACCTGATCCAGTGACAGCCGGCCTTCTCGTAGTCCGTCGGTGCAGCGGGGGAGCTCGTCGAGTCGTCGGGCGATGGCGACCATGGTCTCGGCGTTGCGGGTGGAGACACCGGTTTTCCAGGCCACCAGTGCCGGTACCGATTTGGCGCCGGTCATACCGGCCAGGTCTTCACGCTCCAACTGGGCGACGATCGCCACGATGCGGCCGTCGATCGCATTGCGTTGCCCGCACAACTCGGAGAGCTCGCCGAACAGCACCTCAAGGCGCTCTTTGGGAGCCAAAGACGCTGTCGCGGTGGACATGACAACATCCTTGCAGAGGCCACCGACAAGTCCGGGCGACGAACTAGTCGCCGAGGTACGCGTCCGCCCACGCGCCGATGATGCGCCCGGCGCGGTGCGCCTGACCCGGACCGGTGAGCAGATGCTCGGAACCCTCCAGGGACACGAAACTGCGCGGGTGCCGGGCGGTGCGGAAGATGTCACTCGCGTTCTTGATGCCGACGGTGTTGTCGGTGGGCGAATGCAGAATCAGCAGAGGCAGTTTCAGGGTCTTGATCTTGTCGTGCAGTTTGGCCACCCGGACGTCCTCGACGAATGCCCGCTTGAGGGTCAGGGTCTTGCCGCCGACCATCCACTGCCCGCTGCCCTCGGCGAACACCTGCTCGAGGCAGGCGTCGTACTGGTGCTCGACGTGCGAAGGATCGATCGGGGCGCCGACGGTGACGACGGCGCGCACACCGGGGCATCGGCGCGCCGCCGCGAGGACCGCCGCCCCGCCCCAGGAGTGGCCGGCGAGGATGTCCGCGGGCGTCCCGCGCTCAGCCATGAACGTGCACGCCGCGACGACGTCGTCGACCTTGACGGTGAAGGACCCGTCGCCCCAGTCGCCCTCGGAGCCGCCCAGCCCCAGCGCGTCGAATCGCAGCATCCCGATCCCGTCGGCGGCCAGCTGCTTGCAGATCCGCGCAGCCGCGGGCGAGTCCTTGCCGAGGGTGAACCCGTGGGAGAAGACGCCCCACCCCCGGACCGGGCCCGCGGGCAGGTCGATCACGCCGGCCAACGTCGGTCCGGTTGCACTGGGAAAGGTCACCCGTTCAGCCATGGGGGAGGTTTACCACGCCGTCTCATGACATCCGTAGGGTATGAGCGTGCCAGCGACCACACCTCTGAACACCATCGCTTTGGAACTCGTGCCGCCGAACGTGGAACGCGGCCCGCAGTACGCCGTCGACGAAGCGCACAAGGTGCTCGAGCTGGCGGAAGCCACGGGTTTGGCCGGCCGCTTCGGCCACATCATGATCCCCGGCATGATCGACGAGGACGACGACCGGCCCGTCGAGATGAAGCCCAAGATGGACGTCCTGGACTACTGGTCGCTGATCCAGCCGGAGCTGCGGGGCGTTCGCGGCCTGTGCACCCAGGTGACCTCGTTCCTGGGATCCGACGCGCTGGAGCAGCGTCTCACCCACCTGAGCGGTGCCGGATTCGACGGCATCGCTTTCGTCGGCGTCCCGCGCACCCTCAAGGACGGCGAGGGCGGCGGCGTCGCCCCCACCGACGCGCTCTCGATCTACGAGAACCTGGTGCCCAACCGCGGCGCCATCCTGATCCCGACCCGCGAGGGTGAGCAGGGCCGCTTCGCCTTCAAATGCGGTCAGGGCGCCACCTACGGGATGACGCAGCTGCTGTACTCCGATGCCATCGTGGGCTTCCTGACCGATTTCGCGGCGACCACCGCGCACCGGCCGGAGATCCTGCTCTCCTTCGGCTTCGTGCCCAAGATGGAATCCAAGGTCGGGCTGATCAACTGGCTCATCCAGGACCCGGGGAATGCCGCGGTGGCCGCCGAGCAGGAGTTCGTCACCAAGCTGGCGCCGCTGGAGCCCGCCGAGAAGCGCGCGCTGATGCTCGATCTGTACAAACGGGTCATCGACGGCGTCGCCGATCTCGGGTTCCCGCTCAGCGTGCACTTCGAGGTCGCCTACGGGGTGTCCAAGCCCGCGTTCGAGACGTTCGCCGAGATGCTCGCCTACTGGTCCCCGGCCTGACCTTCAGGCCGCGAAGGCGGGGCTCGTCGCTCAGGCCGCGAAGGCGGGGCTTGTCGCTCAGGCCGCGAAGGCGGGGCTTGTCGCTCAGGCCGCGAAGGCCGCTGCGAGCTGTACCTGCAACACGGGGTCGGTGTCGAGCCGGTGCCGCAACACGCTCTCGAACTGCCAGATGGATGACAGATCGTGATCCAGCCGGCAGTCGACCGCGGCGGCCGAGCCCGACGGTGGCGGGTTGGCGGCGACGTGATCGGCGACGGAGTCCAGCAGCGCGCGCGGCGCCGCCAGGTAGTAGCGCGGATGTGGCCCCGCGACCGCGGCGGCGTACAGCAGTCCGTGCTCGGTGATCACGATGTGGGTCGCCGTCACGGGCACGGGGTGGTGGGCCTCGCCCGCACCCCATTCAGCGGCGGCGAGGCGCCCTTGCAGGACGTGCAGCCGCACGTCGTCGGTGAGGAACCTCGTGAAATCGGAGGTACCGATGACCGGTGACGAGCCCAGGTCGGTGTCCAGGCAGGTTCGCAGCATCTCACCGAAGTAGTCGAACAACCGATCGCTCATCGCGGGCTCCCGTCGGGTCGATCCCTCGAGCCTGCACCCGGGCGCTGTGCCGGGTCAACGGTCGGCGGGCCCTATCCTTGATCGAGTGTCCGAATCGTCCGTCGCCGAGCTGCGCGCACGCCTCGATGACCTGACGTTCCGCGACGCGGCCCGGCTGGGCCGGCGGCTGAAAAATCTGCGCGGGGCACCGCCGGAGAACCTGGTCGCGCAGTTCGCCGCCGCGGAGGGGCTCATCGCCACCCGGCGGGCGGCCGTCCCGACCATCAGCTATCCGGACCTGCCGGTCAGCCAGCACCGCGACGAGCTGGCCCACGTCATCGGTGCGAACCAGGTGGTCGTGGTGGCGGGAGCGACGGGATCGGGCAAGACGACCCAGCTGCCCAAGATCTGTCTGGAACTCGGGCGCGGGATCCGCGGCACCATCGGGCATACGCAGCCTCGGCGGCTGGCGGCCCGCACCGTGGCCCAGCGCATCGCCGACGAACTGCACGTCCCGCTGGGCGGCGCCGTCGGCTACACCGTCCGGTTCACCGACCAGGCCGATGATTCGACCCTGGTCAAACTGATGACCGACGGCATTCTGCTCGCCGAGATCCAACGAGACCGGCGGTTGCTGCGTTACGACACGATCATCATCGACGAGGCGCACGAACGCAGCCTCAACATCGACTTCCTGCTCGGCTACCTTCGCGAATTGCTGCCCCGCAGGCCGGATTTGAAGGTGATCGTCACCTCGGCAACCATCGACCCGGGCCGATTCTCCAAACATTTCTCCGATGCCCCGATCGTCGAGGTGTCAGGACGTACCTACCCGGTCGAGATCCGCTACCGGCCACTGGAAGTGGCTGTCGCAGCGGATGTTTCCGATGATCCGGACGATCCCGACCATGAGATCGTCCGCACCGAGCTACGCGATCCCACCGAGGCGATCGTCGACGCGGTGCACGAACTGGCCGCCGAACCCCCCGGCGACGTGCTGGTGTTCCTGTCCGGCGAGCGCGAGATCCGGGACACCGCCGAAGCGTTGAGTCGCGTGGTGCATCCCGGCACCGAGGTGCTGCCGCTCTACGCCCGGCTGCCGACCGCCGACCAGCAGAAGGTTTTCACGCCCAAGGACAGCGGCCGGCGGATCGTGTTGGCCACCAACGTCGCCGAGACCTCGCTGACCGTTCCCGGGATCCGGTACGTCGTCGACCCGGGTACCGCCCGCATCTCGCGCTACAGCCGGCGCACCAAGGTCCAGCGGCTGCCCATCGAGCCGATCTCGCAGGCCTCGGCCGACCAGCGGGCCGGCCGGTCGGGCCGCACCGCGCCGGGTGTGTGCATCCGGCTGTATTCGGAGCAGGATTTCGACGCCCGGCCCCGCTACACCGATCCGGAGATCCTGCGCACCAACCTGGCCGCGGTCATCCTCCAGATGGCCGCCCTCGATCTCGGTGACATCGAACAGTTCCCGTTCCTGGATCCGCCGGACGCGCGCAGCATCCGCGACGGTGTCGGCCTGCTGCAGGAACTCGGCGCGTTCGACGGACAAGGGGAACTCACCGACGTCGGGCGGCGGCTGGCGCGGTTACCGCTGGATCCGCGGGTCGGCCGGATGATCCTGGCCGCCGACGCGGAGGGGTGCGTGCGCGAGGTGCTGGTGCTCGCGGCGGCGCTGTCCATCCCGGACCCCCGGGAACGTCCCGCCGACCGGGAAGAGGCGGCCCGGCAGAAGCACGCCCGGTTCGCCGACGAGCATTCCGACTTCGTGTCCTACCTCAACCTGTGGAACTACCTTCGCGAACAACGAAAGGAACGTTCCGGCAGCGCTTTCCGCCGGATGTGCCGGGAGGAGTTCCTGCACTATCTGCGGATCAGGGAGTGGCAGGATCTGGCGGGCCAGTTGCGCAGCATCGCCCGCGACATCGGTATCCAGGAGCGCGACGAGGCGGCCGACCCGGCGAGTATCCACGCCGCGCTGGCCGCCGGGCTGTTGTCCCACATCGGGTTGCGTGAGGAAACCAAGGGCCGCGACTCCCGAGACTTCCAGGGCGCTCGCAATTCCAAGTTCGTGCTGGCGCCGGGATCAGTGCTGACCAAGAAGCCGCCCCGCTGGATCGTCGTCGCCGACCTGGTCGAGACCAGCCGGCTGTTCGGGCGAACCGCGGCCCGGATCGACCCGGACACACTGGAACGTGTGGGCGCACATCTGGTCGCGCGCACCTACAGTGAGCCGCACTGGGACGCCACACGTGGCGAAGTGATGGCCTACGAACGGGTCACGCTCTACGGGTTGCCACTGGTTCCGCGGCGGCGGATCGGTTACGGCACCGTCGATCCCGTCGTCGCACGGGAGCTGTTCATCCGGCATGCCCTGGTCGAAGGCGACTGGCAAACCCGGCATCACTTCTTCCGCGACAACGCCGCCCTGCGCGCCGAGCTGGCGGAGATGGAAGAACGCTCCCGCAGGCGTGACCTGTTGATCACCGACGACGAGATCGACGCGCTGTACGACGCCCGGGTGCCCGAAACGGCCGTGTCGGCCCGGCATTTCGACGCCTGGTGGAAGAAGCAGCGCCACCTCACGCCCGATCTGCTCACGTTCACCCGCGAGGAACTGTTGCGGGTGGACGACTCCGCGGATCATCCGGACGCGTGGCGCACCGATGATCTCGAGCTGCCGTTGACCTACCGTTTCGAACCCGGCGCGGCCGACGACGGCGTGACCGTACACGTCCCGGTGCAGGTGCTGGCCCGGTTGGGTGGCGACGGATTCGCCTGGCAGGTACCGGCATTGCGGGAAGAGCTGATCACCACTCTGATCAAGTCGCTGCCCAAGGATCTGCGCCGTAACTTCGTGCCCGCGCCGGACACCGCCCGCGCGGTGCTGCCCACCCTGAACCCCGGAACGGGATCGGTGCTGGATGCACTCCAGCGAGAACTGCGTCGGGTCAGTGGCATCCTGGTGCCGATCGACGCCTTCGATCTGAGCAAGGTGCCTGCGCACCTGCGGGTGACCTTCGCCGTCGAAGGCGACGGTGGGCAAGAGGTGGCCAGGAGTAAAGACCTTGGCGCACTTCAGGAAAACCTGGCTGCACCGATTCAGCGTGCGGTGACGGCCGCCGTCGCGGGTGACCTGAACCGAACCGGTCTGACGGCCTGGCCAGCCGATCTCGACGAACTGCCCCGCACCGTGGAACGCGTCACGGGCGGGCACACGGTGCGCGGCTACCCGGCCTTCGTCGACCGTGGCGCGACGGTCGATGTGCAGGTGTTCGCCTCGGCCGCCGAGCAGCAGGCGTCGATGGGCCCGGGGATCCGCAGGCTGTTGCGCCTGAGTGTGCCCTCGCCGGTGAAGGCGATCGAACGCGGCCTCGATACCCGGACCCGGTTGTCGCTCAACGCGAATCCGGACGGCACCCTGGCGGCGCTGCTGGACGATTGCACCGACGCCGCGGTGGATGCGCTGGCGCGCAAACCGGTGTGGACGGCCGCTGAGTTCGCCGCGCTGAAAACCACCGTGGCGCAGGAGTTGGGTGCCATGACCCGGGGCATCATGAACCGCGTCGAGAAGGTGCTGGCGGCGTTCCACGACGTCCAGGTGGCACTGCCGGACAAGCCCGGGCCCGCGCAGGCGGCAGCAATCGCCGATATCAGGGCACAGCTGGATCGGTTGCTGCCCAAGGGTTTTGTGGCCAACGCCGGTGCAGGCCGGCTTTCCGACCTGATTCGGTACGTCACCGCGATCGGCCGCCGTCTCGAGCGGCTGCCGCACGCGCCGGCGGCCGATGCGGAGCGGATGGTCCGCGTGCACGCCGTGGAAGACGCGTATGACGCCTTGGTGCAGGCCATTTCGCCGACCCGTGCCCGCGCCGCGGACGTCCGGGACGTCGCCTGGCAGATCGAGGAGCTGCGGGTGAGTCTCTGGGCGCAACAGCTCGGCACACCCCGGCCGGTCAGCGAACAGCGGATCTACAAGGCGATCGAGGCGGTCGGTTAGCCGGTCCGCGGCCGCACCAGCTGGGCCTGTTGAATCGCGGCGATCGGGCCGGATTCGTCGAACAGCGTGCCGACCGAGGTGCCGACACCGTCCGCCCCATAACTGGTTTCGGCGCGGATCCCGAACCATTCACCGGCTGGCACCCGGTGGATGTGCACCGTCAGGTCGGTGTTGAGGAAGGTCCACTTGGTCAGATCCATCCGGGATCCCATGCCGTTGGCGATGTCGGCGACGCAGAACAGCCGCTGCAGCGGGGTGGCTCGTTCACCCTTGACCAGGTCCACCTTCGGCCGCACCCAACATTCGGCGGGGACGCTGTTGAGAACGTCGTTGACCCAATGCCAGTCCAAGGTGTCGATGTAGGTCTGGCCCAGATCCGGATTGACCGGACGGGGGTAGGTGGACGCCCGCGGCGGCAGCGGAGGACTGGGGGTGAACACCAGCCCGGATGTGTCGTGCTCCTGGAATCGCCAGGCGCGCGCCTCGGCCACCGGGCGCGGCCTTCCGCCCGGGCCGATCGCCAGCATCTCGGCCGCCAGCAGTTCGATCTTGGTGCCGGGACGCTTCACCTCGGCGCGCAGCCATAGCGGTCCGGCCACCGGGACCGGTCCGAGCAGATCGACCACCACCCTGCTGAGCCGGGCATCGGCGCGGGGAGCGCAGCGCTCCAACGCGCGTACCAGCAGCGCCGACACCGGCGCCGCGTTCTGCATCTCCGCACCCCAGGTGCTGATCACGTGATCGGATGCGGTGAACCGCTCACCGATCGGATCGGTGCCGTCGATCAATTCGTAATAGGCGTCGGTCACCGCCTCACGCTAAGAGGCGCGTTACAAGATGTCCAATAACTGTCACCCGGCGCGAAGGTCGGCCAGTGACCGGCGCAGGCCGCCGTCGCGCCAGATCTGGATGCCTGCAACCCCGGCCATCACCGCCGCGGTGACGAAGTGCACGACGGCGTCGGTGATGTTGTTGGGAAAGGTGAACACGTAGGCCACCTGATGGGAGAACAGGGCCCAGATGCCGGGAAGCCCGCCGGCCACCGCCGCGACCAGCAGGTACAGCACCGCCCACGACTTGCGTTGGCAGAACACCAGGCCGGGTCCGAACAAGGCCAGGCCGGCGACCGCGTGCCAGCCGTTGTAGTCCATCCCGAGGATCTGCACGGTGGGAGTGCCGGGGCCGGTGGCGAAACTCGGTTCGGCGATGAACCCGATGACCGCCTGCACCAGATGGAACACCGAGATGACGAGCAGCCCCCACTGGGCGAAGCTCCAATTACTGAAACGGAACATCTCCTACCCCCTGTAGTAGATCCGTGCTTTTGAAGCTACGACGACCGGCGCCGGCCGTCAATGCCTGATTGGGGTCGGCTTCGGTTCCTGGAGCGGTTAGCGTGCGGTGATGAATCGCCGACGTGTCGTGATCGCCGGCCTCGGCGACACCGGGGTGCTGACCGCCATCAAACTGGCGCGCCGTTTCGACGTGGTCGGCATCTCCGCGAAGCCGGGACTGATCAGCGGCCAG
Organism: Mycobacterium sp. P2_H7; assembly: GCF_056403275.1. Classification (NCBI taxonomy): domain Bacteria; kingdom Bacillati; phylum Actinomycetota; class Actinomycetes; order Mycobacteriales; family Mycobacteriaceae; genus Mycobacterium; species Mycobacterium sp. P2_H7. The sequence continues at coordinate 13,538 of NZ_JBFUFU010000031.1, read as the reverse complement.
GAACTCGGGGTGCGCGTCGCCCGTCCCGACGACTGGGCGCGTGACTACTGGACCGGGTTCGACCGGTTCCGCGGCCTGGACCGGGTCCGCACGGTGCACGGCGTGCTGGCCGGCGTGGACCTGGCGCGCCGGACCGTCAGCGTGGACGTCGATGGGGAGGCGCGGGACGAACCCTATGACGCACTGGTCATCTCGACGGGTGTGACCAACGGCTTCTGGCGCCAACCGGGGTGGCAGACCGCCGAGCAGATCGAGCACGAACTGCAGTCGGTCCATGATCGGCTGGCCGGCGCGGCGTCGATTGCGATCATCGGCGGGGGTGCTGCGGCCGTCAGCGCCGCGGCGAACCTGGCGGCGGTGCTGCCCGATGCCGAGGTGGCACTGTACTACCCCGGTGAACATGCTCTGCCGCAGCATCATTGGCGGGTGTGGCACCGGATCGAGGCGCGGCTGCGGGGTGCCGGGGTGGCGCTGAACCCCGGCCATCGCGCGGTGGTTCCGGTGGGATTCGGGTGCGACAGCATCACCACTGATCCGGTGCGCTGGTCGACGGGGCAGTCTCCCGCCACGCCGGATGCCGTGCTGTGGGCCATCGGCAAGGTCCGACCCAATACCGCGTGGTTGCCCGCGGATCTGCTCGACGAGCATGGATTCGTCCGCGTGACACCGCAATTGCAGACTCCCGGCCACCCGGAGGTGTTCGCGGTGGGTGACGTCGCCGCCAGCGACCCCTTGCGGGCGTCGGCGCGCAGTCGCGCCGACGGGCTCGTCGCCCGCAATGTCACCGCTCACCTCGACGGTGGCCGGATGCGGGACTACCGCGCACCGTCGGCCCGGTGGGGCTCGGTGCTGGGCGTGCAGCGCGACGGTTTGGAGGTGTTCGCCCCGACGGGGCGCGCATTCCGTTTTCCCGCCTGGTCCATCGAGCGCGTGCTGCAACCCTGGATTGTTCGCCGCGGCATCTATCGCGGCGTCCGGGATCCGTAGCGGCCGCCAGCCTTTCGCCCCCGGCTACGGCTGCTGATCGTGGGCAGCGACACGATCTACACCGGAAGCTCGACGAGTGGAAGGCGCTGCCCGGCAGCGAGAACGTCTGGTGGGTGGCGGCTTACGGGGTGACCGAGGCGACGGTGACCTCGCTGGTGTACCTGACGGCCGCCACCGACGACCTCAGCGGTGAACCGTTGGTTCCCAGCGGCACCCCGCTGCGGGGCATCACCGCCCAGGTGGTCGACGACGACGGCGCACCGGCGCACGTCGGCGAGCTGTACCTCGGTGGGGTTGGGCTGGCTCGGGGCTACCAGGGGCTACCGGCCAAGACGGCGGAGTGCTTCGTGCCCGACGGGGCAGGCAGGCGTTACCGCACGGGTGATCTGGTCCGCGAGCGGGCGGACGGCACCCTGGTGTGGTTGGGCAGGCGCGACGCGCAGATCAAGATCAACGCGCTGCGGATCGAACCCGCTGAGATCGAGGCGATCGTGCACGAGGTCTGCGAGGTGGCCGAAGCCATCGTCGTCTTCATCCCCGGCGTCGGCGATCGGGGGAGTCTTGTCGCCTTTGCCGCGGCGGCGGGCACCGGACGGCTCGACATCGGGGCCATCGAGGCGCATCTGCGCGACCGGCTGCATCCGCTGATGTTGCCGGACGAGATCGTGGAGCTCGACCACATCCCGCTCAATCCCAACGGCAAGATCGACCGCGCCGGCCTGGTCGAACGTGCGCGCCGGAATACGACGCTCGCGGTGCTCGGTTGCGCACAGGTATGACCTCCTCCGCGTTCGACCCGCGATCACTCCTGGCCGACGCCCGCATCGGCGTGCTGGCCACCATCAAAGCCGACGGCCTCCCGCAGCTGTCACCGGTGACGCCGTTCTACGACCGCGACGCCGACGTCATCCACGTCTCGATGACCGAGGGCCGCGCCAAGACCGCCAACCTGCGCCGGGATCCGCGCGCGGCGTTGGAGGTGACGCGCGCCGACGGTTGGGCATGGGCCACCGCCGAGGGCACGGTCAGTCTGACCGGCCCGGGCACCGATCCGCACAGCCCCGAGGTGCAGGCGCTCGTCGACTATTACCGCGCCGCGGCCGGTGAACACCCCGACTGGGACGAATACCGGACGGTGATGGTGGCGGACCGCCGCGTGCTGATGACGCTCGCCGTGCAACGGGTGTACGGCGAGAAACTGCGCTGACCGACGACCCCGAACCCCTACCGTCGCCAGTACGGTACGGTCGCCGATATGAGCAAGGTCATGCAGGGCGTACGCGTCCTGGAGGTCGCGCAGTTCACCTTCGTGCCCGCCGCGGGGGCGATCCTCGCGGACTGGGGCGCCGATGTCATCAAGGTCGAGCATCCCGTCCGCGGTGACACCCAGCGCGGGTTCGTCAACATGGGTGGCTTCGCGCTGGACCCGGACCGCCACCCGCTGATCGAGCACCCCAACCGCGGCAAGCGCAGCGTCGGCATCGACGTCTCCACGCCCGGCGGCCAGGAGGTGCTCTACGAGCTGGCCAAGACCGCCGACGTGTTCCTCACCAACTACATGCCGCAGGCACGGCAGAAGAACAAGTTCGACATCGAGCACATTCGCGCGGCGAACCCGAACATCATCTACGCCCGCGGTAGCGCGTACGGCGACAAGGGCCCCGAGCGGTTGGTCGGTGGATTCGACGGCACCGCCTTCTGGACCCGCAGCGGCGTCGGGCACGCCCTGACCCCGGAAGAGCTCGGAGGTGCGCTGCCCCAAGGGATCCCGGCGTTCGGCGACTCGATCGGCGGGATGAACATCGCCGGCGGGATCTCGGCGGCCCTGTTCCACCGGGAACGGACCGGGGAGGCACTGGAAATCGACGTCTCGCTGCTGAGCACCGCGTGGTGGGCGGCCGGCGCCAGCGTCACCCAGGGCATGGAGACCGGGGAGACCATGCGTTCGCTCATGCCCGGGGCCACCGCGTCGGTCAACCCGTTCATGGCGAACTACCAGACCTCGGACGGCGGCACCATCAACCTGTGCATCGTCAGCCCGACGGGGTACATCCGCGACGCCTTCGAACATCTCGGCCTGGCGGAGTTGGCTGACGACCCGCGTTTCTCCGACGTGATGCCGCTGATCGAGAATGCCGAAGCCGGTGTGGAATACATCGCCGAGGCCATCCGCAGCAAGCCGTTCGAGTACTGGCGCCAGCACCTCAAGACGATGAAGGGTCAGTGGGCACCCTTCCAGAGCCTGGTGGATCTGGGCACCGACGAGCAGGCGATCGCCAACGACATGATCGTCGAGGTCGAAGGTTCGGACGGTAAGCCCTTCAAGGTGGTGCGCGGCCCGGTGCAGTTCAATCACGAACCGGTGCACACCACCCGCGCCCCGCAGGCGTCCGAACACACCGAACTGGTGCTGATGGAAATCGGGCTGGACTGGGACCGCATCGAGGAACTGAAGGACTCCGGCGCGATAGCCTGATCATGTGCACTCCCTGCTGATTCGGAGCGCGCCGCTGCTGCTGACACCGGTGCTGTTGGCGGCGAGCACATTTCCGGGCGAATTCCGGGTGTCGGCCGGTTACTGGGTGCTGGCGTGTGCCGCGGCGGTGGTGTTCGTATTCGGCGCGCACCGGCCAGTGGTGGTGTCGCTGGTCTTGTCGGCGTTGGCCGTGCCGATGTTCGCGGCGCCGGCGTGGGGACTGTCCGGTCTGGTGCCCTATCTGGGCGCGGTGGCACTGGCCGACCTGACCGCCCGCACTGACCGGAACCGGGTGATCGGCGCGGCCGCCGCCTGTTGGCTGCTGGCCCTGGTCCTCGGCGTCCAACTCGACGCGCACCTGCCGCGCTGGACGGCCGCCGACGCCACCACCGTCGTGGCAGCGTTCGGGCTGCCGTTGCTACTCGGACTGTACCTGCGCGGTCAGCGCGCCGAATCCGAGATCCGCAGGGCAGCAGCCGAATCGGATGCCCGTGCGCAGGAGCGCGGCGCCATGGCGCGTGAGCTGCACGACCTCGTCGCGCACCACATGGCGTCGATCGTGCTGCGCACCGGTGTCGCCGAGCATGTCCTCACCGACGCGGATCCGCGGGTGGCCGAGGTGCTCGACGATGTGCACCGCACCGCGGCCGACGCCCTTGCCGACATCCGGCGCTGGCAGACCGCACTGCGCGACCCGGCCCTGCATGGTGTGGCGATGGTCGAACCCGACGCGCTGCCCAGTGAGATCGACGCCGCGGTGCAACGCACCCGCGCGGCCGGTTTCACCGTCACCGCCGACGTCGATGAGGCCGTCGCCGGACTGGATGCGCTGGCCCGGCTGACGGTGCTGCGGGTGACGCAGGAGGCACTGACCAACGTGATGAAACATGCCGACCCGACGGGGCCCGTCGACGTGGTGATCGACTGTCGCGAGGGCGAGACGGAGATCAGAGTCGCCAGCACCGGGGCGCCGGGCGCGGGGGGAGGACACGGGATCATCGGTATGGCGGAACGCATCGAACTGGCCGGCGGACGATTCACCGCGGGCGGCAACGGAACCCGCTGGGAGGTGCGGGCGTGGCTACCCGAGTCCTGATCGCCGACGACCAGCGCCTGGTGCGGGCCGGCCTGCGGATGCTGTGCGAATCCGCCGACGGCATCGAGGTCGTCGGTGAAGCGGCCGACGGGGCCCAGACCATCCGGCTGTCCGCCGAACTCGCGCCGGACCTGATACTGATGGATCTGCGGATGCCCGGGGTGGACGGCATCACCGCCACTCGGCAGGTGCTCTCCGCTCGACCCGAGTCGAAGATCCTGATCATCACCACCTTTGACGACGACGACCACCTGTATCCCGCTCTCGCGGCGGGGGCAGCGGGATTCCTGGTCAAGGACACCACGCCTGCCGACCTGGTCGCGGCCATCCGCCGGACCGCCACCGGTGACTTCACGCTGTCGCCACACCTGTTGCAGCGGTTGGTGTCCCGCGCGGTCGATGCCAGGCCGGTCGTCGGCTCAGCGGCGGTGGCGCTGACCGCCCGCGAAGAGGACGTGCTCCCGCTGGTCGTCGAGGGCCTGTCGAACCAGGAGATCGCCGATCGGCTGCACCTGGGCATCACGACGGTCAAAACCCATGTGGCGAACCTGATGAGCAAACTCGGGGCGCAGAACCGCGTGCAACTGGCGGTCTTCGGGTATCAGCGCATGGTGTGATCGTGGGCCGCCGCGGCCTGCTCCCCGGGGCCGAGTACCAGGAACTGACCCATCATCCCTTGATCCTCGTGCATCGCGAGGTGGCAGTGATACATGTAGGTGAAGGTCGCGTCGGTGTAGTCGGCGAACCGTAGCGCGAGCCGGAACTGTTGTCCCGGAGGCGTGTACACGGTGTCCTTGAACCCGGCGAGCTCCGCCGGGGGTGGGGCACCGTCGATGTCGATGATCCGGAACTGGGTGTCGTGCACGTGGAAGTTGTGCGGCCAGTTGTCCACGTTGCGCACGGTCCAGATCTCATCGGTGTCCACCTCGGCCCGGAAATCGATGCGGTTCATGTCCATCCGGTTGCGGTTGATCATGAACCACTGCAGGTCGAATGACCGCTCGGCGTGTGCCGCGGCCGGGAGTGCCGGCAGCGCGGCCAGCGTCGCCGGCAGTGAAGCGTTGGGCCGCAACGTGTCTGCCGCCTCCAGGCGAAGGATGTCGAAGGAGTCCTCGACGCCGAACTGCGACGCCTCGTCGGCAGCCAGCCCGGCCCGGTCCGCGATCGGGAAGGACCGCAACAGGATGGTTTCGGCGGCCCGGACGGTGACGACGATCTCCACGCGTTCGCCCGGGCTCAGCTGGATGCGGTTCACCGCCACGGGTTGCGCCAGTAGCCCGCCGTCGCTCCCGACCACATGGAAGGTGCGGTCGTCGTCGAAGCCCAGGTTGTACAGACGTCCACTGGACCCGTTGAGCACCCGGAACCGCACGCGTTGTGTGGTCACCCGAAGATTCGCCTGCGCAATGCCATTGGTGACGATCCTGTCGCCGAGCAGCCCGATGTCGGAGGGGTCGGATTCGTCGAGCGCACCGGCCGCGGTGAACCGGCGGTCCTGGATGATCAGCGGGATGTCGTCGACACCGTAGTCGGTGGGCAGCTGGTCGCCGGTTTCGTCGTCGACGATGAACAAACCCGCGAGTCCGCGATAGACGTGCTTCTCGGTGGCGCCGTGTGGGTGCGGGTGATACCAGAGCGTCGCGGCGGGCTGGTTGATGGTCCAGGCAGGATTCCAGGTACCCCCGGGTGGAATGGGTTGGTGCGGACCACCGTCACAGCGGGCCGGGACGTGCATCCCGTGCCAGTGCACCGTGGTCGGCTCCGGGAGTCGGTTCTCGACGGTCACCGCGACCGCTTCACCGCGCCGGGCCCGCAGTGTGGGGCCGAGGACCGCGCCGTTGAAACCCCAGGTGGGTGTCCGCAGCCCGCGCACCATGTCGGACTCCCCGGTCATGGCCCGCAGGCTGAAGTGCCGGGTGCCGTCGGCGCCGATGGTGGATTCGGCCAGCGGCGGGATCGGTAGTGGCCGGGTCGTCGATGGGGTGGGGCGGGCCTGCGCCGAGCAGGCCAGCGGGTAGGCGAGTGGGAGCGCGGCGAGGCCGAGCAGCAGCCGCCTGCGCGTCAGGGACGGCACGTTTCCTCCGAAGGATGGGGTCGGATATCGGACCCTTCGAGTCTTCGGCGTTGCCGGGCAGCCGGAATCGGCCGACCGGCCCGGATCGGGCCGATCGCTGTCCTCCCTGCGGACCTTGCGCCCGGCGGTGGCCTCTGCTAGGCGGGGGTGCCGTCGGCCACAAGGGGCGCCTTGCCCGCGACCGCGGTGTCGAGCACCAGCTCGGCCACCCGGTCGCGGTGCGCCTCGGCGCTGCCGAGCAGTGCAGCATCGGTGCTGGCCCGCTTGAAGTACAGATGTGCCTGGTGCTCCCAGGTGAACCCGATGCCGCCGTGTACCTGGATGGTGTCGGTGGCGATGCGGGAGAAGGCCGCCGATGCCAACGCCTGGGCAATGCTGACGGCCAGTGCCGGGTCATCGGAACCGTCGGTCAGGGCCCACACCGCGTGATAGGTCGCCGAACGTGCATGTTCGAGGTCGACCATGCCTTCTGCGAGGCGGTGTTTCACCGCCTGGAAGGAACCGATGGGCCGGCCGAACTGCAGCCGGGACTTGGCGTATTCCACCGACAGGTCGAGCAGATGCTGGGCGGCACCGATCTGTTCGGCTGCCAGCAGCGCCGACCCGGCCTGCAGCGCATGGGTGATGACGCGGGCCGCCTCGCCCGGGCCTGCGATCAGCCGGGCGGGCGCCTCGGTGAGGGTGATGGTGGACTGCGGCCGGGTGAGGTCGAGGGTGACCAGCTGCTCCCGGCGCACACCGTCCGAGGCGACGGCATACAACGCCACACCGTCGGGACCCGTTGCCGCGACGAGCAATTCATCGGCATCACCGTCCACCACCCGTTCGATGCGGCCGGTCAGCGTCTCGGTGCCGGTCACGGTGACGGCATCGGGGTCGAAGGCGCCGGCCCGGTCCGGTACGGCGAACGCGGCCGTGCGGGCGCCCTCGACCAGCGCGGCGAGCAGTTCGTCGCGGGCCGCGCCCGGCTCGGCGGCGACCAGGGCCGGGATGGCCAGGTAGACGGTGCCGAACAGGGGACCGGTGGCCAGCGCGGCGCCCAACTCGTCCACGGCGATGGCCTGATCGACCAGGGTGCCGCCGGCGCCTCCGTCGGACTCGGGCACCGGCAGGCCGAGCACGCCCAGCTCGGAACCCAGACGCTGCCAAATCTTGCGGTCGAACCGCGGCTCGGATTCCATCAGGGTGCGCGCGGGCTGCTCACCGAAATGGTCTGTGCTGAATTTGCGTACCGCGGAACGCAATTGGGCCTGCTCTGGGGAGAATTCGAATTCAGCCACCTCGATGGGCTGATTCGCAAGCTTCTCAGCCACGGGGAATCTCCTTCCACGCCATACCGGCATCGGCCCGCAGATCGCCGGGCAGGCCGAGGATCCGCTCGGCCAGGATGTTGCGCATCACCTCGGACGTGCCGCCCTCGATGGTGTTGGCCTTGCTGCGCAGGAAACGCTGCTGGATGGGGCCGCGCCAGTCGTCTTCGTTCTCACCGACGGTCAATCCGTAGCCGTGATACAGAATGCCTTCGGCACCAAGGAGATCCATGCACCACTGGTAGATGTGCTGATTCAGTTCGGCGCCCACCAGCTTGCCGATCGACCCCTCCGGGCCCGGGCCGCCCACCGTCGCGAGGGCCCGCGAACGTTGTGCGGTCAGGCGCTGGGCCTCCGACCGTAACCACAACTGGGTCAGCCGATCACGCAGCACCGGAGTGCGCAGTTCGGGTCGTGACGCCCACAGTGCGACGGCCTCGGAGATGGTGCCCGCTCCGCGGCGGCTGCCGCTGCCGCCCAGCGCGCTGCGTTCGTTCATCAGCGTCGTCATCGCGACGTTCCAGCCGTTGCCGACGTCACCGAGTCGGTGCGCATCGGGGATCCGGGCGTCGGTGATGTACACCTCGTTGAACTCGGCCTGGCCCGTCAGCTGGCGCAGCGGCCGCGTCTCGACGCCCGGACCGTGCATGTCCAGCACGAAGTAGGTGAGCCCTTTGTGTTTGGCCACATCGGGATTCGACCGGGCCAGCAGCAGACCCCACCGGGCCCGGTGCGCCAGCGATGTCCATACCTTCTGCCCGTTGACCACCCATTCGTCGCCGTCGGGAACGGCCGAGGTGGCCAGGCCGGCCAGATCGGATCCGGCGCCGGGCTCGGAGAACAGCTGGCACCAGATGTCGTCGGTGGACGCCAGTGGGCGTAACCAGGACCGCTTGAGGTCGTCGGACTGCGCGTGCTCGCGGATGGTCGGGGCGGCCATCCCGTATCCCATCGGGTTCAGGCCCAGCGGCATCGGTCCGCCCGCACCCTGCAGGATGCCGTCGGCGACGGCCTGCAAGCCACGGGAAACCCCCAGGCCGCCGAGTCCCTCCGGGAAGTGCACCCAGGACAGGCCGGCGTCGTAACAGGCGGTGAGGTACTCCGGAATAGGAACGCGGGTCGGATCGTGGTCGGCCACGACCCGGTGGGCCAGGTCGGCGACCCGGTCCGCATCAGCGACGGTGCTCATCTCGTCACCATAGGTAAGCGTGATCGACGTCACGTAGCCGGGTCTACCAACCGGTGGGGCAGGATGTGGTTCATGCATGTCACTTCGAGCGCGACCGTGCCCACACCGATCGAAACGGTGTGGGCCACTCTGACCGATCACGTGGGGATGGAGACCTGGGCGCCGGGTCTGTCCGTCAGCCTGGGCAAACCGGGCACGCCCGACGCCAACGGGCTGGGCGCCGTCCGGCGGATCAAGGCACCAGGCCCGGGCCCGGACATCGTCGAGGAGGTCGTCACCTTCGATGCGCCGCACGTGTTCGGGTACAAGGCGCTGTCGGGGACGCCCTTTCCCGGCTACACCGGTGAGGTGCGGCTGACGCCGTCGGGCACCGGGACCCGGATCGACTACACCGTGGGTTCGACCGCGTCGTTCCCGCTGGTGAAGGCTCCGCTCGCGGTCGTCGGCCAGGTGTTGCTGCGACTTCTGGTGCGGGCGGCCGCTAAGGCGTGACCGGGATCTCGGCGTTGATGCTGTCCAGCAGTGCGGGATAGCGTTTGGCCTCGGGGTGCCCGCTGGGCTTACCGCTGCTGACGATCGCCACCGACATGGCCCGGTCGGGATCGGCCCACACCGCGATGTCGGTCAGTCCGGTGTGGCCGAAGGCCCGCGCAGCGTCACGCCCGAAGGGGCCGAAGCGTTTCGACCCGAGCATGTAGCCGGTGCCCCACCGCATCGGGGCGCCACCGACCGCCAGATCGGGGCGTAGCCGGCGCGCTGGATAGGCCGCATTACGCACAGTCTCGGATCGCATGATGCGGACCCCGTCGAGTTCGCCGCCGCGGCACAGGATCTCGGCGAACCGCGACAACTCGTCGGCCGTCGAGACGGTGTTCGACGACGGGACGACGCCGGTCAGGAAGTCGGGGGTGTTCGAGAGCGGGATGATCTGCTGCGGGGTACCGCCGATCGCGAGTTTGAACGCCTTGGCGATCGGTGCGGGCAGCGGCTTGCCCGTCACGTGGCTGGGCGCCACCAGCGAAACATCTTCGGCCGCAACACCGTAATTGGTCCACCGGAAACCGAGTGGGGCCAGTATCTCGTCACGCAGGATGTCACGGATGCTGCGTCCGGTGGCCGCCGAGATGATCTCGCGCATCAGCGGACCCCATGTCAATCCGTGGTAGATGTGCACCAGGCCCGGCCGATACACGGGTTTCATGTTGCCCAGCATCTCGCGGGCGTACACGCTGTCGTCCATGCGCCGCAGATCGGGTTTCGGTCCGGTGGCGAAGGGGATCCCGGCGCTGTGGGTCAGGACGTGCCGGATGGTGGTGCGGTCCTTGCCGTGGCTGGTGTAGGTGGGCAGGTAGTCGCACACCCGGTCCTCCAGCGAGAAGGCGCCCCGTTCGACCAGCATGTGGGTGACCGTGACGGTGATCGCCTTTGCTGCGGAGTACACGCAGAACGGGGTGTCGGTGCGCACCGGAATCTTCTCTGCATCAACAGGATCCGCGGGCCCGTTGCCCCAGCCGTGGCCGATGGCGCGGTTGAGCACCACCTTCCCGCGATGGCGCACACAGACCTGGATGGCGGGCTGCATCCCCGCCTGATACCAGTACCGCGCCTTCTCCCAGATCCGTTCCACCGCTTGGGGATCGATCTCGGAATGGTCTTCGGGGGCCCGGTCGGTGATCTCGTCCAGATCGCCGGGCACCCGGATGCGGCCCTCGGACACGGTCATGACTGCCTCCGCAACGTCGCCGAAAGATGGTGCTGCAGGGGCAGGCCGACCGCGCCCATCTGCACCGTGTAGGTGAGTTCGTCACCGTCCAACCGGAACGAACGGGCCAGTGCGCTCACCTCTTTGGCCGATGCGGACCGCCCGATCGTCGTCGCGGTGACGTCCAGCCGCAGCGGTTCGGAGGTGAGCGTGCCTTCGAGGACCTCCACGATGCCGGTCGGATGAGCGAGCACGAGTTCCACGCGCCCCGGTTCGGGCACGCGGAGGTACCCGGTCTCGGCATGGAGGGGGCGGCCGTCGTCGGCGGCCTTGGTGCGCTGCGCATAGGCCAGGAACGGCTTGCCGACGTGGCCGAACGTCACGGTCTCCAGATACGAGAACGGTTCGATGGTGGGATATTCACCCGCCCCGGGTCCGGACCAGGTGCCGAGCAGAGGGGCCAGGACGGCGATACCGGGATGAAGGTCGGGCACGTCCGCCAGCGTACGGCGTGGTGTACTGACGCCGAGATGACGCACGATGACGCCCTGGTGACTGCCGTAGCGCGACCGCATCCGGCGCGCTCTGTTCGCGACACCTACCCGGTGATCGGCGCCGGGCTGGCCCGGTTCGGCGACGTCGACGCCAACGGGCATCTGAACAACCTCGCGCTGGCGTCGCTGCACGAGAACGCCCGCGCCGAGTTCAACACGTCGGTCTTCCCCGGGGTGTACCAGCAGGCCATCCGCTCGATCCGGGTGGTGGTCGCCAGCAGCGTGTTGCACTATCTCGCAGAGGCGCACTGGCCGGCGGCCATCACCACCGGTCTGGGCGTCGGGCGGATCGGGCGCACGTCGTACGTACTGTCCACGGCGTTGTTCGTCGAGCAGAGCTGCGTCAGCCTGTGCGACACCGTGCTGGTGACCCTGGTCGACGATGCGCCCGCGCCCATTCCGGACGGGGCACGTGCGTACCTGGACGCGCACCGGCTGCGGTAGCCGGCTCGAAAACGACGAAATGGCTGTGAATCACGAAGATTCACAGCCATTTCGTCGGTTTGGAGCCAGAACTACAGCGCGGCGTCGGCGACATCCAGTGCGGAGTCCAGGATCGCCAGGCCCGTGCGCACCTCGTCCTCGGTGACGTTGCACGGCGGCACGACGTGGATCCGGTTGAAGTTCGCGAACGGCAGCAGGCCCCCGGCCTTGCACGCCGCGATCACCGAGTTCATCGCGGGGCTGGAGCCGCCGTACGGCGCCAGCGGCTCGCGGGTCTGCTGGTCGGCGACCAGTTCGACGGCCCAGAACACGCCGGCGCCCCGCACCTCACCGACGCAGCGGTGCTTGGCGGCCAGCTCGGCCAGGCCGGGTGCGATGACCTCGGCGCCGATCCGGGCGGCGTTTTCCACCATGCCCTCGTCCGCCATCGCATTGATGGTCGCGATGGCGGCGGCGGCGGCCAGCGGATGCCCGGAGTAGGTCAGGCCACCCGGGTACGCGCGGTGCGCGAACGTCTCGTAGATGGCGGGGCTGATCGCCACGCCACCGAGCGGGACGTATCCGGAGTTGACGCCCTTGGCGAAGGTCAGCAGATCCGGCACCACATCGAAATGGTCGATGGAGAACCACTTTCCGCTGCGCCCGAAGCCGGACATCACCTCGTCGGCGATGAACACGATGCCGTGCCGGTCACAGATCTCGCGCACCCCGGCGATGTATCCGGGCGGCGGGATCATGATGCCCGCGGTGCCCGGGATGGATTCCAGGATGATCGCGGCGATGGTGGACGGACCCTCCAGCGCGATCAGCTGCTCCAGGTAGGCCAGGGCGCGCTGCGATTCCTCGGCCTCGGTGGTGGCGTGGAACGACGAGCGATACAGGAACGGCCCGTTGAAGTGCACCACGCCCGCGTTGCCGTGATCGTTGGGCCAGCGCCGCGGGTCGCCGGTGAGGTTGATCGCCGTCTCGGTGCCACCGTGGTAGGCGCGGTAGCGCGCGAGCACCTTGTAGCGGCCGGTGTGCAGCCGGGCCATCCGCACCGCGTGCTCGACGGCGTCGGCACCGCCGTTGGTGAAGAAGATCTTGTCGAGCTCCCCGGGGGTCCGCTCGGCGATCAGTCGGGCCGCCTCCGAGCGCGCCGCGTTGGCGTGTTGCGGCGCGACCGTACAGAGTTTCGCGGCCTGGGCGGCGATGGCGGCGACGACCTTCGGGTGCTGATGCCCGATGTTCGTGTTCACCAGCTGGCTGGAGAAGTCGAGCAGGCGGTTGCCCTCGCCGTCCCAGACATAGGAACCCTGTGACGCGGTGATGGTCATCGGGTTGATCTCGGCCTGAGCCGACCAGGAGTGGAACACGTGCTTGCGGTCCAGCTCGTAAGCGCGGGCAGCCTCGGCGCGGGCATCCGCGACGGTCAGCCCGTTGGGCAGCGCGGTGGACTCTTCAGTGACAGTCATCTTGAGATTTTCTCACTTGTTCTCTGGGAAACCGAGGTTGATTCCGCCATGCGACGGATCGAGCCAGCGGCTGGTGATGGCCTTGGCCCGGGTGAAGAAGTTGACGCCTTCCATGCCGTGGGCGTGGCTGTCGCCGAAGAGGGAGGCTTTCCAGCCGCCGAAGCTGTAGTAGGCCATGGGGACGGGGATGGGGACGTTGATGCCGACCATGCCGACWTCGACTTCGTTCTGGAAGCGTCGGGCGGCGCCGCC
>NZ_JBFUFU010000030.1:0-40263 GCF_056403275.1 Mycobacterium sp. P2_H7 | reverse complement strand
AGGTCGCATACGTCAACGTGGGCACCAGGCACCCACCGCATTCAGCCAGCCCTACCGACATCACAGCACCACCACAACACCCGAACACCGGATGTCGACCCAACATGCCAAACCCCGCTATTGACACGGCCTACAGCCAGTTAGGGTTACCCCATGCGCGTCTACCTCGGTGCCGATCACGCCGGACTCGAATTCAAGCAGACCATCATCGAGCACCTCCTGAAGAACGGCCACGAACCGATCGACTGCGGTGCCTTCACCTATGACGCCGACGACGACTACCCGGCGTTCTGTATCGCGGCGGCTCTCAAGACCGTCGCCGATCCGGACAGCCTGGGCATCGTGCTCGGCGGTTCGGGCAACGGTGAGCAGATCGCCGCGAACAAGGTGCCCGGCGCCCGCTGCGCTTTGGCGTGGAGCGTCGAGACGGCGCAGCTGGCCCGCCAGCACAACAAGGCCCAGCTGATCGGCATCGGCGGCCGGATGCACACCACAGAGGAGGCGCTGGCCATCGTCGACGCGTTCCTGACCACCCCGTGGTCGGAAGCCGAGCGCCATCAGCGTCGGATCGACATCCTCGCGCAGTACGAGAAGGACCACATCGCGCCGCCCGTTCCCGGCGCTCCCGCCTGATACATGGCGTGATCGATGCCAGAGGGGCACACCCTGCACCGGCTGGCCCGGTTGCACCAGAAGCGTTTCGGGCGCGCACCGGTGACGGTGTCCAGCCCGCAGGGCCGGTTCGCCGACGCGGCCGCGGTCAACGGCCAGGTCCTGCGCCGGGCCGATGCGTGGGGTAAGCACCTGTTCCACCACTACACCGAGCGCGCGGTGGTGCACGTGCACCTCGGGCTCTACGGCACCTTCACCGAGGCGCCGGTCCCGCTACCGTTGCCGGTCGGCCAGGTGCGGATGCGCATGGTGGGCGCCGAGTACGGCACCGACCTGCGCGGGCCGACGGTCTGCGAGCTGATCGACGAGGCCGCCGTCGACGACGTGGTGGCCCGGCTGGGCCCCGACCCCCTGCGCGCCGATGCCCACCCGGAATTGGCGTGGAAGCGAATCACCAAGTCCCGCAGAACCATCGGAGCTCTTCTGATGGACCAGACGGTGATGGCCGGGGTGGGCAACGTCTACCGCAGTGAGCTGCTGTTCCGGCACCGGATCGACCCGTACCGGCCCGGCACCCACGTCGACGCCGACGAGTTCGGCGAGATGTGGACCGATCTGGTCGCCCTGATGAAGGTCGGGGTGCGGCGCGGCAAGATCGTCGTCGTCCGGCCCGAGGACGATCGCGGCGCACCCTCCTACCGGGAGGGCCGCCCGCGCACCTACGTGTATCGCCGCGCGGGTGATCCCTGCCGGGTCTGCGGCACGGCGGTGCGCACCGCGGAGTTGGAGGCACGCAACGTGTTCTGGTGCCCGAACTGCCAGTCGTGACGGGGTAGGTCGGACGACAGCGGGTCGTAAGGGTAGGTCCGACAGAGGGTCCAGACAGGAACTTACGAGGCGCGCAGATTCTCGGCCATCGTTCGTGCAAGCTCGACTGCGCAAGCCTGTAAACGATCACTTTCCATAACGTCGGGAAAGTTGAGTTGTCGGACTGCAAAGCTGAGTAGCACCGCCCACAACTCGCGCTCACTTGTCACAGATGCGACGAGCCAGTCCAAGCAGGCCGAAAAGTATTCTGGAAATGGGCAATCTTGGAGGAAGATGGTCCTATCGAACACGCTGAAATTTGCGGGCTCAGGCCACGATCCGACGCGCAATCGTGATGCTTTGTGGAACAAACCGCCCAAGAGCAATGAAACTGCATCAATGATTCTACTGCCGTACAGCTGACTGTCGAAATCTATGATGACAGGATCGGATCCAACGACCAGTATATTTCCGGGATGAAGATCGCCATGCTGGTGTTTTAAGGTGGTTCGCACGCTTATTGTCGGTCGAGGAGCTCTGATGCCATGCGTCGATAAAATTTCCTCTATCAAGTTCCATTCAGCGAAATAACTCGTGACATCGGAGAGATTCTTGTCGACAGTGGTATTGTTATGCGCCATACTATCGAGGCCGCTAAGCAATCTTTCGATGACATCTTGAGTGGAGGAATGGTCCGCAATCAACGAAGAAAGAGGTTGCGCGTTCCGGCCGGCGGTCTGTATTACTGTTGCGCACTGTCCGCGACAAAGTCCATTTACGGTGTGAACCACCGCCGCAGCCAAGCTGCCGGGGAGCAACGACTGAAATCCTCCAGTCGACGGAATTTTTTTTACCTTCTTGACCACATAGTCGGCAACTAGACCGTCTGGCCCGTCTATTGCGCAATGCCAGACATCGGCATCGCTGACTCCACCTTCGAGTGGCTCGGCGCGAACGCTTGTTCCCGCAAATTCAAACGCTACGCGGCGAAGTAGTAGCTTTTTGGCGTCGTTAAGGTCAGATCGAAGTGAATCGGGTAGAACGTTGATGTCGCGCAATCTCATCAGTTGGTCGTGGAGTCTTACTGCATAGCGTTCAAATTCAAGAGTTTGGCTTTTCCTGAAAGGCGCAACTCGGTCTACTGAAATTGAGCCACTTCGAAGTGTGATCGAACCTCTGTGTCGGGTGGCGAACTGCGCGTAGTCTTCGTCGCTGTACCCAGTAAGCACGGCCACTGGCACATCGGGATATTCTGCCAGTAGGTCTTCTAGCAGGTCGTCACCTATCTGGTTGCTCGGCTGATCGCCGATGGCATTAGGAAGATTCCGGTCGAGGACCAAGAAATCTATCTGACCTTGGAGGTCACTAAGTCCTCGTTTTGCTTCGCTCGCATCCCAGTAATGAATTACCTCGAAGCCTGCCGTTGTTAGTGAGTCTGTGGTTTCTGGAACCTGCTCAGGATCGTCTTCTACAAGCGCAGCAATTGGGCTAGACATGGAATCTGCTACCCCTAACCGACGCCGTGGCGATACCACCCACTGCTGACAGATCATACAAATAGCGCATTCGAGAAGCTGCCCTATTTGCGGCGAGCACACCAAGTCCGCGGTGGCCAGTTTTCGTTGAAGTACCGATGCCCGACACCTGTTGAAGGGTAAATGAGCTACCGGAAAACGGATTGGAAATGGTCAACCAAAACTCGGACTTACTTACGCCATAGTTAACAGATACATCGGCGATTCCAACGGGATCGACAGTCGAAGAGGCATGTATAGCGTTTGATATGGAGTTTCCTATTATTAAGGCCATTAATCCTCGATCAGTCTCAATCATGTCATCGGTCGACTGATTCGCTGCGTTGACGACTAGGCGGTCGTCGCTTGCTAGTGGGGGAATAGACTCATTCACCAGTTCGGAAATTGATATTGAGGTCCACTCAGGTTCTCGACTAGCATCTGCAAGTTGGGCGACACCGTCGATGCGGCGGCGTAGCGCTTCGATTGTTCGATTCGTAGCACTGGCCTCGAAGAGTGCTATCTCGCGATTAGCGGCTTTTCGGAGCCAGCCAATCGCGGGTTCAGTCTCGTGCCGAATCAAGCCTGCTAGATCCGAAAGGAGGTCCTGCTCTTCTGTCAATCGTCCATCTGAGTGGCGTATCAGTTGTTGATCGTGGCGGTCGGACGCGTTGCTTCCCATCGAATCGAGACGATGAAGCGCGACGTCAAGATGCCGTCTTATCTGCGGCACCGTCTCGATTTCCATTGCTTCGACTAGCTGATTCCGCCAGCTACGAGATGCATGCTCCGAAAGCCATTGCGCTGCTTCGATTCGTTCGGATGGACTCCTTGAATGGAGGAGACGTCGCGCTTCAGTCTCCTCCATCTAGGCTCCCGAATTGGCGGTAGAAGTTTGCGCGCCTCTTGAATGCCTCGGCGCCACCTTCCATTAGGGATGTGATGATCTGAACGATGTCGGGTTGGTCGAACCCTCCACGTGCATCTACAAAGCCCCGGAGTCCGTCGCTTTGTAGCGCGATTACGGTTTCCGCGCCGCCCAGCACTGGGATGTTGGCATTATGCGTTGCAACGATGGTCTGAGCGCCTGATTCCCCGCGCCGTTGCATGCTTTTTATTACATGTGAAACAAGATATGCGTTGTCGAGGTGGTCCTCGGGCTGATCCAATATCAAAGCGCGGGATTCTTCTGTAAGGAATATCGGTAAGGTAACGGCGCATTTTTGGCCCGCTGACAGCTCTTCGACGCTTTTTGTTAGCAAACCGTCTTGAAGTTGAAAATCGACATAGTCTTCGAGAACTAATTGGGCTAATTCGCCGAGGGCTTCGGGAGTCTGCAGATGGCTGATTACTCGCGCAGCCCGCTCTTCTGCGATTCGAGAGGCTGTCGCGAGGCCTTTGACATTTCCAGATTCGACAAGTCTTAATAATTGTCGCGGTAAAACATCACGAGAAATGGCGTCGGCTAATGGGCGGTATTGTAGGTTGCTTCCCTGGAGTAGTGCCTGCAATGCAGCCCTGAGACTCATCGTGTCCGCCAAGTGATCAATTGTGACGACTACGCGATTATCAAGCTGCGACGATACATGTCGCGCTACTGCATCTCGTTTTGAAAATACCTCTTCTTGCCAAGCGTCTCTAGCATCGAACCGAGCGTCTCTCTCGATTCTGAGCCGAACTTCGCGATCCCGCATGTCGCTAATCTGAATAGCGAGGACTTCTAATTTTGCGAGCAAAACTTCCACATTGCGTAGTCGTGCCGTGACGTCGCCAAGGCCAGTTTCAGCTTCTTCGAGATCCGCACGTAAGCGCGCGGCGTCTACCCTCAGGTTGTTGTCGCGAGCCGCCAAGTCCGTCACGGCTTCAACTATTTGTTGCGACGCGATGGCAGCTGTTGACTCAGCTAGATGAAGATATTCTGCTTCCTGTTCAATGTAGTCATCCAGCAACGGTGCGAGCACTGAGCCGGTTGAGATTTGTCGAAGGTCAGTTAGTTGACGTGCCAATGACTGATGAAGACTATTGGTGGTGGTGAGGAGAGTGCTCGCTCTCTCGGCTCTTTCTTGATCTTTTTCGACTTGTCCGAGCTCGTCTTCGAGTGTACGCAAGCGATGACGCAAAGCGCTTAGGTCGTTTGTGGCGGCGGAAAGCAATTGTGTTTCCTCCGCGACCAGTCCCTCTCGTTCCAGAGCGAGGTCGCGCCGTTGAGCTAGTTGATCGTCAGACTGCTGGATATTCTCTTTTAGATTGGCTATTTCTTTTGTGAGGGAGGCGCAGTCCTCGAGTAGTAGCTTGTCGATATGCACGCCAGCCCTGAGATCAATAAGTTGCAGCCTGCTCGATTTGTCAGATGCAATACTTTCTAGTTCATTCTGGCCAAGCATTAACGCAACAGACTCGGTAAAACTGCTCCGACCTCTGCCCTCTGCATCAACTGCCAGTCGATGACGACTCCGATCTGACTCAATATCGATGACAATCTCACCGTCGCGAAGCAACTCTCTGACGCGGGTTTCGTTAGAGCGCTTCTGTGCAATGGGATTTGGTATTGCAAGTGCGTGCCTAATAAGTTCAAGCAGTGTCGTCTTACCGACGCCGCGGGGCCCAACGATCACGTTTAGACCACGTGTCAACTCAACGTCTAAGCCGGATAAGAACCCACCTGTGACGCGCACTCGGGAAATCCACATTGGCATCCTCTCGCGTACTCTCCGCATTTTGATCCGCGAAGTTCGACCTAGCGTACTCAGTCGGGTCTGCGGCGTCGCGCACCACAGGCGCCCTATATGCAGGCCCAGGTCGCGTTGAGCGCTCCGACGGGTAGTCCGGGACAATCAGTGCTGTGGAATTGATCCTCGTCGTCGTCGGCGCCATCCTGGTCACCGCCATTGCCCATCGCCGCGGGTTCGAACCCGCGCTGATGATCGTGGTCGTCGGCATCGCCGTGTCCTTCCTGCCCGGATTCGAGGCACCCGAACTCGATTCGCACATCCTGCTGACGGTGGTGCTGCCACCGCTGTTGTACTCGGCGGCGCTGGACTTTTCGTTCCCCACCTTCCTGCGCAACATCCGCCCGATTCTCGGGCTCGGTGTCGCCCTGGTCGCGGTCAGCGCGTTCGCGGTGGCCGCGGTGTCGTCCTGGCTGGCGCTGGTGCCGCTGACCTTCGCCACCGCATTGGTGCTCGGCGCCATCGTGGCGCCACCGGACGCCGTCACCGCCGTCGCGGTCGGCCGCAAACTCGGCCTGCCCAAACGCGTGATGGCGATCCTCACCGGCGAGAGCCTGATCAACGACGCCGCCGCGCTGGCGCTGTTCTCGGTGGCGGTGACCCAGGTGGCCGGCGGCCACACGTTCATCGCGAATCCGTTCCTGCTCTTTGGCTACAGCGCCGTGATCGGACCAATCGTCGGCCTGGCGCTGGGGTACGTGACGCTGTGGATCCGCAGGCGACTGGCCAACCCGGGACTGGAGACCGTGCAGGGTCTGGTGGTGCCGTTCGCGGCGTTCATCGTCGCCGAGGAGGTGCACGCCTCCGGTGTGCTGGCCGTCGTGGTCGCCGGATTCGTCGTCGGCAACGGCACCCTCGGCGCGGGATATCAGACCCGGCTGCAGGAGCGCTACGTCTGGAATTCCGTCGACGTGCTGCTGGAGGCCTTCGTCTTCGCCTACATCGGCCTGCATCTGCGCTTCGTGCTGGAGGACCTGCGGGAGGCCCACGAATCACTGATGGAGGTCGCGGTCGCCTCGATGATCGTCCTGGTGATCGTGCTGGTCATCCGGCCACTGTCGGTGTTCGCGATGTTCGGCCGCAACAAGCTGTTCCGCCACGTCGAAACCCGGCTGAGCGTGCCCGCACCCGAGAGCGGTCGCGGTGCGCTGGGGACCCGGCGAAAACCGCGGGGCAAGTGGCGGTCGCGGATCGACCGGCGCACGTTGAGCTGGCAGGAGAACGTGGTGGTCTCGTGGACCGGGATGCGCGGCGTCGTCACCTTGGCCGCCGCGGCCGCCATTCCGGCGACGACGATGTCCGGCGAACCCTTCCCGGAGCGGGCGACCATTCAGGCAATCGCGTTCGTCGTCAGCGTGGGCACACTGCTGATCCAGGGCTGGTCGCTGCCGTGGCTGATCCGGCGCCTGCAACTGTCGCGGTTCAACGACGACCACGCCGAAGACCGCGAAGAGGAACTCAAGGCCGAACGGGTGGTGCACGCCGCAGCCGACGACGTGATCGCCGAATTCCGGGCGAACCCGCCCGTGGACATGGACCCGCGCGTGCTCGCGGAGATCCGCACGGCCGTCGCCCGCCATTCCGAGGACGTCGATGGGATGCCCGATCCCGAGGCGCCGACCAAGCGGGCGAAGGTCTTCTCCGCGCTCTACCGCGACGTGCTGTCCGCGCAGCGGGCCGCGCTGATCACCGAACGGGACGAGGGGCGCATCGAGGACGAGGCGGTGCGCGCCATGCTGGAGCGCCTCGACCTGCAGGAGGCCGGGGTGTCTTCCAGGCTGGAGAGCCGGCTGTAGTCAGCTGCCGCCGCAGCCGCCGCCACAGCCCCCGCCGCCGCAACTGGACCCACTGCAACTCGAACCGCTGCAACCGGATCCGCCGCCGCTGTCCGAGCCGCCGCTGCCGGTATCCCAGACACCGCCGTCCGAACCGGAGCTCTGGTCGAACCCCTGCTGGTAGCCCTGGTCGAAACCGGCGCCGTAGCCGTTCTCGAAACCCTGTGCGCCGTAATCGACGCCGTGCATCCCGGAGAACAACGAGTCGAACAACAGCACCGACCCGACACCCCAGGCGCCGGCCACCAGGGCCGGCTTCCACCAGGGTTCGGAGTACCAGCCGGCCGGGACCGGCCGCCCGGCGACCCGGCCGCCGGGATAGTAGTTCGGCGTGCGCTGCGACGGGGCGGGGGAGGCCTCGATCTGCCTGCCCTCCACGGTGACCCGGCGATCCTCGGTGACGGAGCCGGCCCCGCGCTGGCCGCTGAGCGTCTCCAGTTCCGGCCCGGGATCCAGGCCCATCGCAGCCCGCGCGGCGCGCACGTAATAGAGGCCCTCGATGGCGCTCTCCTTGGCGAACGCGGCCTGGCGCGCGGTCGTGGCCTGATCGATCTGGGCAGCGGCGGCGTTGTACCGCTCCGACGCATCGGCCATCGCCTGCTTGGAGGCGTTGTCGGTGCCGGTCAGGTTGTACACCTGCCCGCCGAGCCGCTCGATGACGCGCCGGGCGTCGGCCTTGGCGTCGGACAGGGCGGCCGCGTTGCGGCCTCCGGTGGCCTTCGACGACGCGTACACCAGCAACCCGATGCCTGCCACGACGAACAGGATGAGGATCAGCAGCATGCCGTTCATGGCGCTCAGCGTAGCCAAAGCCGGCGCGCTGGACCCGCTACCGATCCCACACTTTTCGGTGCCGGATCAGAAGTCGAAGCCGCCGAAGTCCCCGCCGCCGTCGAAGCCGCCGAAATCGCCACCCCCATCGGAGCCGCCCCAGCTGTCCCCGCCCCAACCGCCGTCGGAACCCATGTCCTGGCCGCCGTCGGCGGACATTTCGCCCTGCTCCAGGCCCTGCTGGAAGCCGTCACCGTAGCCGTTCTCGAAACCCTGTGCGCCGTAGTCCACGCCGTGCATCCCGGAGAACAGGGCGTCGAACAGCAGCACCGACCCGATACCCCAGGCGCCGGCCACCAGAGCCGGCTTCCACCACGGTTCGGAGTACCAGCCGGCGGGCACCGGCCGGCCGGCGACCCGGCCGCCCGGGTAGTAGTTCGGGGTGCGTTGTGACGGACCGGGGGAGGCCTCGATCTCCTTGCCCTCGAACTGGATTCGACGATCCTCGGTGACGGCGCCCGCCGACCGCTGACCATCCAGGGTCTCCAATTCCGGGCCAGGGTCCATACCCATGGCGGTACGCGCCGCGCGCACGTAGTACAGACCCTCGATGGCGCTCTCCTTGGCCAGCTGCGCCTGCTTGGCGGTGTTCGCCTGGTCGATCTGCGAGGAGGCGGCCGTGTAGCGCTCCGAGGCATCGGCCAGGGCCTGCTTGGCCGCGTCGTCGGTCCCGCTCAGGTTGAACACCTGACCGCCGAGCCGCTCGATGACGCGGCGGGCGTCGGCCTTCGCGTCGTCCAGCGAGGCGGCGGTGCGGCGTCCGGTGGCTTTCTGCGAGCTGTACACCGCAAAACCGATCGCGAGGATGACGAGGACGATCAGGACGAGGAGCAGGCCGTTCATGATTTTCAGCGTACCGACAGGTTCGGGGCGGTCTCCGGCTCGAACTGAGAGCGGCCTCAGGTCGTTGAGGTCGCGTGGCGTCGCGCGTCCCGCGGGCGCAGTGCCGTCTTGGTGATGTCGCCGTCGTAGAGGGCCAGCACCCGCGGGTCCATCACGCGCCGCCACAGCGGCGGGCACAGCGCGAGCACGAGCATCGCCACGTATCCGGCGGGAAGCTGCGGGGCGTGTTCGGTGTGGCGCACCGCCTGATAGCGGCGCAGCGGGTTGGCGTGGTGGTCGGAGTGGCGTTGCAGATGGAGAAGAAAGACGTTGGTGATGACGGCGTTGCCGTTCCAGCAGTGCGCCGGGCGCAGACGTTCGTAGCGGCCCGACGTCAGCTTGCGCCGTCGTAACCCGTAGTGCGACAGGTAGTTCATGGCTTCCAGCAGGAACACGCCCAGGACCGCCTGGCCGGCCAGCCACGGGAGATCGACGGCGCCGAACCAGGCCGTCAGCCCGGCGAACAACGCCGCGCTGAGCAACCAGGCGTTGAGCACGTCATTGCGTAGTGACCACGGTGAATGTCCTTGGCGGGCAAGTCGTTTCCGTTCCAGCAGCCAAGCGGAGCGAGTGCTGCCCAGCGCCGACCGAGCCGCGAACGCGTAGACCGTCTCGCGGAACCGTGCGCTGGCCGGATCCTCGGCGGTGGCCACTTTCACGTGGTGTCCGCGGTTGTGTTCGACGTAGAACTGCCCGTAAAAGCTTTGCGCCAGCGCCAGCTTGCTCAGCATCCGTTCGGTGCGACCGCGTTTGTGGCCCAGTTCGTGAGCGGCGTTGTTGGCGATCCCGCCGACCACGCCGGTGGCCACCATCAAACCCACCTTGCCCGCGATTGCGATGTGCAACCAGCCGCCGCCGCTCCACAACCAGCACGCGAAGATCAGCGAAAGGTATTGCGCGGGAAGGTACAGGTGGGTGGCCGCCCGGTAGTACCGGTCGCCCTCCAGTGCGGCCAGCGCCTGATCGGAGATATGGCGCCTGTCCTTCTGGCCGAGCGCGTGGTCGAGCAGCGGGATGACCACGAACGTGAGAACGGGACCGGTCCACCAGAACGCCGTCTGCCCTGTGGTCCACACCAGCAGCCAGGACAGCGCGACCATGCCCGGGGTGGCCGGCACCATCAGCCACAGGTAACGCCGAGGATCGCGCCAAGGTAAGTGAGCAACTTTACTGAAATCGCCAATATCTGATTGCTCGTCGCTCGCGTGCGGGAGTGGCGAAGCAGTCATTGCATACTTATACCGTTCGCGTTTTAGCTGCGCAACGACTGGCACTCCGCGCCCACCGAATCGTCACCATCCATATCTAGCTGGGCATATGGCAAGGTTGGCCGTATGGTGGAGTGTCGGCGCCGCTGGTGGTCACAATTGCTTCAGAGGTTAATTTCAGCAGTTTCCCAGAATTGCTGATCGTTCCTGATAAATGGCTACCTGCCTGTATTTCCGGCGTCGTGGCAAATTCGATCGATATGACACGCAGCGCAGACCGGGCACCGGCGGGGGCTGATCGTCGCACTGATCAGTCGCCGGTCGGTGCCCGGTCTGCGAATTGCTTCGAGCGAATCGGAACTACTTAGCCCCCGAAAGCCTTGCCGATGGCCTTGGTCACGCCACTGACGGCCGCACCCGTGCGCTTCTGCAGGTTCGTGCCCGCGGCGCCGAGCTGGTTCTGCGCGTTGGTGCCCGCGGCGCCTAGCTGGTTCTGCAGGTTGGTGCCCGCGTTACCCACCTGGACCTGCCCGTTGGTGCCCGCGGCACCCAGCTGGTTCTGCAGGTTGGTGCCCGCGGCGCCGAGCTGGTTCTGCGCGTTGGTGCCCGCGTTGCCGAGCTGGACCTGCAGGTTGGTCGCTCCGTTACCCAGCTGGGTGATGATGTTTTGCTGCGAATCGGCTGCGGCTGCGCCTGCCGATGCAAACGCGATCGCGAGCCCGCCGCCGGCTACGGCCACAGCGGCCACCAGCTTGTGTCGCATCCCCTGACGTGAATCCATGGTTTTCCTCCCGGTAGCAAACGCCTCTGTTGGCATTTGGAAGTTACCACAGCGATCGCTGGATGGGCTATAGCCGAGACTGAATCTCGACGGGCAACTGTATTTACCACTAGGTCAATTGTTTGCTTCCGCGAATGGGGCGGCCGTTGGATCCTCCTGGTGATCGCCATCGGTCATGGCGACACTATTGCGTGCCAGGCGCGATCGATATGGACAAAGATGCAGTTCAAAGATGTCATTGAGAACGCAATCAGTAGGCAAGGAGTTATGGCAGGCGACCTATCGGACGGTGGTCATGCCGATGGAAAGATTCTGAACGACTTGCTGAGAATGAACTCAGGGTGAATTCGAATCGTTATGAATTCATGCGTCGACGTGGCGGGCGATCGATTGCCGGAGCATCTCTACAGCTAATAAATCTTGCGGTGCCTGGTTAGCGGTGTCCATGGCCGGGTGGCGCCGGCTTGACTGCAGCCCGCAAAGAATGTTCGAAAGGGACAGCCGGAGGACTCGTTGTCGTCAGCGTGGTGCGCGAACGTTGCTGTTTGGTACCGGAACGACACCGTGTGCGACCGCCGCTCCGGCGGCCTGCCCGAGCCCCGGTCGGGGCCAAAAAAAAATCGGCCCTACCTGCGGTTTCGCAGACAGGACCGATTTCTGTGGAGCGGGCGACGGGAATCGAACCCGCGTAGCTAGTTTGGAAGACTAGGGCTCTACCATTGAGCTACGCCCGCACGTTGGTGCAACGCAAGACTGTACCGGCGAGGGCGCGGACAACGCCAATTGACCGTCCCGCGTGTTGAACCCGTAGTATCTCGACCGCAGCGAGACACGGGGTGTAGCGCAGCTTGGTAGCGCATCCGCTTTGGGAGCGGAAGGCCGCAGGTTCAAATCCTGTCACCCCGACCCACCCGTTTCAGGCGTCCAGCACCAACCGCTCATGGGGTGCCTTGGCCCGGGATACGCACACCAGCATCTGCCCCAGGTCGCGCTGCGCCTCGGTGAGCAGGGTGTCGCGATGGTCCACCTCGCCGGAGATCACCCGCTGCACGCACGTGCCGCAGTACCCCTGCTGGCATGAATAGGCAACGGTGGGAACGGCATTGCGCAGGGCGGCCAGTGCGCTCTGATGCGCCCCGACGTCCACCACGGTGCCGCTGTGCGCGAGTTCCAGCGCGAAGGGTTCGCCGTCGATCACCGGTGGGGCGCTGAAACGCTCGCTGTGCACCTCGATGCCGGAATCCACCGGGATGGCCCGAAGCACCGCGTCGATCATCGGCGGAGGCCCGCACACGTAGACCGCGGTGGTGGGATCCACCCCCTCGAGCAGGGTCTCGGCGCTCGGCGGGCCGTGCTCGTCGTCGGTCTGGATCCGCACCTTGTCGCCGTAGGGCGCCAGTTCGTCCGTGAACGCCAGCGCGTCGTGGCTGCGGCCGGTGTAGCACAGCGTCCACTGGGCGCCCTGACGTTCCGCCAGCCGGATCATCGGCAGGATCGGCGTGATACCTATGCCACCGGCGATGAAATGCAGCCGCGCCGACTGGGACGCCGAACCGGGCAGCGGCATCATGAACGCGTTGCGTGGGTCGCTCGCCGCGACCGTCCCGCCCAGCGTCAGGCCGTGCACCTCGATCGATCCGCCGGCGCCATCAAGGCTGTGCCGCACCGCAATTCGATATTCGCCGCGCAGCTCCGGATCGCCGGTCAGCGAATACTGGCGGGTCAGGCCGGAAGGCAGGTGCAGGTCGATGTGGGCGCCCGGATGCCAGCGCGGCAGGGGAGTGTCGTCGAGGGCAGCCAGTGTCAGTGCCACCACGTGGCCGTCGGCGGCCACGATCTGCCGGTCCGCGATGCGCAACGACGTGCGGTTGACGGCGGCGGGCAGCGCCGGCAGTGCAGCGTCGCCACCCAGGCGCGTCACCACGGAGAGGAAATGCGGCACTGCTGCCCCGACGACGCGGATCAGCAGATCCGGCGCTGTCGATTTGTACAGGCCGGGCGGCGGTTCGCCGGCGTAGGGCTTGAGCAGGCTGCGGAGGAAGCGCGGCATCATCCGTGCATGGCGCGGGCGGCGGGTGAGGCAGCCAGATACGCGACGGCTTGTGCGGTGCTGCCTTCATCGACCGGGTTGTAGCCGGGCCGCAGCAGCCGTGACCCCGTCCGGAACAGATAGGCGATGGTCGGGATCGATCCGCGCTTCCCGGAGACGTGCATCTTCCACATCAGTCTGGTGTAGCCCATGTTGGGCAGCGCGGGATCCGCGTGGACCAGGAACTTCAGTCCGCGCAGGACCAGCGCGAAGAACACCACGCTGACCATCAGCCCGCCGGCTGCCTGGGCGACGAAGTCCATGCCGAAGTATTTGGCCACGTTGTAGGAGACGTGTCGGTGCTCCACCTCTTCGGCACCGTGCCAGCGCATCAGATCCGCCATCATCGGATCGACGTTCAGGCTTTCCCACTCGTTGTTCAGGGCCCAATGGCCGAGCACACCGGTGAAGTGCTCGGCGCCGTTGAGTGCATGGGTGCCCGAGGCCAGCGCCTTGCGCCGACGATCCGGGCACGAGATCTTCGCGATGCGCACGTCGTATTGGCCGGCCACCCATTCCAGCTGATCCAGGAACCGGGTGGGGTCGATGTCGTGCCGGCGCAGAAACTCGACGAGGACGACATCGTGGGTCTTCGCGTGGATGGCCTCCTGGCCGATGAATCCGATGATCTGCTCGCGTAGCCGCTCGTCGCGGACGTGTTCGAGCGCCTCGGTGAACAGCTTGGCGAACCAGCGTTCGGCCACCGGCAGGAACAGGTTCAGGGCGGTGATGGCATGCGAGCCGTAGGGGTCACCCGGCATCCAGTGCAGCGGCGTGTTCTCCCAGGAGAACTTGGCGTCGCGGGGGCGAAGGGCCACTTCCTCGGGGGCGTAATTGTCCAATGGGCTCGAGTCTTCAAGCCGCTGCTGAGTCACGACTGACCTCCTTGGGGGTGACTGTGACATACGGGTTCCACCCGCGGGGGTGATTAATCATTCCGTTCGTATTCGGTACGTAGCGGTAACCGGATTGGTTGCAATGGGGCCCCGGGAGTCTGCTCGGGGACGCCAAGTGTCGGGCGTCCAACCCGGTCAACTACCCTGTTCGCGAAGCGCGCGGAGCTGCTGAAGGCGACATGACGACACGTTCCGCCCCCGCACGCCGCGACGCCA
This sequence comes from Mycobacterium sp. P2_H7, assembly GCF_056403275.1. NCBI lineage: Bacteria > Bacillati > Actinomycetota > Actinomycetes > Mycobacteriales > Mycobacteriaceae > Mycobacterium > Mycobacterium sp. P2_H7. The sequence goes on along the minus strand of NZ_JBFUFU010000030.1, from coordinate 25,863 downwards.
CCAGAAGACGCATACAGGAGTAACGCAGTGAAAAGCACGGTCGAGAAGCTGAGCCCCACTCGGGTTCGGATCAACGTGGAGGTTCCCTTCGCCGAGCTGGAGCCCGATTTCGACCGGGCCTTCAAGCAGCTGGCTCAGCAGATTCGCCTGCCCGGGTTCCGCCCGGGCAAGGCGCCGCGCAAACTCCTGGAGGCCCGCATCGGCCGTGGGGCCGTGCTGGAGCAGGTCGTCAACGACGCGCTGCCCAGCCGCTACAGCGAGGCGGTGAGCACCGCTGACGTGCAGCCCCTGGGGCAGCCCGACATCGAGGTCACCAAGCTTGAGGACAACGAAGAACTGGTCTTCACCGCCGAGGTGGACATCCGTCCCGAGATCGAGCTGCCCGAGCTGTCCGAGCTGAAGTTCAGCGTCGACCCGATCGCCGTCGGCGACGACGAGGTCGACACCGAGCTGCAGAACCTTCGCGCCCGGTTCGGCACCCTGACCGGTGTCGAGCGCGCGGCCGCCGAGGGCGACTTCGTGTCCATCGACCTGTCGGCCACCGTCGACGGCGAGGACGTGCCCGAGGCCAAGACCGAGGGTTTGTCCCACGAGATCGGCTCCGGCCAGCTCATAGAGGGTCTGGACGAGGCGATCACCGGGCTCAAGGTCGACGAGAGCAAGACGTTCAACACCACCCTGGTCGCCGGACCGCACGCCGGCCAGGAGGCCGAGGTGACGGTCAAGGTGAACTCGGTCAAGGAGCGCGAGCTGCCCGAGGCCGACGATGAGTTCGCCCAGCTGGCAAGCGAGTTCGACACCATCGACGAGCTCAAGGAGAGCTTGATCGAGCAGGTGCGTCGGGCCAAGCGCATCCAGCAGGCCGAGCAGATCCGCGACAAGGCGCTGGAGACCCTGCTCACCGACATCGAGGTGCCGCTGCCCGAGGCGATCGTGCAGGCCCAGGTGGACGACACCCTGCACAACGCCATCCACGAGCTGGAGCACGACGAGGCGAAGTTCGAGGAGTCGCTGACCGAGCAGGGCAGCACCCGCGAAGAGTTCGACGCGGACAACCGCAGCAACGCCGAGAAGGCCGTCAAGACGCAGCTGCTGATGGATGCCATCGCCGACAAGCTCGACATCCAGGTCGGCCAGGCCGACCTGACCGAGCGGCTGGTGCTGATGTCGCGGCAGTACGGTCTGGAGCCCCAGCAGCTGCTGGGCTTCCTGCAGCAGAACAATCAGTTGCCCGCCATGTTCGCCGATGTGCGCCGCGGCCTGACCATCGCCGCGATCGTGCACGGTGCCACCGTCACCGACACCGACGGCGCTGTGGTCGACACGGCCGAGTTCTTCGGCCCGGCCGGTGGCGCTGACGCCGAGGCGGCCGAGATCGAGGACGCCCCGGAAGCTGATGACGCCGACGAGGCTGACGACGCCGACAAGGCGGAGAAGGCCGAGAAGAAGGCTGCCAAGAAGGCCGCCAAGAAGGCTGAGAAGAAGGCCGACAAGAAAGATCAAGACACCGCTGAGTGACGCTGTGAGCGAACGCGCGCCCTCTTGGGCGTGCGGTTCGCTGCGCGTTGGTTAGTGTCGGTGAACGAGTACGACAACTCGAGAAAGCAGGTATCCAGCCGTGACTGACATGCGTTCTGGCGCGTCGGGGCTCAACCTCATCGACTCGGTGTATGAGCGGTTGCTCGCCGAGCGCATCATCTTCCTGGGTACCCAGGTCGACGACGACATCGCGAACCGGCTGTGCGCGCAGATTCTGCTGCTGGCCGCGGAGGACCCCGTCAAGGACATCCACCTGTACATCAACTCGCCGGGTGGATCGGTGACCGCAGGTATGGCCATCTACGACACCATGGTGCTGGCACCGTGCGACGTGGCGACCTACGCCATGGGTCTGGCCGCCTCGATGGGTGAGTTCCTGCTGGCCGCGGGCACCAAGGGCAAGCGTTATGCCCTGCCGCACGCCCGGATCATGATGCACCAGCCCTCCGCAGGCATCGGCGGTAGCGCGGCCGACATCGCGATCCAGGCCGAGCAGTTCGCGCTGACGAAGAAGGAGATGAACCGGCTCAACGCCGAGTTCACCGGCCAGACGCTGGAGCGGGTGGAGACCGACGCGGATCGTGACCGTTGGTTCACCGCGCCGGAGGCCCTCGCCTACGGCTTCGTCGACCACATCATCACCAGTGTCAGCGTTAACGGCGACGGACCAGGAGCAGGTATCAAATGAACCCCGATATGCAGCCTTCCTCTCGGTACATCCTGCCGTCGTTCATCGAGCACTCCAGCTTCGGTGTCAAGGAGTCCAACCCGTACAACAAGCTGTTCGAGGAACGCATCATCTTCCTCGGCGTGCAGGTCGACGACGCCTCGGCGAACGACATCATGGCCCAGCTCCTGGTGCTCGAGTCGCTGGATCCCGACCGTGACATCACCATGTACATCAACTCGCCGGGTGGTTCGTTCACCTCGCTGATGGCGATCTACGACACGATGCAGTACGTCCGGGCCGACATCCAGACCGTCTGCCTGGGCCAGGCGGCCTCGGCCGCCGCGGTGCTGCTGGCCGCCGGTACCCCCGGCAAGCGGCTGGCCCTGCCGAACGCCCGCGTGCTCATCCACCAGCCCGCCGTCGGCGGCGCGATCCAGGGTCAGGTCTCCGATCTGGAGATCCAGGCCGCCGAGATCGAGCGCATGCGCACGCTGATGGACACCACGCTGGCTCGGCACACCGGCAAGGATCTGAATCCGCGCGGCAATCGCGTTTTCGGTCTAGCCCTCCGCGGAATCCGGTGCGGAGGTGTCGCCGGCCGACGACGGCGCCTCGGGCCGGGACGCTGCCTTCGGGTTCTTCTTGTGGCTGGTCGTCGGGCCGGCCGAATCTCGGGAACCCCGCTCCGCATTGCCGTGCGAATGGCGGATCTTCGTGCGGGGATTGACCGGCGCGGCGGGCGGCTCCGGCGCGTCGGGGGACGGCTCGGTCGCGGCCGGGGTGTCACCGGTCGCCGGTGCGGAGACGTCAGGGGTTTCGGGCTCGACGGGCGCCGGGTCGTCCTTCGGGGCGGGCGTTGACACCGCGTCGGCGGGTGGCTGGATGTCCACGTCATCGCGACGGGGTGCCTGCGGTGCACTCGGGATGTCCGGCTCATCGGCGGTTCGCGCGGCACGCGTGTCGACGGAGAACGCGGTGGCGGTCCGCGCCGCGGGGCCGGGCACCGCGGTTGCGGCGGCCAGACCGGTCGCTCCGCGCAGCAGGGCCGCAGGCAGTCGGAGGATTCGGCCCAGGGCCGACCCGACGAATCCGACCAGGGAGCTCATTGCCTGATCGACCTGCAGGATGACCGATGCCACGGCCGCCGCGGCCAGGCCACCCCCGAACAGGGTGATGATGATGGCCGCGCCGACGGGTTGTCCGATGACCGGGTTGTACACGAAGGGTGACAGCACCGCCACCACTGCGCGGATGGTCACTGCCGCCACTCGGAAAACGCCGTTCGCGATCGTCGTGCCGACGACGGAGGTCGCCAGCCCGGGCGTCGCGGTGGCCGCGGCCGCGGAATATTGCTGGGGCGCAGCATTTTCGGTGACCAGGGGATCGACGAGCGCGGCGAACTGTCTCACGTGCGCGACGAGGTCGGGCACGGTAGCGGTCAACGGCTTGGACACGGCCGCGAAGGCGGCGGTGGGCGGCACCGCGCGCGGCGGGCTCGCGACGTCCGGCACCACGACCAGGCCGGCGGCGAGGGCGCACGTGCACACGGCGACGCCACCGGCACGGGCAAGAGAGTTCCTGGGTCTTCTCATCATCGTTCCTTCCTCTGGTCACGCTCCGAGACCGAAATTGTCGGTGGCGTCGATATGCGTGGACTGAGTAGGACGACACTCGTTTTTCGGTTCCTGCGCCGCGATCAGTAGCTGAACGTCGTGGCGCCGTCGCCGATCCATTCCCACAACTGCACGGTCCCCCCAGGCTGTGCTCCGCTGATGAAACCGTCTGCATCCAGGTGCTTGGACTGGATGCAGATCGGACACACCAGGTAGCGGCCGCCGGCGTTCTGGTAGCGCTCCATCAGCTGCTGAAGCGACGGGCACCCGTCGCAGGCGGTGCCGACGGCCACCCCGGGGACGACCAGCCGCACCGCCTCTTTGGTCAGGAACATCATGGTGGGCCGGCCCGACTCCGCGGCGCCGACGGCGACCAGGAAGGCCACCGTCACCCGTTCGGCGTCTTCCAGGCCGGTGGTCAGGCTGACGGCGGCTTTGTTCATCGTGTGATTCATGGGCTCAGCCTGTCGCGGCCGGCACCCGGGCACATGGGGCGTTTGCCCCACGTGTGCCCGCTACCCGGGGTTCGCCAGCCCGTGCCGCAGCGCGTACATGCTGGCACCGATGCGGTTGGACACCCCGATCTTGGCGTAGGTGCGTTCGACGTGGTTGCGGGCCGTCTTCTCGCTGATCACCAGCGATGCGGCGATCTCCTTGTTCGACGCACCCCGGGCGACCAGGCGCAGCACGTCCACCTCGCGTGGGGTGAGGCCGTCCGGGCGGCCGCCGGTCCGCTCGCAGAGATGGCCTGCCGCGTGCAGCACCGCCTCGACGGCAATCTGGTCGAGCTCTCCGGCGCGCACCCGTTCCTGCAGCCGCCGCGCTGCCGACGCCGGCGTCAGCGCCTCGCGGTAGGGCCGGAGTTCGCAGCCCGACTGGTAGGCGACCGCCGCCGCCAGCACCCGGTCGGGTAGCCCCAGCGCCGATTCGGGCAGGCCGCGCGGGTATCCCGACCCGTTCAGGCACTCGTGGTGGTTGCCTGCGAGTTGGGCGACCTCCGCCAGCCCGCGCACCTGGCTGAGGATCCGCACCGTCAGATACGGATGCAGCCGGACCCGTTCGGACTCGCCGGAGGTCAGCGGCCCGGCTTTGGACCACACCTGGTTGGAAACCCCGATGCGGCCCAGGTCGTGGACGTGTCCGGCGCGCCGGGTCAGCGCGACCGTCGCCGCCTCCAGGCCGGCCACCGCAGCCGCGTCGCCCGCGAGCCGGGCGACCGCGCGGGAATGGCCGAGCGTGAACGGGCACTTCAGGTCGACGAAATCACCGAGAGCCATCAGCAGCGCGTCCACGCCGTCGTCGTCGAGGTGCTCGTGCCGGTCGGGCGCTTCCTGCAGCGCGGCCTGCCACGCGTCGCCGGCCACCGGCCCGGCCAGGATCGCGTCGGCGCCGCGGACGAACACGTCAACGATCGCGGGGTCGAACTGGCCGCCGCGGCGCCGGTTGGCCACGGCCACCGCTGCCGCGACGCCCCCGGTGCGGTGATGCACCTCGACGAGGTCGGCCAGCTGGGCCACCCGCATCTGGATCGGGATGCCATCGCCGCGCACCCCTGTCGGCATCCCGCCGCCGTCGTAGCGCTCGAAGGCGAACGCCAGCGCGGCCTGCACGTCGGGTCCCAGGCCCAGCCGGTCGGCCAGCAGTGCCGCAGAAGTGCAGTGCGAGTGGATCATTCGGGACAGCTGCCCGCGGGCGTCGACGAACAGCGTCGCCATCACGTTCAGCCGGTGCAGCAGGGGTTCACCGCGGGCGATGTTGCCGACCAGGAAGCGCATCAGCGGCCACCCGGCATTGTCGACGAGGTAGGTGTCGTGCCGGACCGCGATGTCGTCGCCGAACCAGCGCGCGTATTCGTGCGAGTCGGCGTGACATCCGATCCACATGATCAGCGTCGTGTAGTAGATGCAGTCCCGCTCGGTGCGGCTCAGGCCCATCCGGTCGGCGAGCCTGGTCGCGATCAGCGAGGATCGCAGCATGTGCTCGCCCGGCTGCCCCAGCCCCAGGTCCACCGCGACGGACAGGGCGGCGAGCAGTTCGGCGCGGCTGGGTGTCTCGGCCGGCGCAGCCATGCGCCGATTATGCAGGGCGGTGGTCTGTTTCGGCACTGTGATGACGGGCGGGGTCGAAATTCTCGAAATGGCCGGATCCGACGACGAACAGGCCGCGCTGCGGCGGCCGGAACCCGGCGAGGCGCAGCTGGCGGGGCAGTGGACCGGGCCGGCCCAGGTCGACGCCGCGCACGGCGGCGTGGCCGGTGGCCTGCCATACCTGCGCCGGGGCCAGCATGAACCGCTGGCCGTTGGGGGCTGCGCCGTGCAACCGGACCGACCCGGCCCGCAGCAGGGGGCCTGCCGACGCCCCGATCAGGGTCAGCGCGCCGCGGTGGGTCCAGGCCCGGTCCGGCAGGGCCCGGCCGATGGCGCTCATCAGCCGGGTCGACGGGCTGGCGCTGATGTCGACGGTCCAGTCCAGCAGGCCGTCGATGCTGACGCAGAGGGTCCACGAGTCCACCCAGGCGACATCGATCTCGCACTGGACGGCCTGGTGCGGGGCGGCGGTACTGAAGTACCGGCTGCAGCTCTGCTGCGCGGGAGTGGTGGCGTAGAACGTCCAGGCGCCGGCCGGGTCGCGGTGCCACACCGACCGGTAGGCGGGCGCGAAGGTCGTCGCGGGGAAGTGACGCAGTGCCAGATAGTGGCCCGAGGTGAACGGAAAACCCATCACCCCGAAGCCGACGAACCGCTCGTCGTCGCCGGGCGGCAGGGTGGGGTGGGCCAGTACCGCGGAGGCGGCGTCCAGGGGAGTGTGTGCTGTGGTCATGGGACCACGGTGCCGGGTGGGAAAGATGCTGCACATGAGGCATCGGCCTCACGGTGAACGGGTGTCGATCTCCGTATTTGCCGGTAGCAGCACGCGGTATCGTGGAACACGGCGAAGACACCTTCGATGAACGCGTTTCCGTTACACCGGCGACACGCCAGGGACACGGTCCGCGCGCCGACAGGTGCGGAGCCGCCAGGAGGGATATGTTCTCCTCCACGCGAACAAATACCATCCACGCGATTCGGTCCTATCGGTCGCAACGGGACGGAACGAACGGGTAGCGTCGGGTAAACACCCGAAATAGCCCACCAGGCGGTGTGAAAACCGACGGCCAACAGGAAGTAGGACCCACCCACATGGCTCGCATAGGAGACGGCGGTGACCTGCTGAAGTGCTCGTTCTGTGGGAAGAGTCAAAAGCAAGTCAAGAAGCTCATCGCGGGTCCCGGCGTGTACATCTGCGACGAGTGCATCGACCTGTGCAACGAGATCATCGAGGAGGAGCTGGCCGACGCTGACGACGTCAAGCTGGACGAGCTCCCCAAGCCCGCGGAGATCCGCGAGTTCCTCGAGGGCTACGTCATCGGCCAGGACACCGCCAAGAAGACGCTGGCGGTCGCCGTCTACAACCACTACAAGCGCATCCAGGCGCAGGAGAAGTCGCGGGACTCCCGCGTCGAGCCGGTTGAGCTCGCCAAGTCCAACATCCTGATGCTCGGGCCCACCGGCTGCGGTAAGACCTACCTGGCGCAGACGCTGGCCAAAATGCTCAACGTCCCGTTCGCCATCGCCGACGCCACCGCGCTCACCGAGGCCGGCTACGTGGGCGAGGATGTCGAGAACATCCTGCTGAAGCTGATCCAGGCCGCCGACTACGACGTGAAGCGCGCCGAGACCGGCATCATCTACATCGACGAGGTCGACAAGATCGCCCGCAAGAGCGAGAACCCGTCCATCACCCGCGACGTCTCCGGTGAGGGCGTGCAGCAGGCGCTGCTGAAGATCCTGGAAGGCACGCAGGCCTCGGTGCCCCCGCAGGGCGGCCGCAAGCACCCGCACCAGGAATTCATCCAGATCGACACCACGAACGTGCTGTTCATCGTGGCCGGCGCGTTCGCGGGGCTGGAGCGCATCGTCTCCGACCGCGTCGGCAAGCGCGGACTGGGCTTCGGCGCCGAGGTGAAGTCCAAGGCCGAGATCGACACCCAGGACCACTTCGCCGAGGTCATGCCGGAAGACCTGATCAAGTTCGGGCTCATCCCCGAATTCATCGGCCGTCTGCCGGTGGTCGCCTCGGTGACCAACCTGGACAAGGAATCACTTGTTCAGATCCTGTCCAAGCCGAAGAACGCCCTGGTCAAGCAGTACACCCGGTTGTTCGAGATGGACGGCGTCGAGCTGGAGATGACACCGGAAGCCCTCGACGCGATCGCCGATCAGGCCATCCACCGCGGTACCGGTGCCCGTGGCCTGCGCGCCATCATGGAAGAGGTCCTGCAGCCGGCCATGTACGACATCCCCAGCCGCGATGACGTCGCCAAGGTCGTCGTCACCAGGGAGACCGTGCAGGACAACGTGCTTCCGACCATCGTGCCGCGCAAGCCCACCCGGGCCGAGCGTCGCGACAAGACCGCCTAGGTTTCACAAGTCGAATCCGACGTCATGCCTGTGTTCCACAACGGAACACAGGCATGACGTCGGATTCGGGGTCTGGTGACCTCATCGATGATCGCGGCGATTTCGGCCACCCCGTCCCGCTGGGCGAACGCGACCTCCACTTCGCGGGCCCGGCGCAGATAACGCTCATCGCGCAGGATCTGGCGGACCGCGTCGGCGATGGCGGACGCCGGCGGGGTACAGGCGCCCAGATCGACGCCCACTCCCGCCCAGGCGACCCAGGCGCCCCGCTCGGCGCTGCTCGCGACCACCAAGGGAACCCCGGACGCCACCGCGCGCTGGATCGCTCCGTAACCGGCGTCGGTGACCATCACGTCGACCTTCGGCAGCAGTATCTCCGGCCGGATGTGGTCGGCGACGAAGGCGTTCGCGGGAACCCGTGACCGCGCCGGGGTGCCGCCGGTGACCACGACGGTGACATCGTCGAGTGCGTCCAGGGTCGACTCGATCAGCCGGGTGGAACCGGTGACGTGCACGACCGGCCGGGGCGCGTCGAGTTCGGCCCACCACGGGGGTGTGGTGAAGTCGCCCGACGGGCGGGCGTGCACGGCCCCGACGAACCGGATATTGGCGGGCAGGTCGCGGCGCGGGTATTCGAACGGGGGGACGGTCGGCACGATCAGCCGATCGGCGAGCGCGCCGCCGGGGGACCTCAGCGCCGAGTCCAGGGTGGGCGTGTAGTACAGCAGCGCCGGGCCGCCGCTCGGAAGAGGCAGTCCCATGAACCCGTCGTCGGCGATGATCGCGTCGAACTGGTTGCGGTTGCGCACTTCTGCCGGTTCGGCCGGTCTTGCCCCGATGGCACGCACCTCATCGGGTTGGGCAATGCCGGTGAGCACCGTGACGGCATTGCCCCGCTCGACCTGATCGGCGGCCACGGTCAGCAGGGGCGCGACGTGCGCGCGGGAGGACAGCGCGGCGATCAGGATGTCAGCCATGCCGGCCCGCCGGCACGCGCCGCTCGGCAATCGCCTCGTCGATGACGCCCGCGATCTCGGCGACGCCGTCGCGGCGCGCGTAGGCCTGCTGTAGTTCCGCGGTGGCCGCGCGGTAGGTGCGGTCGCTGAGCACATCGCGGACGGCGCGGTGCACCGCCGCCGGCGACGGTGTCCCGGAGCGCAGATTCACTCCGGCGCCGAACCATTCGACCCGAGCCGCCACTTCCGGCTTGTCCTCGGTGTTGCCGGCGACCACCAGCGGCACCCCGGCCATCAGTGCACGCTGCACCGCACCGTAGCCGCCGTTGGTGACCATCACGTCGACCTTCGGGAGCAATACGTCGTGCGGAATGAACTCGGTGACAACGGTATTGGCGGGCACTGGGGTGCGGATCTGGTCGACAGGGCGGCCGCCGGTGCTGACCACCAGGGTGACGTCCTCGTCGGCGAGTGCGGCGATGGTGGGTTCGATGAGGCGGCCGAGATCGGCGTTGTCCAGGGTGCCCTGTGTCACGTGCACCACGGGGCGGCCGTCGTCCAGACGGTGCCACCAGGGCGGTGGGGTGAAATCGATTGCGGGAGTGGGCGTGACGGCGCCGACGAAGCGCACGTGGGCAGGCAGATCGCTACGGGTGTATTCGAATTCGGGGATGGTCGGTGCGATGAGGCGGTCGGCCAGCACCCCCGAATCGAGTACGAAGGCGGACGGCTCGGGAAGGCCGAGGACGTCCAGCATGGCGGTGAGCGATTGGTGAGCGGGCCGCAGCAGTACGCGTTGAGCCAGCAGGTTGAGGGCGCGGTTACGGGCCCTGGCCCGCCATCCGGCGCCGGGCAGCATGCCCATCCCGCCGGGCGCGGTGTCGCGGCTGGTGAGGAACAGCGGCGTCGTCGAATAGGACAGCACCGGCGGCCGGTCGCGGCGATTCTTGGCCAACAACGGCAGGACGCCGAGAAAGAATGCGTCGGTCAGTATGGCGTCGAAGGTGTTGGTGGCCATGGCATCCGAGAGGGCTGCGGCTTGATACGGCAGTGGCCGCACGAAGACATGTTTGACGTCGAAGTTCACCCGCGCGATGCCGGAGGTCTCGGCCCGGCCGGGCAACTCGCTGTCCAGTACGGTGTCGTCGAAGTCTGCGGGGGCCGGCAGTGGTAGCGGACGGGCACCGGCGGCGCGGATGGCGTCGGCATGGCGCACCGAGGTCAGCATGGTCACGCTGTCGCCGCGGTCCACCAAGGCGCGGGCGACGTTGAGCAACGGGCCGACATGGCCGACGGGTGGGCAGCTGGCGATGAGGATCTCTGGCATGCCCACGATGATTGTCGATCAGCGGGTGGGCATGCTTGGAGGTTGTGTGGAGAACGGCTGGAGATTGCAGGTAGAGCTACTGCACCCGGTCGGGGCGGGTGTAGACGTTCATCGAGTCGCCACGCAGGAACGCCACCAGGGTGAGCCCGGCCTGCGCGGCCAGATCCACCGCCAGCGACGACGGGGCCGAGACGGCAGCCAGGATCGGGATGCCGGCCATCACCGCCTTCTGGGTGAGTTCGAAAGACGCGCGTCCACTGACCAGCAGGACGGTGCCCGACAACGGAATCCGCCGGGTCTCCAGTGCCCAGCCGATGACCTTGTCGACCGCGTTGTGCCGGCCGATGTCCTCGCGGACCACCAGCTCGGTACCGTCGGTGCGGTACAGCGCGGCGCCGTGCAGGCCGCCGGTGCTGGCGAACACCTTCTGAGCCTTGCGCAGTCTGGTGGGTAGGGCGCTCAGCAGCGCAGGCGCGATGGTGGTCGGATCGTCGCCGGGGGAGTGCCTGCTGACCGTGCGCACCGCCTCCAGCGAGGCTTTTCCGCACACCCCGCACGAGGAGGTGGCGTAGAAGTTGCGGGTCAGGTCGACATCGGGGGCGGGGACCCCGGCTGCCAGCGTCACGTCCAGCACGTTGTAGGTGTTGACGCCATCTGATCCGGTGCCCTGGCAGTAGCGCACGGTGGCGATGTCATCGCGGCCGCCGACGATGCCCTCGGTGAGCAGAAACCCTTGCGCCAGTTCGACATCGGAACCGGGGGTGCGCATGGTGACGGTCAGCGGGGCGCCGTTCACGCGGATCTCCAGCGGCTCCTCGACGACCAGAGTCTCGGGCCTGGCCACCACCCCGTCGGCGTTGCGGTGGCTGATGCGGCGGCGCGTGGTTACCCGGCCCATGAATCCGACCTCGGTTCGAGCCTGATCACCACGGCCTTGGAGACCGGGGTGTTGGACCTGACCGCGGTGTGGTCCAGCGGCACCAGCGGATTGGTCTCGGGGTAGTAGGCGGCGGCATTGCCCGGCGGGGTGGAGTAGCTGACCACCCGGAAGTCATCGGCCCGGCGAACCTGGGCTTCAAACTCGGAGATGAGGTTCACCCGGTCGCCGTCCTGCAGTCCCAGTGCCGTGATGTCGGCGGGATTGACGAACACCACCCGGCGGCCACCCTTCACACCGCGGTAGCGGTCGTCCAGGCCGTAGATGGTGGTGTTGTACTGGTCGTGGCTGCGCAGCGTCTGTAGCACCAACCGGCCCGGCGGTACCGGCACCCATTCCAGCGGGCAGATCGAGAAGTTGGCTTTGCCTGTGTGGGTGGGGAATTCGCGGGAGTCACGCGGCGGGTGTGGCAGCTGGAAACCGTCGGGTTGGCGCACCCGGGTGTTGTAGTCGGTGCAGCCGGGCACCACGTCGGCGATCGCGTCACGCACCAGGTCGTAGTCGGCATTGAACGCCTCCCACCGAACCGGATGTTCGGGCCCGAGCACGGTGCGCGCCAGTTGGCAGACGATGGCCACCTCGCTGCGTAACTGATCGCTGGGTGGGTGCAGGTTGCCGCGCGACAGGTGCACCATCGACATCGAATCCTCGACCGACACCAACTGCTTGCCGGCCTGCTGGAAGTCCTTGTCTGTGCGGCCCAGTGTCGGCAGGATCAGTGCCGTCCGGCCGTGCACCAGGTGGCTGCGGTTCAGTTTGGTCGAAATCTGCACCGTCAGTGCACAATTGCGCAATGCCGCCTCGGTGACTTCGGTGTCGGGGGTGGCGGAGACGAAATTGCCGCCCATGCCGATGAACGTCTTGGCCTGCCCGTCCCGCATGGCCCGGATGCCGTCGACGGTGTCGTGACCGTGCTTGCGCGGGCTGCTGATGCCGAAGCGGGCGTCCAGTGCCGCCAGGAACGTCTCTGGCATCTTCTCCCAGATGCCCATGGTGCGGTCGCCCTGGACGTTGGAGTGCCCGCGCACCGGGCACACCCCGGCGCCGGGCTTGCCGATCATGCCGCGCATCAGCAGCAGATTGGTGGCTTCGCCGATGGTGGCCACGGCGTGCCGCTGCTGGGTCAGGCCCATCGCCCAGCAGATGACTGTGCGCTGCGAGCGGATGAAACTGTCTGCGACGCGGCGCAGTTGGGCTTCGTCGATCCCCGTGGCGTCGAGCACCGTCTGCAGGTCGACCTCGCGGGTCTGGCGCGCGTAATCGTCGAACCCGGCGCAGTGTCCGTCCACGAAGGCCCGGTCCACCACGGTGCCGGGAGCCGTGTCCTCGGCTTCCAGCAGGAGGCGGCCGATGCCGGCGAACAGCGCCATGTCGCCGCCGATGCGGATCTGGACGAACTCGTCGGCGATGGGGATTCCGTGGCCCACCACGCCGCGCACCTTCTGCGGATCCTTGAACCGCATCAGCCCCGCCTCGGGCAGGGGATTGATGGCGATGACATTGGCGCCGTTGGCCTTTGCCTTCTCCAGCACCGAGAGCATCCGGGGATGGTTGGTGCCCGGGTTCTGGCCGGCGATGACGATCAGGTCGGCGTGTTCGACGTCGTCGACGGTGACCGAGCCCTTGCCAATGCCGATCGAGTCGACCAGCGCGGTGCCCGACGATTCGTGGCACATGTTCGAGCAGTCCGGCAGATTGTTGGTGCCGAAGCTGCGCACCAGCAACTGGTAGAGGAACGCGGCCTCATTGCTGGTGCGGCCCGAGGTGTAGAACAGCGCCTCGTCGGGGGAGTCCAGCGCGTTGAGCTCGTCGGCGATCAGCCGGTAGGCGGCATCCCAGTCGATCGGGGTGTAGTGGGTGGCGCCGGGCCGTAGCACCATCGGCTCGGTCAGTCGGCCCTGTTGGGACAGCCAGTATTCGGGCTTCTCGCAGAGTTCGGCCACCGAATGACGGGCGAAGAAATCCGCGGTGATGCGGCGTTTGGTGGCCTCCTCGGCCACGGCCTTGGCGCCGTTCTCGCAGAACTCGGCCAGCTTGCGGCCGCCGTGATCCTCCGGCCACGCGCAACCGGGGCAGTCGAAACCGTGCCGCTGGTTCAGCCGCGCCAATGCTGTTGCGGTGCGCACCGGGCCCATCTGCTCCAGGCCGCGCTGCATGCTGACCAGGACGGCCTTCACCCCGGCGGCCTCGTGTTTGGCGCCGGTGACCGTGACGTCCGCTTCGTCGTAGCCGGCGTCGATGTCACGGGTCATGGTTTCCAATGTAGCCCTCGAAACGGGCCGTCCCGGCCGGATGCAAGCGGTCGCTGTTCGGTATTTGACATGCGGTGATAGATGACGGCTATCGTGACGCCGATGGCAAGCGACGTGCTGCTGCAGCATCTGGACTACCTGTTGGCCCTGGCCGCCGAGCGGCACTTCGGGCGGGCCGCCGCGCGCTGCCACGTCAGCCAGCCGACGCTGTCGGTGGCCATCCGCCGCCTCGAGCGCGACCTGGGCATCGTCATCGTCCAGCGCGGGCGTCGTTTCGAGGGTTTCACCGAGGAGGGGCAGCGGGTCGTGGCGTGGGCCCAACGCATCATCGCCGAACGCGACGAGATGCTCGCCGACCTCGAACGGATGCGCGGGCGTTTGACGGCGACGGCCCGGCTCGGTGCGATCCCGACGGCGGTCCCGGCCAGCCCGTTCATCACCGCGGAGTTCCTGCGCCGCAACCCGGCCGCATCGGTGCGCATCGAGGCGCTGTCGTCACGGGAGATCGCCCGGCGGTTGGCCGATTTCGAGATCGACGCCGGACTGACGTACCTCGACGATGAAACACCGCCGGGCACCCGGTCGGTCGAGATGTACCGGGAGAACTACGTTCTGGTCGCACCGGCCGATCACCGGCTGATGAGCGAGCCGGAGGTGTCCTGGGCCGAGGCCGCCGCTCTGGAGTTGTGTGTGCTGACGACCACGATGCGCAATCGCCGCATCCTCGACGCCAACATGGCCGCCGAGGGTGTGCAGTACCGCCCCGCGGTCGAGGCGGACTCGGTCGATGCGCTGTATGCCCACCTGACCCATTCGCGGCGGGCGACCATCGCGTCCACCGCGTGGCTGCCGCAATTGGGTGTGCCGACCGGCTTCGCTGCGCGGCCGATGGTCAGGCACGGCCCCAGTCCGGCGATCGGGTTGGTGGTGCTCGACCGGGACCCGCCGTCCATCGTGGCGGCAGCGCTGGTCGCCGTGGCTGCCGCCGTCGATCTCGGGACGCTGATCGACAGCGCCGCGCGGGAGCTCTGACTACGGTCCGCGCACTCCCGATCCGCCATCGGCCTGGTCGGTGTCCTGGTTCGCCTCCGGCTCATCGTCGAACGGGCGCAGCAACAACTCGGGCCGGTGGCAGAAGTTGATGCGTTGTCGGCCGGTGTCCAACCCTGGTGGCGCGTACCATTCGACCTCGCCGCTCGCGTTGATCGTGGTGGTGTATCCGCCGTCTTCGAGGAGTCGATGGTCCGGTGAGCACGCCAGCGCCATGTCGTCGACGTTGGTGTAACCGCCTCGCGCCCAGTCATTACGGGCGTGGTGGCATTCACACCCGTAGGCGCCGCAGGTGCAGCCCGGTTTGGTGCAGCCACCGTCGCGGGCGATGAGCATGATCCGTTGCGCGGGCGTGGCGACGCGCCGGGCCCGGAAATGATCGAGCGCCGAGCCTGTCGACTTGTCGAAGATGGCCAGGTGCCAGTTGGCGTGGGAGGCCATCCGGATGACGTCCTTGATGGGGAGCTTGGTGGCGCCGCCGCTGACGCCGACCCCGGCCCGGGACTCCAGATCCTGCAGCGTGGTGCGGATGATCACCGAGACCGGCAACCCGTTGAGCTGCCCCAGATCACCGCTCATCAGCGCGATGCGCCCGACGACGAGCATCGCGTCGTGCTGGCGTTGGGCGAGCGTGCGGTGATCGTTGTCGATCTGCGCCTGCGTGGGCGTCCCGGACGTGCAGGGTTCATCGTCGGCGGGGTTGCACATGCCGCGGGCGGCGAACTTGGCGAACAGCACCTCCCACACCGCATTCGCCTCCGGGGTGAGATGGGCGGTCACCGACGTCATCGCATCGCGGCCCTGCTTGCCGATGGACAGTCCGCGCTTGCGCTCGCGTTCGGCATCGTCGGGTAGGGGGCCGTCCTGATCGAGCAGGAACAACCGCAGGTCCGCGGTCTCCTTGAGTTCCTTGGGGCCCACGCCCGCCGCCACCCGCACCAGGTCGGCCTCGAACTGTTCGCGGGTTGTCGTATCGACGTGGGCCGGCAGGTGATCGAGCGCGTCACGCAGGACTCTGACGTGGTCGGCGTTGATCAGCCCGGCGGCCTGCGCGGCGAAGACCGCCGCCAGGACCGGCCGCAGTGGCTCACCGGTCAGGATGCGCCGCGGACCCAGGTCGGCTGCCTCTGCCAACCTGCGACCGGCCTCGCCGGTGGACAGGCGCCAGCGGATCCGCAACACGGCGTTCCACGACTTCGCTCCCATCTCCCTGGGCGTGGCTTCGGCCTGCAGTTGCGCCAGCAGGCGATGCGTCTGGGAGGGCAGCCGGCAGGTCAGGGACTCGTATTCGTCCATGACCGCGATCAGTTCCGGGCGGGTGAGCCCCTCGAAGTCGCAGGCGGCGAAGGCGTCATAGGCGACGCGCAAGGCCGCCAACGCTCCGATCGCCCCGTCCCGCATAGTTCGAACATACGTTCGATGACCGACAAAAAAAGCCGAGAATGGGGCTGGTGAAACCAATGTGGCGCAAGGGATCGGCACGTCCGTCACATCCGAATTGCGTCCTTGACGCGCACGTAACAGTTCCGCCATCGAATCTTCCTACCGTGGGTCGGTCAAGCACATGCGGCGATAGGAACTCCATGAGCGGTAATGCGGCCCGTCTGAAGGCCATCATCAACGTCGAGGCGTACGTGCCCCCGGCTTTCACCTTCGACCCGGCCGAGGCTCCCGGCGAGATTTTCGGTGCCAACGTCTTCACGCTGGCCGAGATGAGGCTGCGGCTGCCCAAGTCGGTCTACAAGTCCGTCGCGGCGAGCATCGAGAAGGGCGCCAAGCTCGACCCGTCGGTGGCCGACTCGGTGGCCTCGGTGATGAAGGACTGGGCGCTGTCGCGAGGTGCCACCCACTACGCGCACGTCTTCTACCCGATGACCGGCCTGACCGCCGAGAAGCACGACAGCTTCCTGGAGCCGGTCTCCGACGGTCAGACGTTGGCCGAGTTCGCGGGCAAGACGCTGATCCAGGGCGAGCCCGACGGCTCCAGCTTCCCCTCAGGTGGCCTGCGCAGCACCTTCGAGGCGCGCGGCTACACCGGCTGGGACGTCACCAGCCCGGCGTACATCCTGGAGAACCCGAACGGCAACACGCTGTGCATCCCGACGGTGTTCGTGTCGATGACCGGTGAGGCGCTGGACTACAAGACGCCGCTGCTGCGCAGTCAGCAGGCCATGGGTGCGCAGGCCGAACGCATTCTGAAGTTGTTCGGGCACAAGGACTTCGATCACATCGTGTCCTTCTGCGGTCCCGAGCAGGAGTACTTCCTGGTGGACCGGCACTTCTTCCTGGCGCGTCCGGACCTGATCAACGCGGGGCGCACGCTGTTCGGTGCGAAGCCGCCCAAGGGCCAGGAGTTCGACGACCACTACTTCGGCGCCATCCCGGACCGGGTGCTCGGCTTCATGATGGACACTGAGCGGGAGCTGTTCAAGCTCGGTATCCCGGCCAAAACCCGGCACAACGAGGTCGCGCCCGGCCAGTTCGAGATCGCGCCGATGTTCGAGCGGGCCAACATCGCCGCCGATCATCAGCAGCTGCTGATGACGACGTTCAAGACCATCGCCAAGAAGCACGGCATGGAATGCCTGATGCACGAGAAGCCGTTCGCCGGCGTCAACGGCTCGGGTAAGCACGTCAACTTCTCGTTGGGCAACGCGCAGTTCGGCAGCCTGCTGGTGCCGGGCGACACCCCGCACGAGAACGCGCAGTTCCTGGTCTTCTGTGCCGCGGTCATCCGTGCGGTGCACAAGTTCGCCGGCCTGCTGCGGGTGTCGGTGGCCTCGGCCACCAACGACCACCGCCTCGGCGCCAACGAGGCTCCGCCCGCGATCATCTCGATCTTCCTCGGTGATCAGCTGGCCGATGTGTTCGAGCAGATCGCCAAGGGCGCGGCCACCTCGTCCAAGGGCAAGGGCTCGATGATCATGGGCGTCGACACCCTGCCGGTGCTGCCGACCGATCCCGGCGACCGTAACCGCACCAGCCCGTTCGCCTTCACCGGCAACCGTTTCGAGTTCCGCGCGCCGGGTTCGGGGCAGACCATCAACGTGCCGATGATCATCATCAACACGATCATGGCGGACTCGCTCGACTACATGGCCACCTGGTTGGAGAAAGCCACAGGCGAGGGCGAGGACTTCGACATGGCGGTGCAGAAGCTGCTGACGGAGATCATCACCGAGCACGGTGCGGTTGTGTTCAACGGCGACGGCTACTCGGAGAACTGGCAGGTCGAGGCCGCCGAGCGTGGTCTGCCGAACCTCAAGACCACGATCGACGCCATCCCCGAGCTGGTCAAGCCCGAGGCGATCGCGGTGTTCGAGAAGTATGGCGTCTTCAACGAGCGTGAACTGCGCAGTCGCGAAGAGGTCCGGTACGAGATGTACACGCTGACGGTGAGCGTCGAGGCCAAGCTGACGCTGGAGATCGGTTCGACCGTGGTGCTGCCCGCGGCCGTGCGCTACCAGACCGAGTTGGCGCAGAACGTCGCGACGCTCAAGGCGGCGGGGATCGAGCCCGACACGTCGCTGCTGGCCACCGTGTCCACGCCGATCTCGGAACTGACCGGTGCGCTGACGGCGCTCAAGACGGCGATGGCAGACCACGGTGGCGAGTCCGCTGCCGAACATGCCGCCCATGCGCAGAGTCTGCTGCCGTTGATGGACGCGGTGCGGGCGGCCGCCGACACGCTGGAAGGCGTTGTGGCCGATGACCTGTGGCCGCTGCCGACGTATCAGGAGATGCTCTACATCCTCTGAGCTGGTTGACGGAATGCCCGCTCCCGTTTCGGGGGCGGGCATTTTCGTGGAGTGGATATTTGTCTTAACGTATGGACATCACGACAGCGTGGTCGCTACTCTTCGGCCATGAGCAGCAGCACTCCCGTCGGCATCATCGGTTTCGGCTGGATGGGCCGGGTCCACGCCCAGGCCTACGCGCGGGTGCGCCACCACTACCCGCACGTCGACCGGTTCCCGGAACTGGTCGCGATCGCCGACGACGTCCCCGGCCGGGCCGAGGAGGCCGCCCGCCAGTTCGGTGCGGCGAAGGCGAACACCGACTGGCAGGCGCTGGTCGCCGACCCCGACGTCACGGCCGTCAGCGTCACCGCACCTAACTTCCTGCACCGCGAGATCGGCACCGCCGTGGTCACCGCTGGCAAGCACCTGTGGATCGAGAAGCCGGTGGGGCTCAACAGCTCTGATGCGCTGGCCGTCGCCCGCGCCGCCGAGGCCCACGGTGTGCAGACCGCGGTGGGCTTCAACTACCGCAACGCGCCTGCTGTCGCGGCCGCACGCGAGCTGATCGCCGCGGGCGAACTCGGCGAGATCACCCACGCCCGCTTCTACTTCCTGTCCGACTACGCCGCCCACCCCGATGGCGCGCTCAGCTGGCGATTCCAGCGTGACCGTGGTGGCAACGGCGTGTTGGGTGATCTGGCCTCGCACGCAGTGGATCTGGTGCAGCACCTGCTTGGTGGGGTCGATTCGGTGATCGCCGACACCGCCATCTTCATTCCGGACCGCCCGGTCCCGTCGGGTGCGACGAGCGGACATCAGCTGGCCGCCGGCGGAATCCGTGACCGGGTGGAAAACGAGGATTACGTGTTCGCGCAGTTGCGGCTGAGTTCCGGCGCGCGCTGCTCGGTGGAGGCCAGTCGGGTCTCGGTCGGCGAGCAGAACGCCTACGGCTTCGAGATCCACGGCACCGCCGGCGTGGTTGGCTGGGATTTCCGGCGCCTCGGCGAGTTGCGGGTGGGCACGGGTTCGGTGTTCCAGGACCAGCCGGTCACGACGCGCCACGTCGGCCCCGGCGACGGCGAATACGCGGTATTCCAGCCCGGCTCCGCGATGGCGATGGGTTATGACGAACTCAAGATCATCGAGGCGCAGCGCTTCCTGGAATCCATCGCCACGGGCAAGCCCGTCGGCGCCACCATCTGGGATGCGGTGGCCGCCGCTCAGGTCATCGAGGCGATCACCGAGTCGGTGCGCACCGGGGCGTGGGTGACACCGGCGACAGTCACCGCTTGAGCTGGCGCCGGATCTCGTCGGCGACCTCCAGCGTCGCGACGGCGCACCGCAACGGGTGGATCTCGGATTCGTTGCGGCCCTGCGTGATCAGTCGGGCTGCCTCCACCGCGGCATAGTGCAGACCGTCGGCTTGCACGCCCGGCTTCTCGTCGTAGCGCAGCACCCGGCCGGGATCGGTCGGGTGGCCCTTGTGCCGGGTCAGTGTGAACGGTCCGGGCATGAAGAACGGGCCGTCGATGTGCACGGTCGCCTCACGCCCGACGATGACGGCCACGGTCGGCGTGTCGGACAGCATGGTGGTGTGCAGCACGGCCTGGTTGCCGGCGGGGTCGGACACGATGGCCGAGATCTGGCCGTTCAGCCCGGGCCGGACGTCCTGGCCCTGCGCCACCACCGAGGTGAACGCGTCGGAGACGAAGTGCGCCAGCGCGATGGTGTACGTGCCGAGGTCCAGCAGGGGACCGCCGGCCAGGGTCGCGTCATAGATGCGGTGATCCGGCGTGAAGAACTCACCGTGATCGGCCAGCACGGTGCGGATCTCGCCGAGCGCGCCGTCGTCGAGAAGTTGGCGGATCACATCGAACTTCGGCAGAAATTTGGTCCACATCGCCTCGCCGACAAAGCGATCGGCCCGCGCCGCCGCGGCGACGATCTCGCGCGCCCCGGCGGCATCGACCGCGAGCGGCTTCTCGACGAGCACATGCTTGCCTGCCTCGAGCGCCGCGATCGCGTTGTCCCGGTGGCTCGGATGTGTGGTGGCGATGTAGACGATGTCGACGTCCGGGTCACCGAACAGCGCCTCATAACTGCCGTGTGCCGTGGGTACCGACCATTGCGCGGCAAAGGCTTCGGCCCGGTCCTTCCCGCGCGAGCCGACGGCGACCACGCGTTGGGTGGTGTGCGCCAGAAGGGCTTCGACGAAGCGGTGGGCGATCCAGCCGGGTCCGAGGATGCCCCAGCGCAGGCCGGGAGCCTCCCGCGGGTCGGGAGTCCGGGGCAGTGGCAGAGCGTCGGTCATGCGCACCAGGGTAAACCGACAAAAGGCTTTTTGTTAAGACATTAAGATGTAATACTCGGTCCATGACTGTTCGCGTAGGTGTCATCGGGGTCGGCGTGATGGGCGCCGACCATGCCCGCAAGCTGGCCCGGGTGGTATCGGGTTGCGAGCTTGTGGCCGTGACCGATTTCAACGCCACGGTGGCCGGCGAGGTGGCCGCCGAACTCGGCGCCCGCGTGCATCCCGACGGCATCGCGCTGATCCAGGATGCAGATGTGGACGCCGTCGTCATCGCCACCCGCGACGACACCCACGCCGATCTGGTGCGCGCCGCCCTGCGGGCGGGCAAGCCGGTGATGTGCGAAAAGCCCTTGGCCCCAACCGCTGCGGAGTGCCGCGAGCTGATCGCCGAGCAGCGGGCATTGCAGGGTCCGGTCGACCTGGTGACGGTCGGCTTCATGCGGCGCTTTGACCCGCCGTATGTGGCGCTGCGCGACCGTGTGCGTGCGGGTGACCTCGGCACCCCGCTGGTGGTGCACGGCGTGAGCCGCAACGTATACAGCTATCCCGGAGGGGATTCGGCCTCGTCGATCACGAATTCGGCGATCCACGAACTCGACATCATGCCGTGGCTGCTGGATTCCCCGATCGTGGAGGTCAGCTATCAGCACGGCCGTTCGGCTGGGCAGTCCGGCACCCGTCAGGATCCGCAGTTCTATCTGATGCGCACGGCGTCGGATGTGCTGGTGACCGTCGAGCTGTTCCTCAACGCCCGATACGGTTACGAGACACGGTGCGAGGTCGTGATGGAGACGGGTACCGCCGCGCTGGCGCTGCCCGCCCAGATCGTCATCGACGCCGAAAGTCGCAGGGGCGTCGACTATCCCACGGACTGGATTCCGCGGTACAGCGATGCCTACCGCATCGAACTACAGGAGTGGATCGACGCGATCGCCGCCGGCCGGCCGTCGGCGCTGGCGAGCGCCGAGGACGGCTTGCGGGCCGCGTTGGTCGCCGACGCGCTGATCGAGTCGATGAACACCGGCGGCGCGTGGGTGAAGGTGGCGTACTGAGCGTCCTCACGCCAGCGCGAGGAACAACTTCTCCAGCTCTGCCTCGGTCATCGGTGCCGCGCCGTCGGCGGTCTGGCCGGCGATGCACTCGCGGAGTCCGGTCGCCACGATCTTGAACCCGGCCCGGTCCAGCGCCCGGGATACCGCGGCCAGTTGGGTGACCACGTCTTTACAGTCCCGGCCCTGCTCGATCATCGAGATCACGCCGGTCAGCTGACCTTGCGCGCGCCGCAAGCGATTCAACACCGCAGCAATGCTGTCCTCGTCACCGGTCATGGCGCCAGCATATACCCCCTGGGGTAATTTGACATACCCATGGGGGTATCGCACGATGGAGGTATGTTCTTCCAGCAGTACTACCTGGAGTGCCTGTCGCACGCGTCCTACCTGATCGGGGATACCACCACCGGCCGAGCCGTCGTGGTCGACCCGCAGCGCGATGTGTCGGAATACCTGGCGGACGCGGAGCGCCACGGCCTGGCCATCGAGCGCGTGATCGAGACGCATTTCCACGCCGACTTCCTCTCCGGTCACCTGGAGCTGGCGCGTGCGACGGGAGCCGAGATCGTCTACTCCTCGGTCGCCGAGACCGAGTTCGAATCGGTGGGTGTCACCGACGGCGAACGATATTCACTCGGTGCGGTCACCCTGGAATTCCGGCACACGCCCGGGCACACCCCGGAGTCCATGAGCATCGTGGTCTTCGAGCGCAACGATGACGACACGCCCTACGGCGTGCTGACCGGTGACACCCTGTTCATCGGCGACGTCGGACGCCCAGACCTGCTGGCGTCCATCGGCTTCACCCGCGACGAACTCGCCGAGCAACTCTACGACTCACTGCACGACAAGTTGATGACGCTGCCCGACGACACCCTCGTCTATCCGGCCCACGGCGCCGGGTCCGCGTGCGGCAAGAACCTGTCGACCGAGCTGTCGTCGACCATCGGGGCGCAGAAGGCCACCAACTATGCGCTGCGGGCTGCTGACAAGGCGACGTTCCTGCAGCTGGTCACCGCGGGTCAGCCGCCGGCGCCCGGCTACTTCGGCTACGACGCGATGCTCAACCGCCAGAACCGTGCGCTCCTCGACGAGTACGAGACACCCGAAGCCCTGACCTACCAACAGGTTCGGACCGCTCTGACCGCCGGGGCCATCCTGGTCGACGCTCGCTCACCCGAGGAGTTCGCCCTGGGGCATCTGCGCGGAGCCGTCAACATCGGACTCGCGGGCCGGTACGCCGAATTCGCCGGTTCGGTGCTGCCCGTCGATACCGATATCGTTCTGATGACCGATCCCGGACAGGAACGCGAAGGCAAGAACCGGCTCGCCCGAATCGGTTTCGATCGCGTGATCGGCTACCTGGCCGACCCGGACGCCGCGATGTTCGCCCACCGCGACGACGTGCACGGTGCATCCCGCCTGACGGCCGTGGCCTTCGGCGAGCGCGTCGGCGATATGGACGACCTACAGATCGTGGACGTCCGCAACCCCGGTGAGGTGGAAGCCGGCATCATCCCGCGCGCCGTCACCATTCCGGTCGGACAGCTGCCCGCCCGCCTCGATGAGCTCGATGCCACCAAGCCGACCGTCGTCTACTGTGCGGGCGGCTACCGGTCGTCCGTCGCCGCAAGCCTGTTGCGCCAGAGGGGCTTCACCGATGTCAGTGACATCCTCGGCGGCTACGGAGCGTGGGTCGAGACGTATCAACGGGCGTGACCACCATCGCTACGGCTGTGGGTCTCGGCGCCGTGATCGGTGTGCTGCTGGGCCTGCTCGGGGGTGGCGGCTCGATCCTTGCGGTGCCGGCGCTGGTGTACGTGCTGGGTCTGGGCATCGACCAGGCGATCCCGATGTCGCTCATCGTCATCGGCAGCGCGTCGGCGGTCGGCGCCCTGCCCAGAGTCCGCGCGGGCCAGGTGCAGTGGCGGCTGGCGGCGATCTTCGCCGCGGCAGGTATCCCCGCCACCTTCATCGGCACCGCCCTCGGCAGCCACCTTCCGCAACCGGTGTTGATGGGCGGTTTCGCCGCCGTGATGGTGGTGGCGGGCTTTCGGATGCTGCAGGAAACGGGTGGCACCGGGACGGCCTGCCGGGTGGGCGACGGCGGCATCAACTGGCGGCGCTGTGCACCGCGGTCGATACCGGCCGGCTTTCTGGTCGGGCTGCTGACCGGATTGTTCGGTGTCGGAGGCGGTTTCCTGATCATTCCGGCCCTGGTGCTGTTGCTCGGGGTGGAGATGTCCATCGCGATCGGCACGTCGCTGGTGATCATCGTCGCCAATTCGGTGACGGGCGTGGCGTCACACATCACCGGGACGGCAATCGACTGGACCCTCACCGCCGCGTTCGCCGGGGCGGCGATCATCGGGTCACTGCTCGCCGGGCGGGTGGGGGCCAGGCTCGACACGCACCGGCTGCAACGTGGTTTCGGCTACCTGGTGCTGACGGTGGCGACCTACGTGCTGACCGACACCGTGCTATTGCGCTAGCACCGAGTACGCCGAATCCGCGGCCAGCTTGAGGCCCTCGCGGACCGGCAACACCCGGAATGACTGCGACAGGATCTCCACACCCCACGGGCCGTCGAAACCGAGGTCGCGCAGCAGGCCCACCAACCCGGCCAGGTCGAAACTGCCGTCCCCGCAGAGCAATCGGTTGTCGACGGTGTCCTCGAACAACGAGCCTGACACCGTGGGGGCGGCGTCGTCGAGCTCCACCCCGAACACCATCTCCGGGGTGAGGGCGGCACGCAGCTGGGCCAGTGAGGTGCCGGCCCGGAACACGTGCCAGGCGTCGATCAACAATCCCACCCCGGGATGCCCGGCCGCCGCGACGATCTGGGCCCCCAGTGGGACGGTGGAGATGATCGAGAAGGGCATGGTCTCGATCGCGATGCGGGTACCGTGCTCCGCGGCCTGCTCGCCGAGTTCGCGCAGCGGAGCGACGAGTTCCTCCGGGTGATAGGTGTGCGGCCCCAATTCGGAGCCGATCTTGATGAAGGTCGGCCGCAGCACATCGGCCGCCTCGAACAGCAGGGCACGCACGTCGTAGGAGTTCCCCAGCGCGGTCCGCGGCAGCCACCACCGCTCGAGAAGTTCGATCTCGACGTGGGTGAGGCCGGCCGCCGCGATCAGCTCGCGCAGGCCGGCGAAGCCCAGTGTGTCGCGGATCGCCACCAGATCATCGGCGATCAGACCGAGGCCGACATAGCCGGCGTCGGCGATCGCGGTGATCCGTTCCGCGATCGGCACCAGGCTCGTGGCGGGGATCCGCATCGGCGAGGTGTCACCGGCGCTACGCCTTCCATGCCGTGGGCGTGGCTGTCGCCGAAGAGGGAGGCTTTCCAGCCGCCGAAGCTGTAGTAGGCCATGGGGACGGGGATGGGGACGTTGATGCCGACCATGCCGACTTCGACTTCGTTCTGGAAGCGTCGGGCGGCGCCGCCGTCGTTGGTGAAGATGGCGGTGCCGTTGCCGTAGGGGTTGTTGTTGATCAGTTCGAGGGCTTGGTCGTAGGTCTCGACGCGCAGCACGGCCAGGACGGGGCCGAAGATTTCGTCGGTGTAGACRSWCATGTCGGGGGTGACCTGGTCGAGCAGGGTGGGGCCGAGCCAGAAGCCGTCTGCTCCACCGTCGGCGACGACGGTGCGGCCGTCGACGATGACTTTGGCGCCGTCGTTYTCGCCGGCGTCGATGTAGGAGGCGACCTTGTCGCGGTGGGCTTTGGTGACCAGGGGGCCCATGTCGGAGTCTTTGGTGCCGTCGCCGATTTTCAGGCCGACGGTACGTTCGGCGATTTTGGCGACGAGGTCGTCGGCGATGGGGCCGACGGCGACGGCGGCGGAGATGGCCATGCAGCGTTCGCCTGCGGAGCCGAATCCGGCGTTGACCATGGCGTCGGCGGCGAGGTCGAGGTCGGCGTCGGGGAGGATGACGGCGTGGTTTTTGGCTGGC
>NZ_JBFUFU010000029.1:0-27704 GCF_056403275.1 Mycobacterium sp. P2_H7 | reverse complement strand
GTGTGAACCGCGTCGGCCCTCTTCGCTTGCCAAGTCGTCATCGCTCATTCATTCCATCGATGCGTCCATGGCGCTATCACGTGTGAAAGTAGCGGTTGATGACCTACCTGAATCGTTCTTGTCGAAGCCCGGGCTGCACCGCAGCGCCGGTCGCCGGGACGCGCCATTGCAGTCAGCACGGCATCACCCGGCACACCGCGAGCGCGCGTCAGCGCTAGTTCGGCACGCAGCAGCCGCGCCGGATGCGAACATGACGCGGTGACGTCGACTCTTCAGTTCCATCGCTTGACCACCCCGCGTGCGGCGGCGGCCGCCGGTGTCCTGTTCTCCCTGCTGTTCACCACCGCTCTCATCTTGCTGTGGATCAGCGTGCCGGAGGGCGGGAAGCTGGGTTCCCAGTGGACCGTGGTCGGCAGCGACCACATCAAACTGGCGGCGACCTTGATGCCCTTCGCCGGCATCGCGTTCCTCTGGTTCATCGGCGTGGTGCGCGACGGCTTCGCGGCCGTCGAGGACAAATTCTTCTCGTCCGTATTCCTCGGCGCGGGCCTGCTGTTCCTTGCGATGGTGTTCGCCACCACCAGTGTCGGAATGGGTCTGGCGCACAGCGCCACCCACGTGACCGACGCCGCGGCCCGCGATGAGGTGGTGTCCTTCGCCACGATGCTGCTGACGGCGCTGGGCCGCACCTACGCGCTACGGATGGCCGCGGTCTTCATGATCTCGCTGGCCACCATCTGGCTGAAAACCGGTGTGATGCCCCGCTGGCTGGTGTGGACCACCTACGCGACGGCGGTCACCCTGTTGGTGGCCGCCGACACGTCCGTCTGGCTGACGCTGGTGTTCCCGGTGTGGGTGCTCATCGTGAGCCTGATGCTGCTCGCGCGCTCCGGGGTGATCCACCTGCCGGACGCCATCGAATGACGAATCCCGCTCAGAACGGGGGTGGCAGGTCTTTGAGGCCTGTGCGGATCATCTGGTTCCATCGTTCGGTCTGAGCGGCGGCGTCACGGTCGTTGCGGTTGAGCCGGCGTTCGTCGGCGATGCGGCGGCGCCGGTTTTCGGCGCGGGTGGTGCGGCGTTTGGGCATTTTCTGCGTCCGGTCATCGCATTGGCGGGCCGGGCGGGGTGTGTCGGGCAGGGCGGCGGTGGGTGTCATGAGGGTGGGGAACAGGTCGGCGCTACCGGGGAGGGTGATGTAGACCTCGCCGGTGGGTGATGTCCAGATGATGGTGCCGTCGCGTAGTTGGGTGTCGTGCCAGCCGCCGAAGGTTTTGTCCAGATGGTTTCTGCGGCAGAGGCATTTGAGGTTCGAGGCATGGGTGGGGCCGTTGTTGCTGTAGGGCGTCGTATGGTCGATGTCGCATTGTCTGGCCGGTGTGTCGCAGCCGGGGAAGCGACACGTCACGTCGCGGGCGCGGATGAATTCGGCCAGTGCGCGGGAGGGGACGTATCCGGCTTCCGGTGGTGCGTCGTGCGGATGCATCACGGGCAGGACCCGCGCTGTGCGGGCGAGTTCGCGGACTTCGTCGGCGGGAATGAGGTCCCCGGTGGCGGACAGGCCGGGGATGTCGTCGCCGTCGAGGGTGCTCTGGTTGGCGACGATGTGGATGAGCACGGGGCTGGCTGGGGGTTTGTCGCCTGCGGTGCAGTCGGGTCGGCTGCATTCGCATTCCATCCGGTCTTGTTTGGCGAGGATGGCGTCGAGGGCGTCGGCGCGGCGTGCGGACAAGGGTCGTGGGTCGTTGGGGCAGACGGTGGCGGCCAGGGCGTTGGCGCGTTCGTTGAGTGCGTCGGCGGTGTAGTTGCGGAGGTGGCCGCGGACTTCGGAGGTTCCGTCGCCGCTGTTCCAGATGTCGAGGTGGCGGTCGTCGATGGCTTTCTTGCGGCGCCGGATCGCGTCGCGGTCGTGGCGTCCGACGATCCGGTCGGTGCGGCGGAAGATCTGGGAGCGTGAAAGGGAGGGCCAGCGTGGAACTTTGGCGGCGAGTTCGGTGTCGACGGTGTGCAGTGTGTCGGGGTTGTCGATCAGGTCGGTGCGGTAGGCCAGGGCGTCGTAAAGGGTGAAGTCGATGTCTCCGGCTGTGAACAGGGCGGCCAGCTGGGGGAGGCGTTCGTGCATGCAGCGGGCGGTGCGCAGGTAGGTCATGGCCAGGCCTTGGCTGATGCGTAGTGCGACAGCGATTTCGGTGGCGACCGCGTCGTCGGTGTCGTGTACCCATTCCGTGCGGTCTCCGAGTTCGGCGAGGCGTTGGCGGTAGAGGGCGCCGATGGTGGTGTAGAGCGCGGCGGCGGCTTGATTGTTGGCCCGGGCGCGGTCGCAGACCCGTTGGAGGAGATCGGGTTGCGGCACCGTATCGAACATGTGTTCGATGCTACTCGCGACCCCGACAACTCTCAGCGCTTCGTATCGCGCCAGTCCACCAGCTTATCGACGGTGCTGAAGTCGAACTTCCCGTCCGAGGCGCGCAGCTCGGTGTGGAACAACGACGCGCCGGCCGACAGGTACTCGTCCGCGGACTTGGGATCGGCCCACAGCGTGGACCGTTCGATGTCGGAATCGGCGCGGCCGAAGCCCGCGGCGAGTTCGGCGACGCGTGCGCTGGCCTCGCGGTAGGAGTCGATCGGCAGGAAGGTGTGCCAGATGTCGGCGTGCCGCGCTACGGCGGGCAGGGTGCGCTTGGGCCCGGAACCACCGATCAGGATGGGAACCTTGCGCAACGGTGCCGGCTGCAACTGCGCGAACCTGCTCTCGATCCGCAGCAGGCCCTCATCGAACAGGTCGGCTCGGGACTTGACCGTGCCGAAGTCGAAACCGTAGGTGGTGTAGTCCTTCTCGTACCAGCCCGCGCCGACGCCCAGGATGGTCCGGCCGCCGCTGATGTGGTCGACGGTGCGCGCCATGTCCGCCAGCAGATCGGGATTGCGGTAACCGATGCCGGCCACCAGCAGGCCGAGTTCCGCGCGGGTGGTGATCTCGCCCCACGACGCCAGCGCGGTCCAGCCCTCGAAGTTGTTGACGTCGGGCTGCACTTCGGCCAGCACCGGTTTCGCGTCGGCGATGGATTCGATGAACGGCGCGTGGAAGTGGTCGTAGCCGAAGATGATGTCGACGCCGATCTCCTCGGCGTGCAGGACGGCTTGGCGCCAGGTGGCGTAGTCAGGGGTCTCGGCGGGCTGGATCTGGACGGCAACGCGCACGGGATAGGTCATTCACGCGACAAGCAAGGCTCATCGCGATTTATTCCAGGGTGCGCTACGGGGCTTCGCGCAGCGCGCTGGCCGGGCAGAGTTTGACGGCCTCGCGGGCGCGCTCCTCCTCGCCGGGGGGAACCTCGTCGCCGAGGAGCACCACCACACCGTCGTCATCCTGATCGAAGACGGCATCGGCCACCATCACACAGTTGCCCGCGGCGATACATGCGTCGCGGTCGGCATCGATATGCATTCTCACCACCTCACTGCCAGTGACCGTAGTCCGTAGATGAAATGGAAGGACCGGAATTCGACATCGTCGAAGTCCTCGGCCAGAGTCAGTCCGGGGAAGCGGCGGAACAATGCCGGGAACGCGATGCGCATCTCCATCCGGGCCAACGGCGCACCCAGGCAGTGATGTACACCGTGGCCGAAGGCGAGATGGCCCGGGGCGCCACGGCCGATGTCCAGAACGTCGGGATCCTCGACGAACGACGGGTCCCGGTTGCCCGACGGCAGTGAGGCGAACACCAGCCAGTGCGCCGGGATCACCACGCCGGCCACCTCGACCTCGGCAGTGGTGAACCGCGGAATCGCATGCTGCACCACCGACAACCAGCGCAGCAGTTCCTCGATCGCCGGCCCGATGGCGTCGGGGTCGTCGCGCACCCGGGCCAGCTGTTCGGGATGGCGCAACAATGCCAGCGTGCCCAGCCCCAGCATGTTGGACGTCGTCTCGTGGCCGGCCAGCAGCAGCAACCCGGCGATGCCGACCAGTTCGTCGTCGGTCAGTTCATCGCCGTGCTCGCGGATGAGCATGCCGAGGATGTCCTCGCCGGGAGCGCGACGGGCCGCGACGACCAGTCTGCGCATGTAATCGCGGCTTTCCTGTTGCAGCGCCATCCGCTGCGCGATCGGCAGAGACAGGTCGAGCTGCCTGCCCGACCGCTCCTGGAAGTCGGCGCGGTCGTCGTATGGCACGCCGAGCAGCTCGCAGATGACCAATGACGGTACGGGCAGGGCGAATTCGTCGATCAGATCGACCGAACCCCCGGCCGCGGCCATCGCGTCGAGGCGCTCCTCGACGATCTCGGCGATCCGCGGCTCCAGTCGCTTCATCCGCCGGATGGTGAATTCGGGGGTCAGCATGCGGCGCAGCCGCTGGTGCTCCGGCGGGTCGATCCCCAGCAGGTTGCCCGCCCGCGCGCTGGCCTGCTCTTCGGCGGACATCTCCGGCGCGCCGGGTAGGGTGAACCCCGGTGGGCGACTGTTGGAGAAATGCTCGTGATCGGCGAGGACGGCCTTCACGTCCTCATGCCGGGTGATCAGGTAGGCACGGTTGCCCAGCGGGCCGATGACGGACTGCACGCCCGCCGACTCGCGCAGGGCGGCGAGCTCGGGTGTCGGATCGAAGCCGTTGCGCCGCATGTGTACCGGGGGCAGCGTCTGGGTCATGTAGACACGCTACGCGCCGAACACGAAATCCTTGATCAGCGCGTTGACGACGGTCGGATTCTCCAACGCGGCGAGGTGCGCCACGCCGTCGAGCACCGCGGTGGCCGCACCCGGGATGGCATCGGCCATCGACAGCGTCTCGGCGAGCGGAAAGGTCGCATCCTCTTCGCCCGCGACCACCAGCACCGGGGTGCGCACACTGCCCAGCAGCGCATGCTGATCCGGCCGGTGCGGCACCACGCTGCGCACCGCCCATGACGCCGACCCGACATCGACCCGCGCGGCGGCCGCCCGCACGAAGGCGACGACGTCGGGACGGGTGCGCATGGTGGTCGGGCCGAGGAATGCCTTGAGCACCTCACGGGTCAGCGGGCCGCGGATGCCGCCGAGCAGCTTGGCCGTCCGCAACAGCAGCCCGTATTCGAAGCGCTGCCGGGCACCCGCCGCCGACGCGGTGCAGTTCATCAGCACCGCGCGCCCGATCCGGTCCGGGTATTGCGCGGCGAACGTGCCGCCGATCATGCCTCCCCACGAATTGCCGACGAAATGCGCGTGTTCGACACCGAGCCCGTCCAGCAGGTCGACGACGGTGCGGGCGCAGTCGGTGAAAGTGAATGGCGCGGTCAGCTTTTCGCTGCCGCCGTGGCCGGGTGGGTCGATCAGCACGACCCGGTGCCCATCGCCGAACGCCTCTGCCTGCCCGGCCCACATGTCGCCGGTCATCAGCAGGCTGGGCCAGAACAGGATGGTGTCGCCGGTGCCGCGGGTCTGTATCCGCAGGCGTCCCAGCGTCGTCGGCACCGTGCGCGAGTCCATCAGATCGTCGGCAGCAGTGAATGCACGATGTGCACCGACGCGTCGGAAACATGCTTGGTGTACACCGTGAAGTCGATGTCGGGGTCGTGGCCGGCGAGATCGGAGAGGGCTCGAATCACCAGCCAGGGCGCCCCGAATGCCGTGCAGACCTGGGCCACCGCAGCGCCTTCCATCTCGATGGCCGACCCGCCCAGCTCGCGGTGCAGGCGCTCCCGGGTGACGCCGCAGTGCAGGTAGGCATCACCGGAGACGATGGTGCCGAACGTGATTCGCGGCGCGCGGCCCTGCCCGCCGGCCTCAGGGTCGAGAAACGGCAGCAACACCGCAGACAGCCGGTGCTTCACCCGGTCGAGCAGATCGGTGTCCACGTCGTACCCGAGTTCGTCCGTCGGGTTGAAGAACCGCACGTGTCCCGGCTGGTACAGCGAAAGGCGTTCGTCCTCAATGATTCCCGAGTCGTTGGCCAGGATCCGGTCGGCGACGACAATATCGCCGATGGTCAGTTCGGGGTCCAGGCCACCGGCGACACCGGTGAAGATGACGGCATCGCAGCCGAATTTCGCGATCAGCAGCGTCGTGGCGGTCGCGGCGTTCACCTTGCCCATCCCGGCCTCGGCGACCACCACGCGCTGCCCGTCGAGAAGGCCGTCGGCGAACGTCCACCGCGCCACTTCGGTCTGGGTGACGTCCTGCATCAGCTGGACGAAACTACCGAGCTCTTCCGGGATCGCGCACAGCACGCCTACGGTCATGCCGCCACGCTATCGGTCGGCGCGCAGCCCCGGCCACCAGATGCGCGGCCCGATCAGGGTGAACAGCGCCGGGATGATGACGGTGCGCACCACGAAGGTGTCCAGCAGGATCCCCAGGCCCACGATGATGCCCAGCTGGGTCAGCACGATCAGCGGCAGCACGCCGAGCACGCAGAACACCGCGGCCAGCACGATCCCCGCGCTGGTGATGACGGCGCCGGTTGCCGACACCGCGCGCACGATGCCCTGCCGGTTGCCGAACTCCGGCGTCTCCTCACGCGCCCGGGTCACCAGGAAGATGGTGTAGTCGACGCCGAGCGCGACCAGGAAAAGGAACGCGAACAGCGGAGTCCCGTTGTCCAGCGCGGGGAATCCGAACAGGTGCACGCTGGCCCAGCCTCCCAGTCCCAGCGCGGCCAGCGCGGACAGCACCGTCACCGCGACCAGCAGCAGCGGGGCCAGCGCGGAGCGCAGCAGGATGAACAGCACCGCCAGCACGACGGCGAGGATCGCCGGAATGACCACCTGGCGGTCTCGCTGAGCAGCCGCCGCGGCGTCGCGGGCCTGCGCATCCGACCCGCCCACCAGGGCCGTGCCGTCCACGCCGTGGACCGAATCACGAAGGGCGTCAATGGTGGTGAAGGCCTTCGCGGAGGCCGGCTCGGCGTCGAGCACCACCGACCACTGCGTGAGCCCGGTCGGTGACTGTCCGGCGGGAATGACCGAGGTGACGCCCGGCGTGCCGGTGATGGCGCGCTGCACCGCGTCGGCCGCCGCGGTGGGCGCGATGACGCGGGTGGGGTTGGTCAGCCCGCTGGGGAAGTGCGCGGCCAGGGTGTCGTAGCCGGCCACCGACTCGGCCTGCACCCGGAACTGCTGCGTCTGGGACAGCCCGACGGGGGTGGTGAACAATCCGGCGCACAGGGCGGCCAGCGCGGCCAGGGCGACCGTGGCGACCACAACGGGTCGCCGGGCCACGCCAGAGGCGATGCGATGCCAGAAACCGCTCTCGGTAAGCGGTTTGGTGTGTGAGTCGGTATTCGGGACGAACGGCCAGAACAGCTTGCGGCCGCTCAACCCCAGCAGGGGCGGCAGCACCAGCAGCACGAAGGCGGCCGCGACCACCAGACCGGAAGCCGATTGCACGCCGAGGCTCCGGTTGGTCGGCGCCGACGCGAACACCAAGGTCAGCAGCGCCAGCACGACGGTGGCGTTGCTGGCCAGGATCGCGGGTGCGGCGGCGCGCAACGCCACCCGGAGCGCCTCGCGGTGGTCGGTGAAGCGGTGCAGTTCCTCGCGGTAGCGCGAAATGAGCAGCAGCGCATAGTTGGTGCCCGCGCCGAACACCAGCACGCTGGTGATGCCGCCGGTCGATCCGTCCGGGCTCAGCCCCACCCCGGCGGCCACCGCCGATCCGACGACGCTGCCGACCCGGTCGGCGAAGGCGATGACCAGCAGGGGCACCAGCCACAGCACGGGGGAGCGGTAGGTGATGATCAGCAGCAGGGCGACCACCGCGGCCGTTACGGCGAGCAGCGTGATGTTGGCTCCGGCAAAGGAATTGGCGATGTCGGCGCCGAACGCGGGGCCGCCGGTGACCTGGGCCTGCAGTCCGTCGGGCAGTCGCTCGGCGGTGGCGGTGCGCAGATCACGCACCGCGTCGTTGAGGGCGAAACCGGAAAGGTCCGCGGACAGCGGCGCCACCACGACGGCGGCCGCACCGTCCTCGGACACCGTGGCGCCCGGGCCTGCCGCGGCAATGTCGTCCTGCGCCAGCGCCTGACCGTCGGTGCGGGTCACGACGATGATGGCCGGAACCTGATCGCCACCGGGGAAATCCGCGCGGACGGCGTCGGCCCGCGCGGATTCGGCCGACGCGGGGACGGGTACCGGCGACTGGGACGCCGAATCGCCGGAACCGATGAGCGCCATGAGCGCCCCGGAGGTCACCACGACGAGCAGGGCCAAGATCCAGGAGAGGCGGCGGGACATGCCGACAAATATTTCAGAAACTTAAATGTTAATCAACTGTATGATGTCGGCATGCAGCCCGACCGTGCCTCACTGGAGGCGCAGATCTCCGTGGACGTGCGGGCGCTGACGGCGGAGTCCGAGCAGATCGGCAGGACCTTCGCAGGTCAGAACAACGTGGGCGCCAATGACTTTCGGGCCCTGCTGCACATCATGGTCGCCGAGTCGGCCGGAACCCCGCTGACCGCGGGTGAGTTGCGCAAGCTGATGGGCACCTCAGGGGCTGCCATCACCTACCTGGTGGAGCGGATGATCGCGTCGGGGCATCTTCGCCGCGACACCGACCCGGCCGACCGCCGCAAGGTCATCCTGCGTTACGACGAGCACGGGCTGACCGTGGCCAGGAAATTCTTCACCCCGCTGGCGCAGATCAGCTCACAGGCGCTGGCCGGCCTGCCCGACGCCGACCTCGAGGCGGCGCACCGCGTCTTCACCGCACTGACCGGCGCGATGCAGCAGTTCATCGCCGATTGAGCGTCGCCTCTTCCAGGTCGAGGCCGCGCAACACCGACCGCAGCACCTCGTCGTCGATATTGCCCGCGTCGCGTTCGGCGATGAACGTCGCGCGCTCGGCGGCCAGCATCTCCAGCCGTAACCGGCGGAACGCCGAGGCCGGACTCTCGCCGAGTTCTTCTTCGCTGCGGCCCAACCGTTCCCACGCCGAGTTGCGCCGTGCGGTGTTCCATTTGTGCAGCACCGCCGCGGCGCCGTCACGCATGGCGTTGCCCTCGGCCCGCTGTTCGGCGAGCAGTTCGTCGAGCCGGTCGGCAGCCGCCCGGCCCGCCTTGTCCTGAGCGGCGGCCTCGGCCAGCGCGTCCTGCTGTTCGTCGTCGCCGCGCACGCAGAAGTGCCGGATCACCCAGGGCAGCGTCAGGCCATGGAGCAACAGGGTGCCGACCACCACCACGAAGGTGAGGAACACCAGCTGCGGGCGGCCGGGGAAGTGCTCACCGCTCAACGTGGTGAGCGGCACACCGAATGCCGCCGCCAGCGACACCACCCCGCGCATGCCCGCCCACGCCAGCACGAACACCTCGGCGGGGCCGGGGCGCGGCTCGTTCTCCCGGACCCGCTTGAACAGCAGCCGCGGGGTGTAGGCGAAGGCGAACACCCAGACGATGCGCACGAGGATCACCGTCGCCAGCACAGAGATGGACGACACCGCGATCGTCACGAACGAGATGCCGGTGAGCTCGTGCACCACCTCGGGCAGCTGCAGCCCGATGAGCAGGAAGGCAAAGGATTCGAGGATGAGCTGCAACGCTTTCCACACCGCGTCGTCCTGCAGTCGGGTGGCGTAACCGGCCTCGGTGGACCGCTGCCCGAGGATGAGCGCCGCGACCACGACCGCCAGCACACCAGATCCGTGGATCTCCTCGGCCAGCAGGTAGATGACGAACGGCGCGATGAGCCCGATGGCGCTCTCGACCATGGGATCGTCCAGCCGGTGCCGGATGAAGGCGATCAGCCAGCCCACGGCCAGGCCGACCACCAGGCCGCCGGCCACCGCCAACCCGAAGGTGGCCAGCCCCGAACCCCAGGTCGCCGTCGCCCCG
This sequence comes from Mycobacterium sp. P2_H7, assembly GCF_056403275.1. Lineage (NCBI taxonomy): Bacteria > Bacillati > Actinomycetota > Actinomycetes > Mycobacteriales > Mycobacteriaceae > Mycobacterium > Mycobacterium sp. P2_H7. The sequence goes on along the minus strand of NZ_JBFUFU010000029.1, from coordinate 17,899 downwards.
ATGGCCGCCGCCAGGGCCACCTTGTACGCGGTCAGCGCTGTCGCGTCGTTGAGCAGGCTCTCCCCGCCGAGCAGCGTCATGATCTGGCGGGGCAGCCCGAGGCGGCGGCCGACGGCCGTCGCCGACACCGCGTCGGGGGGCGCCACGATGGCGCCGAGGGTCAGCGCCGCCGCGACGGTCAGCTCCGGCACGGTGTGGAAGGCGACGAATCCGACGGCCAGCGTCGTCGCCAGCGGCAGTCCCACCGCGAGAAGTCCGATCGGCCGGATGTGCTGGCGCATGGTGACGTAGCTGCTCTCCAGGCCCGCCGACCACAGCAGCGGCGGCAGGATCACGTTGAGTACCAGCTCCGGATCCAGCTCGACAGAGCCGAAGCCCGGGATGGCGCTGGCCGCGAGTCCAGCCACGACCAGGGCCAGGGGTGCCGACACGTCGAAGCGCCGGCTGACGCCCGCCAGCAGCACCGCGGCCGCCAGCACCGCCAGCAATGTGCCCTCCATGAACGCCCCCTCTGCCGGACAGTGCGCGTGCCCGCCCGTCCGTATCCTTGATCAATATGCTGAAGAGATCACGTCGGCGCGAGGCGGGCACCCCCGCGACCTCGGGAGCCCCGGCCACCAACTTGTGTGAACATCTTCAGGACGCGCTGGAGATCGTAGAGCCCGAACCCAGCACCCCGGGCCGCTGCCAGGAATGCGAAGCCGACGGTGAGCACGCCTGGGCGCATCTGCGGATGTGCCTGACCTGTGGTCATGTCGGCTGCTGTGATTCCAGCCCCCTGCAGCATGCCTCGGCGCACTTCCACCAGACCGGTCACGCGGTCATGCGCTCGGCCGAGCCGGGCGAATCCTGGCGTTGGTGCTATGTCGACATCCGGCTGGGCTGACGATCTGGCAGGCTGGGCTGGTAATGACTGAGGACGTGAAGAACACCCCGACTCCTGTCGTGATGCTGCTCGGTTCCGGTGAGACGAGTCGCGAACTGGCCCTGGCCTTTCAGCGCCTGGGCGCCTCGGTGGTCGCCGTCGACAGGTACGCGGACGCGCCCGCACACCGGGTCGCCGACCGCGCCGTCGTCGTCAAGATGAACGATCGCGAGGCGCTGACCGCGGTGATCGACAAGGAGCGGCCGCATTTCGTGGTGGTCGAATCGGGTGTGGTCGCCACCGATGTGCTGGCCGCGCTGGGCGAATCCATCGAGGTGTTCCCCACGCCCGACGCCACCCGCCTGAGCGTGGACCGCGAGGGCCTGCGCCGGCTGGCCGCCGACGAACTCGGTCTGCCGACCGCGCCGTTCTGGTTTGCCGGGTCGGCAGCGGAACTGGCGACGGTCGCCGAGCATGCGGGTTTCCCGCTCACCGTCACGCCGGTGCAGGGTGCTGCCGGGGACGGGGTGTCGGTGCTGCTGCGCCCAGAAGACGTCGAACCGGCCTGGAAGCGCGCGGTGGCCGCAGGCCGCACCACCCACAACCGGGTGATGGCCGAGACCGTCGTCGACGTCGACGACGAGGTGACGCTGCTGACGGTCCGCACCACCGGGCCGACGGGGCCGGTCGTCCATTTCTGTGAGGCCATCGGGCACCGCCTCGGCGAGGACGGCGCCCTGGCCACCTGGCAACCGCACCGGTTGTCGCCCGCCGCGCTGGACGCGGCCAAGTCGATCGCGGCCCGCATCGTGAACTCGCTGGGCGGGCGCGGGGTGTTCGCCGTGGAGTTGTTGGTCCGCGGCGACGAGGTCTACTTCTCCACCGTGCGGCCCCGGCCGGACGACACCGGACTGCTCACCGTACGCACCCAGCGGCTGTCGGAATTCGAACTGCACGCCCGCGCGGTGCTCGGCCTGTCGGTGGACACCATCATGGTGTCGCCCGGCGCGGCCGAGGTGGCCTACGGCGGAGCCGAGTCGGCCACCGACAAGGTGAACTCCCCGGATCAGTCGGCGGTGCTGGCCGTCCTCGCCGAGGCGCTGGCCGTCGCCGAGAGCGACGTACGCCTCTTCGACCGTCTCGACGAGTCCGACGGCAGGTACCGGCTGGGCGCCACCCTGGCCACCGCGTCCGACGTGACGGTGGCCCGGGACCGTGCGCAGCGCACCTCGATGGTGCTGCGTAAACTCTGGCAGTCGTGAGCGAGCAGGACGAACCGCGGGACCGCCCGACCCCGGCGCCTTTCCTGGGTGCGCTGGTCATCATCGTCCTTGTGATCACCGCGATTTTTGTGCTGAACCGGCACTCCGACGGCGGAGATCCCGAACAGATCGGTAATGCCGTATCCGGTCAGAATGCGGCGCTGCAGGGCCACAACTACGACGACTTCGTGAAGTACACCTGTGGTGAGCAGCAGGGCAAGAAGGACGACATCCTTGCCCGCCAACGTGATTCGGCGGCAAAGCGCGGTGAACGGTATGTCGACGGGGTCGGCAATGTGGTGGTGGACGGCGATCGTGGCACCGCCAAGGCGACCTACCACTTCAACAACGCGCCGGACGCGAAGGTCGGCGCCGATCTGACGCTGGTCCGCGAGGACGGGATGTGGAAGGTCTGCTCGGCGACTCCGAGCTGACCCAGCGCTCACCCTTGTCGCCCTCGCACAGCGCCCGCTACTACGGTAGGAGAGGTGTCCACACCCTACGCCGGAGACATCACGCCCGAGGAAGCCTGGAAGCTTCTCGTCGACGATCCCAGTGCCGTCCTGGTCGACTGTCGTACCGAGGCGGAGTGGCGATTCGTCGGGGTGCCGGATCTGAGCGAGTTGCGCCGGGATGTGGTCTACGTCGAGTGGACCACCAGTAACGGTGCACACAACGACGGATTCGTGGCGGACCTGACCGCGGCCGGCGTCACGGCCGACCGCCCGGTGGTGTTCCTGTGCCGGTCCGGCAACCGGTCCATCGGAGCGGCCATCGCCGCGACCGAAGCCGGCCTCGCCCCGTCCTACAACGTGCTCGACGGATTCGAGGGCAACCTCGACGAGAACCGCCATCGGGGCGGTACGGGATGGAAGGCCGTCGGATTGCCCTGGAGCCAGTCATGAGTGAAGTTCCCTCTGTTCGCATCCCGGCGCCTTTGCCCGACGGCGTCAGCCAGGCCACCATCGGTGTGCGCGGCGGGCTGCTGAGGTCGGGTTTCGAGGAGACCTCCGAGGCGCTCTACCTCACCTCGGGCTACGTCTACGAGTCCGCCGCGGACGCCGAGAAGTCGTTCACCGGGGAGATCGACCGGTACGTCTACTCCCGCTACGGCAACCCCACCATCTCGATGTTCGAGGAGCGGTTGCGGCTGATCGAGGACGCCCCGGCCGCCTTCGCCACCGCCACCGGGATGGCCGCGGTGTTCACCGCGCTCGGCGCGCTGCTGGGCGCGGGGGACCGGCTGGTGGCCGCCCGCAGCCTGTTCGGATCCTGTTTCGTGGTGTGCAACGAGATCCTGCCGCGCTGGGGTGTGGAGACGGTGTTCGTCGACGGCGAAGACCTGGCCCAGTGGGAAGAGGCGCTGAGCAAGCCCACTCAGGCCGTGTTCTTCGAGACGCCGTCCAACCCGATGCAGTCGCTGGTCGACATCGCCGCGGTGTCCGAAATGGCCCACGCCGCCGGCGCAAAGGTGGTGCTGGACAACGTGTTCGCCACTCCGCTACTGCAGCAGGGCCTGCCCCTGGGTGCCGACGTGGTGGTCTACTCGGGCACCAAGCACATCGACGGCCAGGGCCGGGTGCTCGGCGGTGCGATCCTGGGCGACAAGGAGTACATCGACGGGCCGGTGCAGAAGCTGATGCGCCACACCGGCCCGGCGATCAGTGCCTTCAACGCCTGGACACTGCTCAAAGGCCTTGAGACGCTGGCTGTCCGGGTGGACTACTCGAACCGGTCTGCGCAGCGCATCGCCGAGTTCCTGGAGGGCCAGGCCGGGGTGAACTGGGTGAAATACCCGTTCCTGGAATCGCATCCGCAGTTCGACCTGGCGAAGCGTCAGATGCGCGGCGGCGGCACAGTGGTCACTTTCGAGCTTTCCGCTGGAAAAAATGGATCTGCGAAGGACCGGGCGTTCGAGGTGCTCGACAAACTTCAGGTCATCGACATCTCCAACAACCTGGGCGACGCCAAATCGCTGATCACGCACCCGGCCACCACGACGCACCGCGCGATGGGCCCCGAAGGCCGGGCCGCGATCGGCCTCGGCGACGGGGTGGTCCGCATCTCGGTCGGTCTGGAAGGCACCGAGGACCTGATCGCCGATCTGGACCGGGCGCTGGGCTGAGGCGTGTCCCGCGGCTCCGATCAGAAGAAGGCCCGGCGCAAGAAGCGTCAGACCGCGAACCGCATCTCCACGGCCGCGTTCGAGCAGCTGTCCGAGATCGAGGACGCCGTCGTCGCGGACCTGGCCGAGTTCGACGAGCGAATCACCGCGCGCGGCTGGATCTTTGACGAGGAAGAATCCAACGACGACTTTGCGGTGTGGTTCTTCGAACCGTCCGGAGCCGAGGTCGCCGACGGCCTGCCGGTGACCTCGCTGTGGCTGGACGCCACCGAGGACGGCACGATCGTGCGGGTGGTGCTGGTGGGCACCGCCCAGCAGCACCCCTTCACCCACGGTCAGCTGTTCGAGCAGCTGGCCATCATCGAGGCCTACCGGAACGGTGACCCGGTCCCGGAGTTCGGCTAGGGTCTGCTTCCCATGGCCCTCGTCGCGGGAATCGACTCCTCCACGCAGTCCTGCAAGGTGCTCATCTGCGACGCGGAGACCGGTGCCGTCGTGCGGGAGGGCCGGGCTCGTCATCCCGATGGAACCGAAATAGACCCCACTGCATGGGAATTGGCGGCAGCCGCGGCGACAGCGCAGGCCGGCGGCCTCGCCGACGTCGCCGCGGTGTCGGTCGGTGCGCAGCAGCACGGCATGGTGTGCCTGGATGAGCGCGGCCAGGTGGTGCGCCCCGCGCTGCTGTGGAACGACACCCGGTCGGCGCAGGCGGCCGCGGATCTGGTGAGCGACTTCGGCGGCGCCCGCGCCTGGGCCGACGCGGTCGGTGTGGTGCCACTGGCAGCCATCACGGTGTCCAAACTGCGCTGGCTCGCGGACCACGAACCGGCCGCGGCCGACCGGACCGCCACGGTCTGCCTGCCCCACGATTGGCTGAGCTGGCGGCTGCGCGGCGGGAACATCGGGGCCGGCGAGCTGGTGACCGATCGCAGCGACGCCAGCGGCACCGGCTATTTCGACGCCGTGACCGACGCCTATCGCACCGACCTGCTGCAGCTCGCGTTGCGTGGCCGCCGGCCGGCACTGCCGCGGGTGCTGGCACCGGGGGAGGCCGTCGACCGATTCGGCGCGGGCCTGGGCGACAATGCCGCCGCCGCACTGGGTTTGGGTGCGCGCGAGGGCGACGTGATCATCTCGATCGGCACGTCGGGCGTCGTCTCGGCGAGTGTGGCGACGCCGGCCCGCGACGGTGGGGGCTTCGTCGCGGGCTTCGCCGACGGGACCGGGCAGCACCTTCCCCTGGTGTGCACCCTGAACGGGGCACGCGTGCTCGACGCCGCGGCTGCCCTGCTGCGCGTCGACCACGGTGAGCTCTCCCGGCTGGCCTGCTCGGCCCCGGCGGGCAGCGAGGGTCTGGTGATGGTGCCCTACCTGGAAGGCGAGCGGACACCGAACCGGCCCGACGCGACCGGCGCGGTGCACGGCCTGCGGGTGGGCAATGCCACCGCCGCGAACCTCGCTCGCGCCGCCGTCGAAGGGCTGCTGTGCGCGCTGGCCGACGGCCTGGATCACCTCACCGATCTGGGCGTGCCGGCCCGGCGGGTGCTGCTGATCGGCGGCGGAGCCAAGTCGGAGGCGCTGCGCGAGATCGCACCCACCGTGTTCGGTGTCCCCGTGCAGGTGCCGGACCCGGCCGAATACGTCGCGCTCGGCGCGGCGCGCCAAGCCGCGTGGGCGCTGACGGGCGCGCTGCCGGACTGGACCCCACCCCCCGCCCGCCGGTACGAGGGAGCCCCCGTACCCGCGGTGCGGGCCCGTTACGCCGAGGTCAGAGACCTCACCGAGGGCTGCCGTGTCTGACGTGACGCTGCGGCAGCTGCGCTACTTCGCCGTCCTCGGCGTGGAGCTGAACTACCGCCGCGCCGCCGAACGGCTGTTCATCACCCAGCCCGCCCTGTCCACCGCGATCAAGCAGCTGGAGCAGGCCTTCGGGGTGGTGCTGTTCCACCGCAACACCCGGGAGGTTGCGTTGACCGACCTCGGGGCGGCCTGGCTGCCGCAGGTGCAGCAGGCCCTGGCAGGCGTCGACGCCGTGGTGGACAACCTGGTCACGCTGTCGGGCACCCGACAGGGCCGGCTGCGGCTCGGCTATCTGATCGGTACCGGGGCCGACCTGCTGTTCCGCATCGTGCGGCATTTCGAGTCCGCCTACCCCGACGTCAGCGTCGAGCCGATCGAGTTCGATTTCGCCGACCCCACCGCGGGGCTGGCGTCGGGTGCCACGGAGGTCGCGCTGATCAGGCCGCCGGTCGATCTGCCCGATCACCGGATGCTGGTGCTGGATTCCGAATCCTGGGTGGCCTGCCTGCCCAGGGACCACCCGCTGGCCGGACGCACCGAGGTCGGCATCGCGGAGCTGCTCGACGACCCGATCGTGTGTGCGCCGCTGACCGCCGGGCCGTGGCGGGACTACTGGCTGGCGATGGACGTCCGCGGGAACCGGCCGCCGACCATCGCCGCCATCGCGGCCACCTACGAGGCGGAGACGACGTCGATCGCCCGAGGTCTGGGCATCAGTTTCACCACGTCGTCGGTGGCCCGTTTCTACGACCGTCCGGGCATCGTTTACGTACCGATAACAGACCGGCCGCCGAGTTACACGGCCCTGGCGTGGAATCCCGCATCGCTGTCGCCACAGGCAGACGCGCTGGTCAGGCATGTGCAATCGCAGTGGAGCTTCGGTGAGAACCCCGACGAGCGACCATACTGATAACCAGCGGTTATCAATCCATCAAAACATGGAACTTCCGGTGAACAGCCGTCGGCGTTTTCCTGTCATCAGTCGCTTTTCCTAACCCGCACAGCTGGAGTGACCCATGACCGACACCCCCGTCCGACCCACCGCTACACCGCCCGCCCTGGATTCCGAGGACGCCAAACTCGCCGAGCTCGGCTACACCCAGAAGCTGGACCGATCGGTAGGCAGCCTGGCGTCTTTCGCCATCGGTTTCGCCACCATCAGCGCCACCACGGCGGTGTTCACCGGCTTCGGCGCCGGCTACTTCACCGCGGGCGCGCCGTTCGTGTGGACGCTGCTGTTGGCCGGTGCGGTGTTCGCGCTGTGGGCGTTCATCGCCGCCGACCTGACCGCCAAGCTGCCGCTGGCCGGCTACTCCTACCAGTGGATCAGCCGGATCAACGGCCCGAACCTGGCCTGGTTCACCGGGTTCATCGCGCTGATGGGCTGGGTCTGCGGAATGACCGGGGTCGGCTTCATCCTGTCCGGCTACCTCGGCGGCCTGTTCGGCTGGACCATGAGCCAGAGCGCCCAGATCCTGCTCGCCATCGCGGTGGTGTTCGTCTGCGTGCTGATCAACATCTACGGCGTCCGGTTCGCCACCATGGTGAACAACATCGGCGTCAGCCTGGAGCTGGTCATCACCGTCGGCGCGACGCTCCTGGTCGCCGTCATCGCCTTCTCCGCACCGGAGAACCACCAGCCGATCTCGGTGCTGTTCACCGGGGGTGAAGCCGGCGACAAGGACTCGTACGTGCTGGCCTGGCTGGCGGCCGCCCTCGGCCCGTTCTTCGGCCTGATCGGGGTGGAGTCCGGTGCCGACGTCGCCGAGGAGACCAAGAACGCCCGGCATGTGGTGCCCAAGACGATGTTCTATGCGCTGGTCACCTCGATCGTCATCGAACTGCTGATGTACATCGTCTACGTGCTGGCCATCCGCGACTCCGCGGCCGTCGCCGCCAACCCGGGTGCGCCCATCGAGGAGATCATCAGCCAGCAGGCCGGCCCCGTCGTCACCAAAATCGTTGTGGCCGTGGCACTGACGAACATCCTCGCCTGCCTGCTGGCCAACATCCTGGTGGCCACCCGGCTGACCTACTCGATGGCCAGGGACAACATGCTGCCGTTCTCACACATCTGGCGGCACGTCTCGCCGAAGAGCAAGGCGCCCACCTACGCCGTGCTCGGCCTGGGTTGCCTGTCGGCGCTGCTGCTGTGTTCGGCGCTGGTGAACGAGGCGGCGTTCAACTACATCATCGGTATCGCGTCGCTGCTGTTCTTCTTCGTCTACATCCTGCAGACCATCGGCCTGCTCGTCGGCTACAAGCGCGGCACCATCCCGGTCGGCGAGCCGGGGACCTTCGACCTGGGCCGCTGGCGGCTGCCGCTCTACGTCACCGCGCTGGTGGTGTTCGTCGGTGTCGCCGTCGCGCTGCTCTTCCTGCCACAGTTCACCAACAACAAGTGGGTGTTCCTCGGCATCGTCGCCGTCGCGGCGCTCTGGTGGGCCACCGGCCTGAAGTCGCGGCTGGCCCGCGGCGACGCCGGCGCCGACTACGTCAAAACCCACAACTCCTGATCGAAAGGGACTGAACAACATGACCATTGCAGACGCAGGCACCTCCAATCTCGTCGCCGTCGAGCCTGGCGCGGCCATCCGGGAGGACACCCCGGCCGGCTCGGTGATCCAGTACAGCGACTACGAGCTGGACACCTCCAGCCCGTTCGCGGGCGGCGTGGCCTGGATCGAGGGTGAGTACATGCCGGCCGAAGAGGCCAAGATCTCCATCTTCGACACCGGCTTCGGACACTCCGATCTGACCTACACCGTCGCCCATGTGTGGCATGGCAACATCTTCCGGCTCGGCGACCACCTGGACCGGCTGCTCGACGGCGCCACCAAGCTGCGCCTGGACGCGGGCATCAGCAAGGGCGAGCTCGCCGAGATCACCAAGAAGTGCGTGTCACTGTCCCAGTTGCGTGAGTCGTTCGTGAACCTCACAGTCACCCGTGGCTACGGAAAGCGCAAGGGCGAGAAGGATCTCACCAAGCTCACCCATCAGGTGTACATCTACGCCATCCCCTACCTGTGGGCGTTCCCGCCGGCCGAGCAGATCTTCGGCACCACGGCCGTCGTCCCGCGCCATGTCCGGCGGGCCGGTCGCAACACCGTGGACCCGACCATCAAGAACTACCAGTGGGGCGACCTCACCGCGGCCAGCTTCGAGGCCAAGGACCGTGGCGCGCGCACCGCGATCCTGCTCGACTCCGACAATTGCGTCGCCGAGGGGCCCGGCTTCAACGTCTGCATCGTCAAGGACGGCAAGCTGGCCTCCCCGTCGCGAAATGCGTTGCCGGGCATCACCCGTAAGACGGTGTTCGAGCTGGCCGAGCAGATGGGCATCGAGGCCACCCTTCGCGACGTCACCAGCCATGAGCTGTACGACGCCGACGAGTTGATGGCCGTCACCACCGCGGGCGGGGTAACCCCGATCAACAGCCTGGATGGTGAGGCGATCGGCAACGGCGAGCCCGGCCCGATGACCGTCGCGATCCGGGACCGGTTCTGGGCGTTGATGGATGAGCCGTCCCCGCTGATCGAAGCGATCGAGTACTGAGCCCCGAGGCGATCGTCGACCTGGCGGCCGTCGCGCACAACGTCGGCGTCATCCGGGAACGCTCCGGCGCCGAGGTGATCGCCGTCGTCAAAGCCGACGGGTACGGGCACGGCGCGGTCGCAGTGGCCCGTGCCGCGCTGGCGGCCGGCGCCGCTGAACTCGGGGTCGCTACCGTCGGGGAGGCGCTCGCCCTGCGGGCGGGTGGTGTCAGCGCACCGGTGATCGCCTGGTTGCATACGCCGTCAACGGATTTCGTCGCCGCGATCGAGGCGGGGGTGGAGATTGTGGTGTCCTCACCGGCGCACCTGGTGGCCGTCACGTCGGCCGCCCACCGGCTCGGGCGGCGGGCCACGGTGGGTGTGAAGGTCGACACCGGATTGGCGCGCAGCGGGGTGTCAGCACAGGACTGGCCGCAGGTGTGTGCCCTGCTCTCCGACGACGCAGTGGTGCTGCGGACGGTGATGTGTCATCTGGCCCGGGGGGACGAACCGGGCCATCCGCTCAACGCCGAGCAGGCCGCCGGGCTGGACGCATGTGTGGCGGACCTGCGCCGCGAGGGTCTGCGTCCGCAGCGGGTGCACATCGCCAATTCGGCTGCCGCGCTGACAGATCGGAGCCTGGCCCGCGACATCGTGCGCACGGGTATCGCGATCTACGGGCGCAGCCCGGTGCCCGTGCTCGGTGACTTCGGGCTGATCCCGGCGATGACGCTGACCGCCGAGGTGGCGATGGTCAAGAAGATCCCTGCAGGCCAAGGGGTTTCGTACAACCACCGGTGGATAGCCCGCGACGACACCGTAGTTGCGGTGTTGGCCTGCGGGTACGCCGACGGTGTGCCGCGCGCGTTGTCGGACCGGTTGCCGGTGCTGATCAACGGCCGCAGGTTCGACGGCGTGGGGCGGGTCTGCATGGACCAACTGGTGGTCGACCTCGGCCACGACGGCGGCGGCGTGACCGAGGGGGATCGGGCGGAGCTGTTCGGTCGTGCCGGTGCGACCGCCGGTGACTGGGCGAGCGCCACCGGCACCATCGACTACGAAATCCTCACCGGGATCCGTGGGCGCACCGAACGGCGTTACTTGCCGTCGGACTCGATGACGCCCTGCGCGGCCCGGGCACGATCCTCGTAGGCCTTGCGCTTGGTGGTGTCGACCTCGAGGAACACCTTGTCCAGGCCGAGCGCCTTGTTCATCGCGCGGCGGCCCTTGGGCGGCAGCATCTGCGCGGCCTGCGCGGTGAACCGCAACGCCGGCGGCACCGACACGTGGGTCTTGGGCTTGTCCAGCGTCTTGACGATGGCTGCGGCGATGTCCTCGGGCTCCACCGGCTTGATCGCGCCGCCGGACTTGGTACCCGAGATCAGCTCGGTGTTGGTGAACGGCGGCATGATGACCGAGACGTTGACGCCATGTGGCGCCATCTCGTCGGCCAGCGCGGTGGTCAGCCCGACGACGGCGTACTTGGCGCCGACGTAGACCACCTGGCCGGGCAGCGGGATCAGGCCGGAGAGCGACGCGATGTTGATGACGTGGCCGCTGCGGCGCTTGACCATCTGGGGCAGGGCCAGCTGGCAGCCGGTGAGCACGCCGTACACGTTGACCTCCAGCGATGACCGGATCGACTGCTCGGTCTCGTCGAGGAAGGCGCCGACCGGCATCACGCCGGCATTGTTGATCAGCACATCGATGTGGCCGCCGCCGTCGGTGCGGGCCTTGTCCAGGAACGTCTCGAACGACTCCCGGTCGGTGACGTCCAGCGGGTAGCCGGAGACCTGGCCCAGCTTGGTCAGTTCGACGACGGCCGACTCCTGCAGGGCGACGTCGCGGTCACCGATGACGACGCGGGCGCCGCGGGCCAGCAGGGCCTTCGCGGTGGCGTAGCCGATGCCGCGAGCGGCGCCGGTGATCGCGATGGTCTTGCCGCTGATGTTGTCCATGGCGGCGAACTTTACACGTGTCAAGTTTTTCGCGAAAGGGTGTCCATGACCTCGGCGCAGGCGTCCTCGCCGAGGAACAAGGTCAGCATGTCGCGTGCCTCGATCGCGGCGGCCTCGCCGCGCGGGAACATCGCCGACTCGTAGGCGGCCAGCGCGGTCTCGGCATCGCCGGGGTTCGCGGCGATCGCCTGGCCGAGTTCCGCGCCGTCGAGCATCGCCAGATTCGCGCCCTCGCCGGAGGGTGGGCACACATGGGCGGCGTCGCCCAGCAGCGTCACGCCCGGCGTCCGGTCCCAGCGGTGCCCGGTGGGCAGGGCGTAGATCGGCCGGACCGTCGGGCCGGCGTCGGCGTCGGTGATCAGGGCGGTGAGTTCGGTTGCCCAGCCGTCGAATTCGGCGGCGACCTGGTGGATGTCCCGTACCCATCCTTCGGGCCGGTGCAGCACGACATATGTGTGCAGCACGGCGTTGGGTTCGCGATGGGCGCCGATCCACTTGCCCGGCGCCAGCGCGAACATCGAGCCCGCGCCGACCGCCCGAGCCGCCGCGGGGTGCCGCGCATCGGCGTCATGCAGGTAGGTCTCGACGAACGTCATGCCCGCGTAGGCGGGTACCGCGTCGGACAGCAACGGCCGGATCTTCGACCACGCCCCGTCAGCGCCCACCAGCAGCTCGGTGGCCACCGATGTCCCGTTCTCGAACTGCACCTCGTGACGTCCCTCGTCGACGGCGCGCACACCGCTGACCTTGTGCCCCCAGCGAACCGTGTCCGCGGGTAGCGCATCCAGCAGGATGCGGCGCAGCTCCCCGCGCAGGACCTCCGGACGTCCACCGGTGCCGTCGTCGGGTTCGTCGAGCAGCACCGTGCCGTCGGGATCGAGAACGCGGGAGGCCTCGCCGCCCTGATGGATGATGGCGCGGAACTGCTCGGTCAGCCCGGCCATCTCGAGCGCGGGCTGACCCGTGTCCAGGTGGATGTCGAGTTGGCCGCCCTGGACGCGGCTGGACGCGGACGGTTCGGCCTCGTACACCGTGCTGGTGATGCCGTGGACGTGCAGTACCCGGGCCAGCATCAGCCCGCCGATGCCCGCTCCCACGATCGTCACGTGTGTGGTCATGCCGCCTCCTTTGGAACGCTGTTCCAATCAAGGTTGGAACAGCGTTCCAAGCATGTCAAGATGAGGCATGACCGAACGCCGCGCGGACGCCCTGTCGCGGGAACGCATCATCGAGGCGGCGATCGAGATCCTCGACGCGGACGGCGAGAACGCCCTGACGTTCCGCGCGCTGGCGGCCCGGCTCGCGACCGGCAGCGGCGCGATCTACCACCACGTGGCCGACAAGAGCGCGCTGCTGGCCGCGGCGGCCGACGGCATCATCACCCGAGCGCTGGCCGGCGCCGGCACCGAAACCGATCCGCGAGAGGCGATCCGGGCCATCGCGCTCGGTCTGTTCGACACCATCGACGTACACCCCTGGGTCGGTGCCCAACTGCACCGCCACCCGTGGTCGGCGCTGCTGCAGATCTTCGAGGGCATCGGCGTCCGGATTCAGGCGCTCGGTGTTCCCGAAGGGAGACAATTCAATTCGGCCTCCGTGCTGGCGAACTACATCCTGGGTTCCGCGGCGCAGAACGCGGAGAACGCCCGCTCGCACGTGGCAGGCACCGACCGCACGGCGTTTCTCGGGGCCGTCGTGGCGCAGTGGACCCGACAGAATCCCGCGCGGTACCCGTTCGTCCACGAGGTCGCGGCCCAATTGCGTGACCACGACGACCGCGACCAATTCCTGGCGGGCATCGACCTGATCCTGGCCGGCATCGAGACCGTCCGCTAGGACGCGTTCGCCAGCCACAGGTCGGCGCCGTTGTCGGCGAACACCCTCAGCAGCGCGCTCCACGCCGGGTCGCCGAGCGCGGCCCTGGCCCCCTTGTACGGGGCCAGCACGAACCGGAAACCACCCTCGTCCGGGGTGCCGAAACCCCCGCGCAGGCAGTCGGCGAGGGCGTCCAGATTCGACCCGAAATAGCCGCCGTCACCGTTGACCGCCCGGCCGATCTCGGTGAAGAAATCCGCCTTCGACGCGATCCTGGACCCGTCGATCAAGTACGTCTTCATACGCCTCCGATCAGGCAGAACGTCTCATAGTGATCACCGGTGTAATAGAACTCGGGCGGCTCGGTGAGCGGCTTCCCGCCGGTGATGACGCGCCGGGTGCCGCGATGGGATGAGCCCGGGGTGGGCACCGTGTACTCGTGGTAGTAGCCGCGCTCATGCTGCGGCAACCGGCCCTCGTAATTGCCGAACACCACCCCGTCGTTGCGGGGGTAGGGGAACGGGCCACCGGACTCGATGCGGTGCACCGTCTCGCCGGCCTGCGGCGGGAGCCCGTCCAGTCCGCAGGTGCCGTCGTTCTGGGCGGTCGCCTGGCAGCCCGAGAGCAGGCCGCACACCAGTGCCACCACCGCCACCACGCGCATCGGACGACGCTAGCAGGCCGGATTTGCGATCACGACGATCCGATCGCCCCCGAATGGAATGCGCGTGCCGCCGGCACGTTAGAAAGTAGGTGATGACCGTTCCGCTCTCCATCCTCGACCTCGCGCCGATCAGCGCGGGCAGTGACGCGGCCACGGCACTGCGCAACACCGTCGACCTGGCACGGCACGCCGAACAATGGGGATACCGGCGCTACTGGGTGGCAGAGCATCACTACGTCGCGGTGGCCAGCTCGTCACCGGCGGTGCTGATCGGCCAGATCGCCGCGGCCACCGAGACCATCAACGTCGGCGCGGCGGCCGTCCAGCTGGGGCACACCACGGCCATCGCCGTCGTCGAGAGCTTCGGGATCCTGGACGCTTTCTACCCGGGCCGCATCGATCTGGGGGTTGGCCGGTCCGGCCAGCGCCGCACGGAGGCGCTGCGCGAAAAGCCGCGCACCCCGCGGCCGCCCAGGGAACGGCACGAAGTGGACGGTGTGGTGGTGCCCGCACCCTTCGATGTCGCTGCGCTGATGCGCGATCCGCGGCTGCGGGCCGTGATGGCGACACTGCAACAACCCGAGGCCGTCGCCCCGGATTTCGGCGACCAGGTGACCGATATCGTGGCGCTGCTCGCCGGCACCTACCGGGCCGGAGAATTCGAAGCCCACGCCACACCCGGTGACTCGACGTCGTTGCGGCCGTGGGTGTTCGGTAGTTCCAAGGGCCAGAGCGCCCAGGTGGCCGGTGCGCTCGGGCTGCCGTTCGTGGCGGCCTATCACATCGTCCCGTCGACCGCGCTGGAAGCGATTGACGCTTACCGCAACGCTTTTCGGCCATCGGCGGAGCTCGCCGAGCCCTACGTCGTGGTGTCGGCCGATGTGGTGGCCGCCGACGACGAGAAGACCGCGCGCCACCTGGCGAGCAGCTACGGACATTGGGTGCATTCGATCCGTGCCGGCGGGGGCGCGGCGCCCTACCCGGACCCGGACACGGTGGCACCGCTGACCGGCGACCAACTGGCGCTGGTGCGGGACAGGCTGGAGACCCAGTTCGTCGGCGACGCGGACCAGGTGGCCGACCGGCTGACCGCGCTGCAGCGCGTGACCGGCGCCGATGAACTGGTGATCACCTCGGTGACGTTCCGCCACGAGGACCGGCTGCGCTCGCATGAGCTGATCGCCAAGAGGTGGGCAAGCTAACCTGAGTGCCGTGTCGCAAACGACCGTCGGGCTGCTGATCCTGGCGGCGGCCCTGTTGACGGCGCTGGCCGGGGTGGGCCTGCGCATCGTCGTCGGCCGCAAGAGCGACTCGCCCGGGGTGCGGAAATCGGTGACCGCCTTGCGTGCCAACGTGATCGGCCGGGTGCTGTTCGGCCGGGTGCTCACCGACCCGTTCGACGACGACGAGCTGGACGGGATGATCCTGATGCCGGCCATCGTGCTGGCCTGCGGGATGTTCCTGACCGGGGTGTTCCTGCTCGGTTATGACGTGCTGACCTGAGTGGTGCACAGCACCGCGAGCGCCTCATTGGTGGCGTCGACGCCTGCGTCGCCGATGACGGCGGCCAGCCGGGCACGCAGTTCGTCCTGCTGGGCAGGGGCCAGTCGCAGCACATTGGAGTAGGTGGTCACCAGATCTACCCAGTCCGCGCAGGCGTAATGCGGACGTTCGACGTAGACCCGGCGTTCGCCCGTGAGGCCGGCGGCGGCCAGCAGCGGGTCGAGGTGTTCGCCCTCGATATCGGTCGACGGCCGCTGCCATTGGTCGAGGATGCCGTCATACGCGCGCCCGAGCTCTCCCGCGCCCGGGGTGACGGGCACGATGCGGTTCCACAGCAGCGCCAGCCGCCCGCCCGGAACCAACAGTGTGCGCACCTTGCGGAGCGCGGCCTCGGGCTCCACCCAGTGAAACGACTGCGCGAACACCACCAGGTCGAAGGTCCTGCCGCGCGGATCCCAGTCCTCGAAACCGGCCACCTCGACGGCGAGTCCCTTCTGCCCGGCGACCTCGGCCATCTTGGGGTCGGGCTCCACGGCCAGCACGTCGGCGCCCGCGTCGCGCAGCTGCGCGGTGGCGATACCGGTGCCCGCACCGACGTCGAGCACCCGGATGCCTTGACGGTCAACCAGATCCGCGATCAGGCCGGCGGGATAGCGCGGCCGGTGCCGGTCGTAGCGGGCGGCCGCCGAACCGAACGAGTTGGCCCGCTCGCGGTCGTGATGGACCGGTGGACGTCCGCTCACCGGGCGGCCTGTTCGGCCGCGTCGCGGATGGAGCCCCGCCACACCGGTCCGTGTCCGGGCAGCAGCACCTCAGCGTCCAGCATGCCCAGCGCGCCGAGGCTGCGCAGGCAGCCCTGCTGGTCATGATTGAACAAGCCGGGCAACAACTGCGGGCCGCGGCGCGAACTGAGCGGGTGCCCCGTCACCAGTGCGTCGCCACTGACGAGCACACCGTCGACCAGGTACGAGCAGTGCCCGCCAGTGTGGCCGGGGGAGGGGATGGCCGTCGGGGTGCCGGGCAGGGTGGCGGCGACGTCCTCGTCGAGTGCGCGGGTGCTCGGGATGCCCTCGCGGGTCAGCGCGCCCTTGCCGAGGATGGTGGCCGTCCACGTCAGGTAGCGCGGCTGCCAGATGCGCGTCACCAGGTCGACGGGCGACACCTGTTCGAGGTATTCGCGTTTGGCGTGGCTGACTTCCGCGGCATGGGTATATACGGGTGTGCCAAGGGTTTTCGCGAACCAGATCGCCGAACCGAAATGGTCGACGTGGGCGTGGGTCAGCAGGATGGCACGGACGTCCTCCACGCCGAAGCCCAGCCTGCGCACCGATTCGATGATGTCCGCGCGCTGGCCCGGGTAGCCGGCGTCGATGATCAGCACACCGTCGCCGTCGGTGACCAGCGTCCAATTCACCAGATCGGTCTGGGCGAAGTGCACGGTGTCGGTGATTGTGCTGAGGGACACTGCCATGCCCGCGAGCTTAGTAAGGGAGTAGAAAAGAGACGTGGCTGAACTCAAACTGGGGTACAAGGCGTCTGCGGAACAATTCGCTCCGCGCGAGCTCGTGGAGTTGGCGGTGGCCGCCGAAGCGGCCGGCATGGACAGCGCGACGGTCAGTGACCACTTCCAGCCCTGGCGGCACGAGGGCGGGCATGCCCCGTTCTCACTGGCCTGGATGACAGCGGTCGGCGAACGGACGCAGCGGTTGGTCCTCGGGACGTCCGTGCTGACCCCGACGTTCCGGTACAACCCGGCGGTGATCGCGCAGGCGTTCGCGACGATGGGTTGCCTGTACCCGGACCGCATCTTCCTCGGAGTCGGCACCGGCGAGGCGCTCAACGAGATCGCCACCGGATACGAAGGCGAGTGGCCGGAGTTCAAGGAGCGCTACGCGCGGCTGCGTGAGTCGGTGCGCCTGATGCGCGAACTGTGGCTGGGCGACCGCGTCGATTTCGAGGGCGAGTACTACAAGACCAAGGGCGCCTCCATCTACGACGTGCCCGAGGGCGGCATCCCGATCTACATCGCCGCGGGCGGCCCGCAGGTGGCCAAGTACGCCGGCCGCGCGGGCGACGGCTTCATCTGCACCTCGGGCAAGGGCGAGGAGCTGTACAAGGACAAGCTGATCCCCGCGATGCGCGAGGGTGCCGAGGCGGCGGGCAAGAACCCCGACGACGTCGACCGGATGATCGAGATCAAGATCTCCTACGATCCGGACCCGAAGCTGGCGCTGGAGAACACCCGGTTCTGGGCGCCGCTGTCGCTGACCGCGGAGCAGAAGCACTCCATCAACGATCCGATGGAGATGGAGAAGGCCGCCGACGAACTGCCCATCGAGCAGGTCGCCAAGCGCTGGATCGTCGCGTCGGATCC
>NZ_JBFUFU010000028.1:0-107658 GCF_056403275.1 Mycobacterium sp. P2_H7 | reverse complement strand
ACTCCAGATTCTCCTCAATCCGATCCGCAATCCGATTCAAGATCACCGCCCGCTCCGCCGGCGAAGTCTTCCCCCACCCCGGCGCCGCAGCATGCGCGGCATCCAACGCCGCCTCCACATCCACCTCATCCGAACGCGGAATCTCACAAAACACCGCCCCCGTCACCGGCGACGGATTCTCGAAATACCGGCCCGCAACCGGGGCCACCCACTGCCCCCCGATGAAATTCGCATAACGCGCCTTAAACGACATCAAAGAACCCTCAGCGCCCGGGCGTGCATAAACAGTCACGATTGATCTCCTACGGTGTGGATGACTGTGTCGGTCGTCACTCAACGTAGTTTGCAACCCGTTGCAGCACCGTTGGGGTTTTCCGCAACGTTGGTCCAACGTCAGGACAGGGCTCTGTCCAATGCCGTCAGGTGCCCTCGGGTCTGAGCCCGGGTCAGCTCGTCGGAGCCCTGGTGATCATGCAGCGTCTGCCAGCCATCGCGGTCGTCGCGCGCCTCGGGAAGGTCCAGCCACCGGCGCAGGACATGCGAGTCACCGGCCAGCACGGCACCCCGCAGGCTCGCGCTGAGTTCGGTGCGCAGGCGTGCCACGGCCGGCGAACCGGACCGCGGCAGCAGCKGGCCGCTGTAGTTGTCCAGGGCGGCGGCGACGTCGCCGCGGCGCAGGGCCGCGAACACGTCGGCCATGTCGCTGTCCATGGTGCCGAGCAGTCGGTATGGGCGAGAGCCGATCATGTCGGTTCCGACGATGCGGCGCAGCCGCGACAGTTCGGCGCGGATGGTGACGGCGTCGAGTTCCCGTTCGTCGAGCAGCAGCGCGAGGTGGTCGCTGCTGAGACCTTCGGAGTGTTGGAGCAACAGCACCAGGATCTCGGCGTGCCTGCCGGACAACTGCTGGGCGCGGGTCCGGCCGCGTTCGTCGACGGTGTGCCAGCACGGCCGGTCCGAACCCAGGACCGTGAGGTGGCCCGCGGATCCGGCCGGCGCAGCGGGAATCTGCGTGTAGGCCAAGGCAAGTCGATGTTCGACGGCGACAGCGGTGGCGCGCACCAAAGCCAACGTCTGCGCCGAACCGATCGAGGAACCGCCGGTGAGGTCGATGCTGCCGATCGGCAGGCCGGTCACCGGATCGTGCACCGGCACCGCCGTGCAGGTCCATGGCCGAACCAGCCGGGAGAAGTGTTCATGCCCGTCGATCTGTACTTCGCGGTCCAGGGCCAGCGCGGTGCCGGGGGCGTTGGTGCCCGCCCCCTGTTCACTCCAGTCGGCGCCCGGCACGAAGTTCATCGCGGCCACCTTGCGGCACGCTTCGGTGTCGCCCTCGACCCACAGCATGGTGCCGTCGGCCGCCGTGACGGCCACCACGACGCCGGAGTCGACGGCGTATTCCACCAGCAGCTTGCGGATCACCGGGAGCGCCGCCGCCAGCGGGTGACCTTTCCGCAGTTCGGAAAGCCGCGCGGCCGCGGCTGCCTCCCGGGCGCCGCTGTCGGGGTCGACACCGGTCGCCAGGCTGCGCTGCCAACTCTCCGCGACGAACCGTCGGAGTGGTGTCTGACCAGCGACGATCAGATCGTGGGCGGGACGCGCGGACGCGGCCGTCGCACCGGGCGACGGCTTCACCGACCTCGTCTTGTCTGCCACGATCCACACGCTCCTGACGCCAGTGCCAACTACTCGCTGACCATCGGGCCTTCCGGCCACAATACCTGCACGTCAGGACCCCCGCGGCGATTCATGGGTGCAGTCGGCGGCCCTCCGTTACCCTTTGCCCATGATCGAGGGCGACACGGCGCCTGACTTCACGCTGCTCGATCACACAGGTCGCCCTCGAACACTGTCGACGCTGCTCACCCGGGGCCCGGTCGTCCTGTTCTTCTTCCCGTTGGCATCCTCACCGATATGCACCGCCCAGGCGTGTCATTTTCGGGACCTGGGCGACGAATTCGCCAAAATCCGCACCCAGCGAGTGGGCATCAGTACCGACGCCGTCGACAGGCAGGCCCACTTCGCCCAGCAGCGATCGTTCGACTATCCGCTGCTGTCCGACCCGGACGGCGTGGTGTCGGAGCTGTTCGGAGTGCGCCGCGGCCGGCTGACGAAGTTGCGCAGGTCCATGCCGCCCAAGAACCGTCAGCACAGCCGTCGTCGCGGCCTGCTCGCCCGGCTGATGCCGGTCCGGCGCACCACCTTCGTCATCGACACCGACCGCACCGTATTGAAGGTCGTCTCCAGCGAGTTGCGCGCATCGATGCACGCGGACGCTGCCTTGACGTTCCTGCAGAGTCTCCCGGCGCCACACATCGTGCCGGAGGACATCGGCACAGAATCGCAAGCCGTCGCCACGGCGAGCATGGTGCGGCCGTACGCGTTGACGGCAGGCCGCACCGACTCTGTCGTCGAACTGCCACTGGACGCACGCGTCGACGTCATCGACAGTGCAGAGATGGCGCCGCGCTGGCCCAAACATGATGTGCGGGGCCAGATCCTGACGTTGTGCGGGACCGGCCCGTCGGTCGCGGAGGTCGCCGCCGCGGTGTCCCTGCCGCTCGGTGCGACACGATTTCTGGTGGGCGATCTGGTGACCAAGGGGCATGTACGAGTGCACGCACCAGACGATTCGATGACGATCCATGACCGGCGTGAACTGCTGACGCGGACACTGCGCGGTCTGCGAGAAATCTGAGACCGTCCGCAATGTCGGCCTGACAGCTTCGTCATCGATATATATCCGGTGTGAAGGCTGTCAGCCCGACATTGCGATCGACATCGAACTAAACGTTGAAGCGGAACTCCACGACATCCCCGTCGGCCATGACGTAATCCTTGCCCTCGATCCGGACCTTGCCGGCAGATTTCGCCGCGGCCATCGAGCCCGCCTCGACAAGGTCGTCGAAGGACACGATCTCGGCCTTGATGAAGCCCTTCTCGAAGTCGGTGTGGATCACCCCGGCCGCCTTGGGCGCGGTGTCCCCGCGGTGAATCGTCCACGCGCGGGCCTCTTTCGGCCCGGCGGTCAGGTAGGTCTGCAGGTTCAGGGTGTGAAAACCGGCCCGCGCCAACGCATCCAGGCCGCGCTCGGTCTGACCGATCGACTCCAGCAGCTCAGCGGCCGACTCCTCGTCGAGCTCGATCAGTTCCGACTCGATCTTGGCGTCCAGGAACACCGCGTCGGCCGGGGCGACCAACTCGCGCAACTCGGCCTGCTTGGCCGCATCGGTCAGCACCGCCTCGTCGGCGTTGAACACGTACAGGAACGGCTTCGTCGTCATCAGATTCAGCTCGCGCAGCAGCGACACATCCACCCCGGCCGAAAAGAGCGTCTTGCCCGAGTCCAACACCGCCTGCGCCGCCACCGCCGCGTCCAGCACCGCTTTACGGTCCTTGTTGGTGCGCGCTTCCTTCTCCAGCCGCGGCAGCGCCTTCTCCAGCGTCTGCATATCGGCCAGGATCAGCTCCGTCTCGATGACCTCGATGTCCGAGCGCGGATCCACCCGGCCGTCGACATGGATCACATCGTCGTCGGCGAACGCCCGGACCACCTGGCAGATGGCGTCGCACTCGCGGATGTTGGCCAGGAACTTGTTGCCCAGCCCGGCGCCCTCAGACGCGCCTTTGACGATGCCGGCGATATCGACGAAGGTCACCGGCGCCGGCACGATCTTCTCGGAGCCGAACACCTTGGCCAGCGCGTCCAACCGCGGGTCGGGCAGCGCGACGACGCCTTCGTTCGGTTCGATTGTCGCGAACGGGTAGTTGGCGGCCAGCACGTCATTGCGGGTCAACGCATTGAACAGCGTCGACTTTCCCACGTTCGGTAGACCGACGATTCCCAGGTTCAAGCTCACGGACTCCAGAGTCTAGGAGATGAACGGTATGCGGCTCGCCACAGCGTGCTGGCCGCACGCCGCCAGCCTGAGCCGGTACGGTCAACATGTGTCAGGTCAGCCCGCAGAGCAGACGGATGCGGTGGTTGACCGCTCCGCGCTCCCCCGCGTTCCGGGGTTACCGTGGTGGAGCGCCGTGGTGATTGCGGTGATCTTCACCGCCATCGGTATCGCCTTCGACGCCGGTACCGGCAACAAGGAGCTCGGCGCGGTGTTCGCGACGTGCTACGTGTTGGGTTGCCTGCTGGCCGTGCTGGCAGTGCGACAGTCCTCGGTGTTCACCGCCGTCATCCAACCGCCGCTCATCCTGTTCGTCGCCGTGCCGAGTGCCTACTTCCTGTTCCACAGCGCGGAGATCGGCGGCATCAAGGACATCTTGATCAACTGCGGCTATCCGCTGATCGAGCGGTTCCCGCTGATGTTCTTCACCTCGGCGGCCGTACTTATTGTCGGGATGATGCGCTGGTACCTGCACGCATCGAACAAGAGCCTGTGGCCGGACAAGCCGGCCACGCATGTTGCCGCCGCTGCGGCGTCGGACGCTCCCGCACGTCGGGTGGCCCGGCGCTTCGCGCAGACCTCGGTCGCCGATGACGCGGAACAGGCCGACGAGGCCCCGCCGCGTCGCAGTTCCGCCCGCAGGCCCGCCCGGGACGCCACGGCGTCGTCGCCCCGGCGCAGTGGACGCCCGGCTGAACCGTCGCGGTCGCGGCACACCCGGCCGCCGGAGAACGACATCGCCGCCTCGGCGGCCGCCGCGGACCGCCGCGAACGGATGGCCGCGCGCGAGCGTCCGGCCCGCAGCCGCCGTGAAGGTGAGCCGCCGGTCGATCCGGCCCGCCAGCCGCGTCGTCCCCGTCCGCCGAGCCGGGAGGCGCGCCGCAGCGCGCCGAACCCCTATGAGCCGACCGACTATTACGAGCGGCCACGCCGCCCCGAGGGTCAGGACGCTTACGAGCGTTACGGCCGCGACCCGCGGGATGCGCGGTATGAAGAGCGGCAGCGCCCGCCGGCCGCCTCCAACCACCATCCGGTGTCGCGGGTGCGTTATCGCAGCAGCGACGAAGATCCGCGACCGCGCACCTCACACAGTCGCGATGACGACGGCTGGGACGGCGACCGCTAGAAGACCGCTACGAACGCGGCGGACGGATCTCGCGCGGCAGCGTGAACACCAGCGTCTCGTTCGCGGTGGTGACCGGCTGGACGGTGCCGTAGCCGTATTCGGCCAACCGGTCCAGCACGCCACGAACCAGGATCTCGGGTACCGACGCGCCGGACGTCACACCGATGGTCGTCACACCGGAGAACCACGCCGGGTCGATGTCGTCGGCGTAGTCCACCAGGTAAGCGTTCTGCGACCCGGCGTTCAGTGCCACCTCGACCAGGCGCACCGAGTTCGACGAGTTCTTCGACCCGACGACGATCACGAGCTCACATTCGGGGGCCATCGCCTTGACCGCGACCTGGCGGTTCTGGGTGGCGTAGCAGATGTCGTCGCTGGGCGGATCCTGCAGCGTCGGGAACTTCTCCCGCAGGCGGCGCACCGTCTCCATGGTCTCGTCGACGCTCAGTGTGGTCTGGGACAGCCAGATGACCTTGTTGGGGTCGCGCACGGTGACTTTGTCGACCGCGTCGGGATTGTCGACCACCTGCACGTGGTCGGGGGCCTCACCGGCGGTGCCGACGACCTCTTCGTGGCCCTCGTGGCCGACCAGCAGGATGTCGTAGTCGTCGCGGGCGAACCGTTTGGCCTCGTTGTGCACCTTGGTCACCAGCGGGCAGGTGGCGTCGATGGTCTTCAGATTGCGGGCGGCGGCCTCGACGTGGACGGTCGGCGCGACACCGTGCGCGGAGAACACCACGATGGCGCCTTCGGGCACCTCGTCGGTCTGCTCGACGAAAATGGCACCCGCCTTGGCCAGCGTGTCGACGACGTAGCGGTTGTGCACGATCTCGTGGCGCACGTAGATCGGCGCGCCGTGCTTTTCCAGCGCCCGTTCGACGGTTTCGACGGCACGGTCCACGCCTGCGCAGTAACCGCGCGGTTCAGCCAGGAGCACACGTTTGCCGGCCACGCCCGAGGTCACCGAACTCGTGGCGCCCGGAATACCCATATTGACTGTTGGCGGCATTCCTTCAGGGTACTGACCCGCCCCCGTACCGGGCCAGCCGTAGGCTGACACCCATGTCGACAGCACCGTACGGGGTCCGACTGCTGGTGGGTGTAGCGGTGACCGCCCTGGATGAGACCCGCAAGCTCCCGCAGACGATCCTCGCGTATCCGATGACGGTGGCCAGTCAGGTCGCACATCTGGTCATGAAAATGCAGCAGGACGTGGCCGATCTGGTGATCCGCGGCGACGAGACGTTGGGGGAGCTGTTCCCGCCGAAGGATGAGCAGCCCGAATGGGCGACCTTCGACGAGGACCTGCCCGATACCGGTGACGAGCCCATCGACATCCCGGTCAGCCGAAACACCGAAGGCCGCTTCGCCCTCTACAGCGAAGGCGAGCCCGAACGTGCCGCCGAGAAGACCGCACCGAGCAGCAACGGTTCGGGCCCGTCCGTCGTCGCCGACCTCGGGTACGACGCGCTGACGCTGGCGCAGCTGCGGGCGCGGCTGACCTCCCTGAAGGTCGACGACCTGGAGTCCCTGCTCGCCTACGAGGAGACCACCAAGGCCCGGGCCCCGTTCCAGACGCTGCTCGCCAACAGGATCACCCGCGCGACGGCCAAGTGAGCGATCCCGGCCAGTCACCGGAGAACCCCTGGCCGGTCCGCGCGGTGGCCACCCGGGTGGCCAAATGGATCGACCGGCTCGGCACGGTGTGGGTCGAGGGTCAGATTGCCCAGCTGACCATGCGCCCGGGTTCGGGCACCGTCTTCATCGTGTTGCGCGATCCCGCCGCCGACATGTCGCTGAGCATCACCTGTTCGCGGGAGCTGGTGGTGAATGCACCGGTGAAACTTGCCGAGGGCACCCAGGTCATCGTCTACGGCAAGCCGGCGTTCTACACCGGCCGCGGCACCTTCTCGCTGCGGGTCACCGACATTCGCGCCGTCGGCATCGGCGAGCTGCTGGCGCGCATCGATCGGCTGCGCCGGCTGCTCGAGGCCGAAGGGCTGTTCGATCCACGCCTCAAACGTCCGATTCCTTTCCTGCCCAGCACCATTGGGCTCATCACCGGGCGCGCCTCAGCAGCCGAGCACGACGTGGTCGCGGTCGCGGCCGCGCGCTGGCCCGCGGTGCGGTTCGCGGTGCGCAACACCGCAGTGCAAGGCCCCAACGCCGTCGCCCAGATCGTCGAGGAGCTCAAGGCACTGGACGGCGACCCGGACGTCGACGTCATCGTGCTGGCCCGCGGCGGCGGCAGCGTGGAAGACCTTCTGCCGTTCTCCGACGAGACCCTATGCAGGGCCATCGCGGCATGCACCACCCCGGTGATCAGCGCGGTCGGACACGAACCGGACAACCCGCTGTGCGACCTCGTCGCCGATGTGCGCGCCGCCACCCCGACCGACGCTGCCAAGCGGGTGGTGCCCGACGCGGCCGCCGAACAGGCCTTGGTGAGCGATCTGCGCCGTCGCGGTGCGCACTCACTGCGGCACTGGGTGCACCGCGAGCAGCGCCTCATCGAGCAGTTGCGCAGCCGGCCGGTGCTGGCGCAGCCCTTGCTGGCGTTGGATGCCCGCGCCGACGAGGTGGCACGGGCGCGCGGCACCGCGCGCCGCGACGTCAACCGACTGCTCGCGGGCGAGAGCGACCGCCTCGAGCACCTGACGGCGCGATTGTGGACGCTCGGACCGGCCGCCACGCTGGCCCGCGGGTACGCCGTGGTGCAGCTACTGACCGAGCAGACGCCTGTCCTGCGGTCCATCACCGACGCCCCGGCGGGCACCCGGCTGCGGGTACGCGTCGCCGACGGCGCCGTCATCACCATCAGCGAGGGATCAGATGAAGCCCATTAGTCAATTGGGGTACGAAGAGGCACGCGACGAACTGGTCGAGGTGGTGCGCACGCTGGAACAGGGCGGGCTCGACCTGGATGCCTCGCTCAAGCTCTGGGAAAGAGGCGAGGAGCTGGCCAAACGGTGCGAAGAGCACCTGGCCGGCGCGCGCAAACGGGTCGAGGACGCACTGGACTCAAGCGCCGCCGACGAAGATTGATTGCGCAACCAGTCGGGTCCGACCTTCATGGCGGACTTTAAAACTGGAACACGTTTCATTTATGCTCTCGACATGGGTGACGCATCACTGACGACCGAACTGGGCCGCGTTCTGGTGACCGGGGGCTCCGGCTTCGTCGGCGCCAACCTGGTGACCACACTGCTTGAGCGCGGCCACGAGGTGCGCTCCTTCGACCGCGTGCCCTCTCCGCTGCCAGAGCATCCGAAGCTGCGGACCCTCGTCGGTGACATCACCAACACCGACGACGTCACGAAGGCCGTGGACGGCATCGACACCGTCATCCACACCGCGGCCATCATCGACCTGATGGGCGGCGCCTCGGTCACCGAGGAATACCGGCAACGCAGCTTCTCGGTGAACGTGGAGGGCACCAAGAACCTGGTGCACGCCGGGCAGGCCGCCGGCGTGCAGCGGTTCGTCTACACGGCGTCCAACAGTGTGGTGATGGGCGGCCAGGACATCGTCAACGGTGACGAGACCATGCCCTACACGAAGCGGTTCAACGACCTGTACACCGAGACCAAGGTGGTGGCCGAGAAGTTCGTGCTCTCCGAGAACGGTAAGCAGGGCATGCTCACCTGTTCCATCCGGCCCAGCGGCATCTGGGGCCGCGGTGATCAGACGATGTTCCGCAAGGTTTTCGAGAACGTGCTCGCCGGACACGTCAAGGTGCTCGTCGGCAATAAGGACATCAAGCTCGACAACTCCTACGTGCACAACCTGATTCACGGTTTCATCCTGGCCGGACAGCACCTGGTGCCCGGCGGCACCGCGCCCGGGCAGGCCTACTTCATCAACGACGCCGAACCGCTCAACATGTTCGAGTTCGCCCGCCCGGTGCTCGCCGCGTGTGGCCGCCCGCTGCCCACCTTCCGGGTGTCCGGCCGGCTGGTGCACAAGGCGATGATGGCGTGGCAGTGGCTGCACTTCAAGTTTGCGCTGCCCGAGCCGCTGATCGAACCCCTTGCGGTGGAACGGCTTTACCTGAACAACTACTTCTCCGTGGCCAAGGCTCAGCGCGACCTCGGCTACCAGCCGCTGTTCACCACCGAGCAGGCCACCGACGAATGCCTGTCGTACTACACCGATCTGTTCAAGCAGATGGAGAGCCAAGCCGCCAGGCAGCCGGCGATCGCCTGATTCGGCGCCCGCCTACGGCGTGACCCCGGCTGTTGCGCCCGCCTACGGCGTGACCCCGGCTGTTGCGCCCGCCTACGGCGTGACGATGTTAAACCAGAACGGGAAAGTGTCCAGCAGCCCGACGAATTCGTCGACAGACTGCCGATCACCTTCGAGGGCAACCTTTTTCTGGTCGATGCCGTCGTTCAGTTTCAGCTTACCCAGCTGAATCTCGTTCATGGTGGCCTTGCTGAGCTTCAGACTCGCGTTGGCATCGGGGACCTTGCCCGGCTCGTAGTTCAGCACGCCGTTTTCCACGACCAACGTGTAGTCCTTGTTCAGGTCATCGAACGTCACGTTCAGCTTGAGGTTCTTACCGCCGGCCTTGGGGCCGTTGAGTCGGACACCGAGGTAGTCGAACATCATCTCCGGCGGCATCGCGTTGATAGTGTCGGGGCTGGCCACATCGGTGCCACCGGCGGACGGCACGCCGTTGCGCAGCTCGTACGCGCCCTGCAGGTACACCGAGCGCCACGGACCGGACTCGGCCTGATAACCCATCTGCTCGTAGGCGTCGGCCAGCAGGTTCTTTCCGTTGACGCTCTGCGGGTTGGCGAACACCACGTGTTTGAGCACCATGGCCGCCCAGCGGTAGTTCCCCGCGTCGATGTCCTTCTTGGCCTTGTCCAGGATCGCGCCCTCACCGCCCATGTACTCGACGTACTTCTTGGCCGATTCGACCGGCGGCAGGTCGTCCAGATCGGACGGGTTGCCGTCATACCAGCCCATGTAGCGCTGATAGACCGCGCGTGAATTGTGTTTGAGGGTGCCGTAGTAGCCGCGATCCGGCCAGAAGTTGTTCAGTTCGGGCGGCATCCGGATTTCTTCTGCGATCTCAGACCCGACAAGACCCTCATTCATCAACCGCACCGACTGGTCGTGAATGTACTTGTACATGTCACGCTGCTTCTTCCAGTAGTCGATGATCTTGGTTGCCCCACATCGGCCAGTGGTGACTCTGGAACTTCACCTCGGTGTTCGGGCCGTAGGTGTTGATGGTGTCGTTGAGGAACTTCGCCCAGATGCGGGCGTCGCGCACCTGCGCACCACGCAACGTGAGCAGGTTGTGCATGGTGTTGGTCGTGTTCTCTGCCATCCACATGGCTTTGAGCTGCGGGAAGAAGGTGTTCATCTCGGTGGGCGCCTCGGTGCCCGGTGTCATCTGGAACTCCAGGTCGACACCGTCGATGGTCATCTTCGTGCCCGTGGTGCTGACGATATCGGTGGGGATCACCAAGGTGGGAAGTCCGGTCGACACCGTCATGCCGAGGCCTCCGTTGACGCCGCCCTGCGGATTTCGCGGCAGGAGCGCGCCGTACATGAACACGGCACGTCGGCCCATCGCATTGCCGGCAATGACGTTCTCACTTACCGCATCTTCGACGAAGGCTTGCGGGGCAATGACTTTCACCTTGCCCGAATCGACGTCGGCCTGGTTCACAATGCCGCGTACGCCGCCGTAGTGGTCCACGTGCGAGTGACTGTGGATGACGGCGACCACGGGTCGCGCTCCGAGCTTCTGGTTGGCGAGATCCAGCGCCGCTTTCGCGCACTCGGGCGAGATGGCCGTGTCCATCACGATCCAGCCGGTGTTGCCCTTGATGAAGGTCACGTTGGAGAGATCAAATCCACGGACCTGATAGATCTTGTCCGCCAACACCTCGAACAGGCCGTACTCCATGCACAACTGGGCATTGCGCCACAGGCTCGGGTTGACCGTGTCGGGTGCAGCCTTGCCATCGCTGATGTAGGTCTTGTACTGCTCCAGGTCCCAGATGACATCGCCGTTGGCGTTCTTGATGGTCAGGTCTCCGGCCGCGCGATCAGTCCGCGCTTGGCATCCTCGAAGTCGGCCTTGTCATTGAACGGCAGCGTGTCGAGCAACGTCTTGTTCGCGGCTTTGGTCGCATCACTTGCCGACTTCGGATTCGCATCGGTGGTGAGTGCACCTCCCCCACCCGATGACGTGGACTGCGCTCCCTTGTCATCGCAGCCCGACACCAACGCTGTCGTCGCGACGGCACCAAAACCGAGGGCTGCCAAGCCACCCAGCGCACGCCGGCGGGACAACGTCCCCCGGTCATCG
This sequence comes from Mycobacterium sp. P2_H7, assembly GCF_056403275.1. NCBI lineage: Bacteria > Bacillati > Actinomycetota > Actinomycetes > Mycobacteriales > Mycobacteriaceae > Mycobacterium > Mycobacterium sp. P2_H7. Next base: position 96,302 of record NZ_JBFUFU010000028.1, on the reverse strand, counting down.
GTATCAACGGGCGCGACATCTCGATCGGCGTGTGATTCCATGCGGGCGAATTATGCCCCGGGCGAACCACTTTCACGGCGACATCACAGATTCAGTGCCCAACTCCCGGCGGAGCGGTGTGCCGGGCGCAACCAGGCAGGACCAGCAGCAATCTCTCCGGGGATGAGTGTCAGGCCGCTGTTCTCCTGCTTGCGGCGAGCCACCCCGTCGCGGCGAAGTCCTCTTGGTGCCAGGCCCAAAAACTGGACGAGGCCGGCGACGCTGTAGCGTCCCGGCCTCTGGTTTCCCGCTCAGCGTCTACAGTGCCGGGGAAACTTGGACTCCAGGGTACGGCACCGCGCCGCGGTCGGACAAACCGCACCTACCACCGCCGGTTTACCAGCGCCCAGGATCCAGCGCAGCGTGGGCACGCTGCACTGACCGACGGCGGCCGCGAGTACCCGGCGCGCGTCGATTCGGTGGCACCGCCAATGAGCGTGCGCGACCAAAATGGAATCAACCATCTCGCGGACCCGTGACGTACCCGCCCACGGCCAACTACGGTGAACTCAGTACCGCTCTTCTGCGACGAAGGAGTACGAAATGCCCAACGGCAAGCCCAACATCCTGGTGATCTGGGGCGACGACATCGGGATCAGCAACCTCAGTTGCTATAGCGACGGTCTGATGGGCTACCGCACGCCGAACATCGACCGCATCGCCAAAGAGGGCATGCGGTTCACCGACTCCTACGGTGAGCAAAGCTGCACCGCCGGCCGCGCCGCCTTCATCAGCGGACAAAGTGTGTACCGCACCGGGATGAGCAAAGTCGGCGTGCCTGGCGCCGATATCGGTTGGGCCGCTGAAGATCCCACCATCGCCGAACTGCTCAAACCGCTCGGCTACGCCACCGGGCAGTTCGGTAAGAACCACTTCGGCGACAAGAACAAACATCTGCCGACGGTGCACGGCTTCGACGAGTTCTACGGCAACCTGTACCACCTGAACGCCGAAGAAGAACCCGAGCAGTTCGACTATCCGCACGCCGACCAGTTCCCCAAGCTGCACGACTTCGCGCTGCCCCGCGGTGTGCTCAGGTGCAAGGCGACCACGGATGTGTCCACCGAACCCGACGATCCGAAGTTCGGTCCGGTCGGCAAGCAGACCATCGAGGACACCGGCCCGCTGGACACCAAGCGGATGGAAACGATCGACGACGACACCACCGGTGCATGCATCGACTACATCAAGCGCCAGGCCGCGGCGGACACCCCGTTCTTCGTGTGGATGAACACCACCCACATGCACCTGTACACCCACACCAAACCCGAGAGCCGCGGACAGGCCGGGCTGTGGCAGTCGGCCTACCACGACTCGATGATCGACCACGACCGCAACGTCGGCCAGCTGCTGGACTGCCTGGACGAACTCGGCATCACCGAGGACACCATCGTCATCTACTCCACCGACAACGGTCCGCACCGCAACAGCTGGCCCGACGCAGGCACCACGCCGTTCCGCAGCGAAAAGGACACCAACTGGGAAGGCGCCTTCCGGGTACCGGAGCTGATCCGCTGGCCCGGCAAGATCGAGGCCGGCTCGGTATCCAACGAGATCATCCAGCACCACGACTGGTTGCCTACGTTGCTGGCCGCCGCCGGGGAGCCCGAGGTCATCGAGAAGCTCAAGACGGGTCACAAGGCCGGCGCCGACGGCGACACCGAATACAAGGTGCACATCGACGGCTTCAACCTGCTGCCGTACCTGACCGGCGAGGTCGAGACCAGCCCGCGGCGCGGGTTCTTCTATTTCTCCGACGACGCCGATCTGCTGGCGATGCGATTCGAGAACTGGAAGGCGGTGTTCATGGAACAGCGTTGCCAAGGCACACTGCGCATCTGGGCCGAGCCGTTCACCACACTGCGGGTGCCCCTGCTGTTCAACCTGCGCACAGATCCGTTCGAGTACGCGCCCATCACCTCGAATACGTACTATGACTGGCTGCTGCATCACGACTACTTCATTTTCTATATGACCGCGATGGCCACGATGTTCCTCGAGACCTTCAAGGAGTTCCCGCCGCGGCACCCACCGGCCAGTTTCAGCGTGGATCAAGCCGTCGAGAAGCTGCACAAGTTCCTCGCGAAGGATTAGGGTCAGACCGCGACTTCCGCCGGAATCACAAGTGAAGATGAGGACCGCGCATGCCTGAGTCCAAGCCGAATATCCTCGTCATCTGGGGCGACGACATCGGCATCTCGAACCTGAGTTGTTACAGCCGCGGCATGATGGGCTACTTCACGCCCAACATCGACCGGATCGCCGACGAGGGCATGTTGTTCACCGATTCCTACGGTGAACAGAGCTGCACTGCGGGCCGGTCATCATTCATCACCGGCCAGAGTGTGTACCGCACCGGGATGAGCAAGGTCGGGATGCCCGGTGTCGATATCGGGCTGCAGAAGGAAGACCCCACGATCGCCGAGCTGCTCAAGCCACTCGGTTATGCGACAGGGCAATTCGGCAAGAACCACCTGGGCGACCTGAACAAGTACCTGCCGACCGTGCACGGGTTCGACGAATTCTTCGGCAATCTCTATCACCTCAACGCGGAGGAGGAGCCGGAGCACGAGGACTACCCCACCGAAGAGGAAGCCCCGCTGCTCCGCAAGGCACTGCTGCCGCGCGGGGTGATCCACTCCTGGGCCACCGACGAGGACAACAGCGAAGTCGACGAGCGCTACGGCCCGGTGGGCAAACAACGCATCGAGGACACCGGGCCGCTGACCAAGCTACGGATGGAGACCGTCGACGACGAGACGACCGCGGTGGCCGTCGACTTCATCAAGCGGCAGCACGAAGCCGAAACTCCGTTCTTCGTGTGGATGAACTTCACCCACATGCACTTTCGCACCCACACCAAACCGGAGAGCAAGGGCCAGGCCGGCCGCTGGCAGTCGCCGTACCACGACACGATGATCGACCACGACCGCAATGTCGGCACGCTGCTGGACCTGGTCGACGAACTCGGCATCGCCGAGGACACGATCGTCATCTACTCCACCGACAACGGGCCGCACGCCAACAGCTGGCCGGACGGGGCGACGACGCCGTTCCGTAGCGAGAAGGCGACCAACTGGGAGGGCGCCTTCCGTATCCCCGAGATGATCCGCTGGACCGGAAAGATCAAGCCGCGTTCGGTATCCAATGGCATTGTGCAGCACCATGACTGGCTGCCCACCTTCCTTGCCGCGGCGGGAGACACGGATATCGTCGACAAACTCAAGGCCGGCCACACGATCGGTGACACCACCTACAAGGTGCACATCGACGGCTACAACCTGCTGCCGTTCCTCACCGGCGAGGTAGCAGAGAGCCCCCGGCGCGGGATGATCTATTTCTCCGACGATTGCGACGTGCTGGGCATTCGGGTGGACAACTGGAAGATCGTGTTCATGGAGCAGCGCTGCCAGGGCACGCTGCAGCTGTGGTTCGAGCCGTTCACCAAACTGCGGGCGCCCAAGCTGTTCAATCTGCGCACCGATCCGTTCGAGCGGGCCGATGTCACGTCGAATACCTACTGGGACTGGGTGATCGACCGCCTGTATCTCATGTTCTACGGTTCGGCGCTGGTCAATCGGTTCCTGGAGACCTTCAAGGAGTTCCCGCCGCGTCAGGAGCCCGCCTCGTTCACCATCAACAACGCGGTCGAGGAGCTGGAGAAGTTCCTCGCCACCCGTGGGGGCTGAGCGTGGCTGAACTTGCAAGTTGGACGGACGGCCCCACGAAATCGGCGATCATCGATTTCGTGGACCGGGCAGCGGACCTGCCTGTCGAGGAGCGGGTGGCGGTCTTCGACAACGACGGCACGCTGTGGGTGGAGAAGCCGGCGTACATCCAGCTGGACTTCCTGGTCCGGCGGCTGGCCGCCCAGGCCGCCGAAGACCCTGCCCTGGCCGCCAAGCAGCCCTATGCGGCAGCGGCCGCCGGTGACCTGGCTTGGTTCGGCGACGCCGTCACCAAGCACTACAACGGCGATGATTCCGCCCTGAAAATCCTTGCCGGAGGAATTCTTTCGGCCTACCAGGGATTGACCGTCGAAGAACACGCGGCGCGGGTGACGGCATTCTTCGCCGAGGCGACGCATCCGACGCTGAGCCGGCCGTACACCGCGTGCGGATACGCACCGATGGTCGAGTTGCTGCGTTACCTGGAAGCCAACGGCTTCACCTGCTACATCGTGTCGGGCGGCGGGCGCGACTTCATGCGGCCGGTCACCACTGCCCTGTACGGGATCCCGCCGGAACGTGTCGTCGGCAGCTCCGTGGGCGTCACCTTCACAGACGGCAATCTGGTCACGACCGCACAGCCGGAATTCCTCAATGACGGCCCCGTCAAGCCGGTGCGGATCTGGGGCAGGATCGGCCGGCGGCCGATCTTCGCGGCGGGCAACTCCAACGGCGACATCGAGATGTTGCAGTACACCAACGGGTTTCGACTGCTGATCAATCACGACGACGCCGAGCGGGAGTTCGACTACACCGCGGGCGCGGAGAAAGCCTTGGCGCTGGCGGCCGAGGACGGCTGGACAGTGGCCAGCATCCGCAACGACTGGGCCACCGTCTTCAGTGGTTAGCCGGTTGACGCAGATCCCGGCGATCCTCCCGTACCAGCGTGCGTGGCTCCGCGCTGATGTGCTGGCCGGTCTGGCGACCGGTGCCGTCGTCATCCCTCAGGCGATGGCCTACGCCACCGTCGCGGGAATGCCGGTGCAGGTCGGCCTGTACACCTGCATGGTGCCGCTCATCGTCTACGCGTTCCTCGGCGGCTCGCGGACGGCCAGTGTCACCACCACGTCGACCATCGCCACCCTGAGCGCATCTGCCCTGTTGAGTGCGGGTGCGGTCATCGGCTCACCGGACGCCGAGGCGCGACTGGTGACCTTGACTTTCCTGGTGGGTATCTTTCTGCTCGTCGCGCGGTTCCTGCATCTCGGGTCGATCATCGAAAACGTCAATCAGGCAACACTACTGGGGATCAAGGTCGGAGTCGGCCTGACGGTTGCGGCGAGCCAGCTGCCGAAACTTCTCGGGGTACCGCCCGACCCCAAGGAGGACGGGTTCTTTGGGCTGCTTCGTTCGGCCTTCGCCGAGCTGAGTCACGCGAACGCGGTGACGATCGGCCTGTCGGTGGCGGCCATCGCGGTGCTGCTGGCAATGTCGAGGTGGACGCCGCGAATCCCCGGACCGCTGATCGTGGTGGCGGCGGGCATACTGCTTGCGGCCTACGCCGGCCTCCCTCAACACGGCGTCGCCTTGATACCCCAAGTAGCGCAGGGAATTCCAGTGCCTACCTTGCCGTCGCTGCAGCACATCCCCGACCTGGTCCCCGGGGCGCTGGCGATCGCGCTGATGGCCTTCCTGGAGACACTTGCCGTTGCGAGCAGTGTCCGGCGGCCCGATGAACCCGCGGTCGATCCCAACCGCGAGATCAGCGCCACCGGATTCGCCGCGATCTTGGGGGCGTTGACCCATTCGCTGCCGCCGGCAGGTGGGTTCTCCCAGACCGGCGTGAATCTGAAAGCCGGTGCGAAAAGCCAGGTTTCCGGCCTGGTGACCGCGGCGCTGGCCGTCCTGGTCGCCGTCGCACTGGCACCGGTCTTGAGCGAACTGCCGCAAGCGATTCTCGGTGCCATGGTGTTCGTGGCGGTGCTCGGGCTGATCGACGTCGACGCGCTGAGTCAGCTGTACCGTTTCGAGCGACACGAGTTCGCCCTGGCCGCTGTCGTCGCCGCGACAGCCCTGACTGTGGGGCTGCTGCCTGCGGTGGCGGCGGGCGTAGTACTGACGCTGTATTCGGTTCTGCGCGAACTCAACCGCGCGCATGTGGCGCAGCTCGTCAGTCAGCACGAGCTGTGGGTGGAAGGACCCGAGAACGTCCTGGCCGAGCCGGCCGACCCGTTGGTCGTCCGGACTCGGCTGGGCCTGTACACGGCCAACCTGCGGCCCAACGTCGACGGCATCCGCGGCATGGTGAGTGAATGCTCGCCAGCACCCGCGGTCCTGGTGTGGGACCTGTCCGCGCAGCCGGTGCTCACGTCGACGATGCTGAACGGCCTGCGCGACGCCGAGACCGAACTGGCCGGGATACGCGTCATCTACGCGGCACTGCAAGAGGCCTTGCATGAAACCGCCCAGCGCTGGCCGTGGTGGCAGCAGGTGGAGAGCGAAGGCCGGTACTTCCCGACCGTCAGCGCGGCGGTGTCGGCATGACCCACCCCGGACTGGTTTGGATCCCAGGACAGGCCGCCAGGCTCGGTTCGGATGAGCACTATCCGGAGGAGGCCCCCGCGCGCGACGTCACCGTGGACGGCTTCTGGATCCAGCCCCATCAGGTGACCAACGCCGACTACGCTCGGTTCGTCTCGGAGACCGGCTACGTCACGGTCGCCGAGCGCCCGATCGATCCCGCCGACTTTCCCGGTGCCCCGCCACAGAACCTGGTGCCGGGATCCATGGTGTTCCAGCGCACCGCGGGGCCGGTGGACCTGCAGCACCTGAGTCAGTGGTGGGTGTGGACGCCCGGTGCACGCTGGAATCATCCACGCGGGCCGCGGTCCTCACTCAAGGGACGCGAGCACCATCCGGTGGTGCACATCGCGTTCGAGGATGCCGAGACGTACGCGGACTGGGCCGGTTTGGCACTGCCGACCGAGGCCGAGTGGGAGACCGCCGCCCGCGGTGGCTTGGCAGGCGCCACCTACACCTGGGGTGACGAGCCGGAACCAGCCGGTCGGCGACTGGCCAACTATTGGCACGGCGAGTTCCCTCACCTGCCCGAAACCGGTTACGGGACAACGAAGCCGGTGGGCAGTTTCGAACCCAACGACTACGGCCTGTTCGACATGGCGGGCAACGTCTGGGAATGGACCACCGACTGGTACGGCCCGGACCGGGTGAGCACGCCGTGTTGCGCGTCCGACAGCCGCGACCCCCAGTTCCAGATACCACGCCGGGTGATCAAGGGCGGCTCGTTCCTGTGCGCGGACAGCTACTGCATGCGCTACCGGCCCGCGGCGCGCCGACCACAGATGGTAGATACCGGCATGAGCCACATCGGCTTTCGCTGTGTCGGACGGGGCTAGTCGAAGCCCGGTGCGACGAACCGCGCGAGCAACCGCTGCTCGTCCGAGGCACCGGCAGCGGGCCAGAACAACAGCGCCAACACCACCCGCACAGTCCACTGCGCCGCCTCGGGATCGTCGTCGGCGACCCCGGCGAACTCGGCGGCGAAGCGCATCACGGCCTCCGAGTCGGTGAGTGACCGCGCCCCGGGCGCACCTACCACAGTAGCGGCCAGTGGGTCGGCGCGAATCTCGCGCAGCGCCACCGAGATTGCGGTCACGACGCGATCCGCACCGGCCCGGTCGAGCACCGCGGCGCGAACCGTCTCGACGATGCGGGCTGCCGACCGGGCCAGTACGGCATCGCGGATCTGCGCCTTGGTGCCCGCGTGCCGGTACACGGTGGCACGCGAACAGTGCACGACGGCGGCCAGGGCGTCGATGTCGATTTCACCGAAGCCGCCGCGTCCCATCATGTCGGCGGCCGCGGCGTAGATCCGTTCGGCGGCGGCCACGCGACGGTCTCCGCCCACCAACCAGTCCTCACGCCTTGGCGACATGTGTACATCTTTATCGCATAGTGAGACAGATTGGAAATTTTTTCGCAGTCAAGGTGCACGTCAGCCGGCTGCGGTGAGACGCCGTGACGGGCAGTGCCGGTATCCCCCATATCAATTTCGCCGATCCCCATTGACGCCGGACCGCCCGCGACCGAACCTGGGAAAATGCTTGCGGCTCAAGACTTCTTCGCACCGGATGCGCTCGACACCCCGTACCCGCTGTATGACCGGTTGCGGGCCCAGCCCGTCCAGCAGATCGGCGACAGCGGCTTCTTCCTGGCATCCACGTGGGACGCGGTCGCCGAGGCCACCACCCGTACCGCCGATTTCTCGTCGAACCTCACCGCCACCATGGTGTACCGGCCCGACGGCAGCGTCACCCCGTTCCTCATGGACGGGCCCGGCGAACCCACCCACGTGCTGGCCACCGCAGACGAGCCGGCGCATGCGGTGCACCGCAAACCGGTGCTGCTCAAACTCGCCGCCAAACGACTGCTCACCCTGGAACCCGTGATCACCGGCATCTTCGACGAGCTCTGGACGGGCGTCGACGGCGACTGGATGGCACAGGTCGCCAACCGCCTGCCGATGATGGTGGTGGCCGAACTGCTGGGGTTGCCCGGGGACGACGTCGACGACCTGGTGCGGCGCGCCTACGCCAGTACCCAGTTGCTGGACGGACTGATCGAAGACGACCAGCTGGCCGCGTCCGGCGTCGCGGCGATGGAACTCGGCGGCTATCTGATCGACCGATTCACCCGCGCGGCAACGACGCCCGGAGACGACCTGATGGGCCAGCTGGCCCTCGCCTGCGCCGCGGGTGAGCTGGACCCGACCACCGCCGGCATGATGCTGATCCAGCTGGTCGCCGCCGGCGCCGAGTCGACGGCGTCCCTGCTGGGCAGCGCGGCCTGGCTGCTCGGGTCACGCCCGCAGGTGCAACAGCAGATCCGCGAAAACCCCTCGCTGCTCGGCACATTCATCGAGGAGGTGTTGCGCTACGAGTCACCGTTCCGCGGCCACTACCGGCACGTCACCACCGATACCACGCTGGCCGGCACCGACCTGCCGGCCGGTGCACGCCTGCTGTTGCTGTGGGGCGCCGCCAACCGCGACCCTCTCCGGTTCGACCAGCCCGGCGACTTCCGCCTCGACCGGGCCGGCGCCCGCACGCACCTGTCCTTCGGGAAAGGCATGCACTTCTGCGTCGGCGCGGCACTGGCCCGGCTGGAAGCCCGCGTCGTTCTCACGCAATTGCTGGAACGCACGGCCTGGCTGGAGGCGCCGCCCCAGCCGGAATGGCTGCCCAGCGTGCTGGTCCGCCGCCCCGCTCGGCTGGATCTCCGGATGCGGTGAGCCCGCGGGTACCCATTCGCTAGGGTTGGAACACGTTCTAATAACCCTGACGGAGGGCCTCATGACCGACACCGTGCTGGTAACCGGCGCCTTCGGGCTCGTCGGGTCGGCCACCGTGCACCGCCTCGCAGCCGACGGCCGCCGTGTGGTGGCCACCGACCTCGACAGTCCCGCGAACCAGAAGGCCGCGGCCACCCTTCCGGTCGGCGTCACCGTGCGCTTCGCCGATCTCACCGATCCGTCCGCCGTCGGCGCCCTGATCGCCGATGTCGCACCGTCGGCGATCATCCACCTCGCCGCAGTGATCCCGCCGTTCATCTATCAGCGTCGCGGGTTGGCGGAGAAGGTCAACGTCGGCGCCACCGGCACGCTGCTGGCCGCCGCCGAAAAGCTGCCCACGCCAACACGTTTCGTGTTGGCCTCCAGCATCGCCGTATACGGGTCGCGCAATCCGCACACCGTCGACGGGGTGCTCACCGCGGACACCCCGGTCAACCCGGCCGACATCTACGGCGACCACAAGGTCAAAGCCGAGACGCTGGTGCGGTCGTCCGCACTGGACTGGGTGATCCTGCGGCTCGGCGGGGTGCTGACCGCCAACCCTGGCTCGTACATGAAGATCGACAACTTCTACTTCGAAGGCATGCTACCCACCGACGGCCGCCTGCAGACCGTCGATGTCCGAGACGTGGCACGCGCTTTCGCCGCCGCCACCACCGCCGATGCGACCGGCGAGACGCTCCTGATCGGCGGCGACGACGCCACGCACCGATTGCTGCAGGGCGACGTGGCGCCGGCCATGGCCGCCGCGCTGGGCTTGGTGGGCGGGCTGCCCACCGGCCTCAAGGGCAACCCCGGCGATGATGCCGCGTGGTTCAACACCGACTGGATGGACACCACACGGTCGCAGGAAGTGCTTGACTTCCAACATAATTCGTGGTCGAACATGCTGATCGAAACTGCCGAGAACGCCGGTATCAAGCGCCCACTGTTGCGGTTGATCGCACCGCTGGCCAAACAGATCCTGCAACGCCGTACGGCGTATCACGGCACCGGCCAGCGCTACGCCGACCCGTGGAAAGCCATCGAAGCGAAATGGGGCGATCCTCGCCCGGACGGGAGTAAGGCATGACCAAGACCGCGATCATCGTCGGTGGCGCCTCGGGAATCGGCTGGGCGTCGGCCCGGGCGCTGGCCGCCGAGGGGTACCGCGTCGTCATCGCCGACCGCAATGGCGAGGGCGCCAAGGACCGCGCCGCCGAACTCGGGGCACCGCACACCGGCGAGACCGTCGACGTCATCGATGAATCCTCGGTGGCAACACTTTTCGAACGGACTGGCCCGGTCGACGCGGTGGTGAGCTGCGCCGGCTTCTCCAATATCGGCCTCATCGTCGATCTCGCGGTGGAGGACTTCCGCGCGGTCATCGACGTCTGCCTCACCGGTGCGTTCATCGTCGCCAAATACGCGGGAAAGCACCTGAACGACGGCGGCTCACTGGTCTCCATCTCCTCGCTCAACGGTCGCCAGCCAGCCGTCGGGATGAGCGCCTACTGCTCGGCCAAGGCCGGGCTCTCGATGCTCACGCAGGTCGCCGCGCTGGAACTGGCACCGCGCGGAATCCGGGTGAACGCCGTCGCGCCGGGGTTCGTGCACACCCCGTTGACCGAGGGCGCGGCCCTGGTTCCCGGCGTCGTCGAGGAGTACGTGGAGAACACCCCGCTGGGACGGGCCGGCACGCCCGAGGACATCGCCGAGGCCGTCGTGTTCCTCACCAAGGCGTCATGGCTGACCGGCGAGGTGCTCGACCTCAACGGCGGATCGCACATGAAGCGCTACCCGGACCTGCTGGGGCACATCATGAAACTCGCGGCGCCGTGACGTTTCCTGTGAGATAGCCCTGTGGATACCGAGTTCACCCTCACCCAGAAGAGGGCGCTGGCGATCGCGACCGTCGTCGCCATCGCCTTCGGGGCGTACTTCCTGCGTGGCTATTTCATCTTGATCGTGGTGGCCGCGGTGGTGGCTTACCTGTTCGATCCGCTGTACGAACGCCTGCGCAAGAAGCTGAGCAACGGCCTGGCCGCCACGTTGACCCTGCTGGCTGCGCTGGTAATGGTGATCGTGCCGATCGCCGGCGCTGTCGCCATCGGAGTGGTGCAGATCAGCGTGATGGTCCGCAGTGTCTCCGACTGGGTGGGCAAGACCGACCTGAGCTCACTGGGCGACCGGTCGCTGCGACTGCTCAACGAGTCACTGGACAAGGTGCCGTTCCTGCAGAGCACCAACATCACCCCGGAGTCGCTGCAGAAATGGGTGGTGACGTTCGCGCAGCGGGCCGGTCAGTGGGGCCTGGAATTCCTGCAGGGCGCGGCGGGCGGTCTGTTCGGCGGCCTCACCGCAGCGGTCATCTTCCTCTACGTCTTCATCTCGATGCTGGTCAAGGGCGAGGACCTGCGACTGCTGATCCGTCGCCTCAACCCCTTGGGCGAAGAGGTCACCGACCTGTACCTGGCCAAGATGGCCGCCATGGTGCGCGGCACCGTCCAGGGCCAATTCGTCATCGCCCTCGCCCAGGGCGTGGCCGGCGCCATCTCCATCTACGTCGCCGGATTCCACGACGGCTTCTTCATCTTCGCGATCCTGTTGTCCGCCCTGTCGGTCATTCCACTCGGCGGCGGCATCGTCACGATCCCGTTCGGGATCGGCCTGGCGTTGTTCGGCAACGTCGGCGGCGGCATCTTCGTCGTCGTCTTCCACCTGTTGGTGGTCACCAACATCGACAACGTGCTGCGCCCCATCCTGGTCCCCAAGGAAGCCAGGCTGGATTCGGCACTGATGCTGCTCTCGGTGTTCGCCGGGATCACCATGTTCGGTTTCCTGGGCATCGTGATCGGGCCGGTGGTGATGATCGTCATCGTCACGACCATCAGCGTCTACCTGTGGGTCTACAAGGGTGTCCCGATGGACATGGGCACCGAAGACGATGACGAACCGAAGAAACCGGGCCTGATCAAACGGCTGATCACCCAGGCCCGGGCGAACGCACATCGCCGACCCACGCCTGCGAAATCTGCGCCCACGACCGACAACTAGGCAGGCAGCGGCTGCGCGATCTGGACCGCCTTCGCCAGCACCCGGAACTCGTCGGCCCCAGCAGCTCCGGTGATCGCCAGCTGCGCGCCATCAGGCAGTCGCGTCGTCCAGGCGGGCTCGCCCTCGCCGGATTCGTAGACGACCCACTTCACCCCGTCCACATCCTGCGTTCCGGTGGGCACGAGGTCGATGTCGAGGGACGAGATGAGCGCCTCCTCGTCGGCATTGCTCTGCGTCACCGACAGGTACATCCCGGTGGGCGACAGATAGCCCACCCGGGAGCTGACCGCGCGGGTCTTCTGACCGGTCGCCGGGTCGACGCGACCGCCGTCGATGCCGCCCCTGCCCCCGGAGTTCGCGGTCCAGCCCTGCGGCAGCACCGGCAACCGGACGGGGATCTTCAGCGCCGCGGCATCGGCCTTCAGTGCGGCCGGTGCGTCGTAGTTGGGCGCGGGTCCCACACCGGGGCCACTGGGCTGGAACGAGCACATGCCCAGCACGCCTGCCAGCACGATGCAGGCCAGCACCAACGGGGCCATGGACCAGAACATGTCGCGGCCGTCCTGCAGCAGCCGGTTCTTGGCGGGCGCTGGCACCGGCACCATGATCGGCGTGTCGGTATCCGGGTCCCGCGGGGTACTCATGAGAGCCAGTATCCCAGTTCCCAAACTTCGGATCACTAATGGGAGAATCTGCCCCATGACGCCATCGCGCCGGGAGGCCCCCGACCGTAACCTCGCACTGGAACTGGTTCGTGTCACCGAGGCCGGGGCCATGGCCGCCGGTCGCTGGGTGGGTCGCGGCGACAAAGAAGGTGGTGACGGGGCTGCCGTCGACGCCATGCGCGAGTTGGTGAACTCGGTTTCGATGCGCGGTGTGGTGGTCATCGGCGAGGGCGAGAAGGACAACGCCCCGATGCTCTACAACGGCGAAGAGGTCGGCAACGGCGACGGTCCGGAATGCGATTTCGCCGTCGACCCGGTGGACGGCACGACGCTGATGAGCAAGGGCATGCCGAACGCCATCTCGGTGCTCGCGGTCGCCGAGCGCGGCGCCATGTTCGACCCGTCGGCCGTGTTCTACATGCACAAGATCGCCGTCGGCCCGGACGCCGCCGACGTCATCGACATCACGGCTCCCATCGCCGAGAACATCAAGCGCGTGGCCAAGGTCAAGAACTCCAGCGTCGCCGATCTGTCCGTCTGCATCCTGGACCGGCCCCGGCACGCGCAGCTGATCGCCGACGTCCGCGAGGCCGGTGCCCGCATCCGGCTGATCTCCGACGGTGACGTGGCCGGCGCGATCGCCGCCTGCCGTCCCGGTTCGGGCACCGACCTGTTGGTCGGCATCGGTGGCACCCCCGAGGGCATCATCGCCGCCGCGGCCATCCGCTGTATGGGTGGTGCCATCCAGGCCCGCCTGGCCCCCACCGACGACGACGAGCGCCAGAAGGCGCTGGACCGCGGCTACGACCTGGACCGGGTGCTGCACACCGAGGATCTGGTCTCCGGTGAGAACGTGTTCTTCTCCGCCACCGGCGTCACCGACGGCGACCTGCTCAAGGGTGTCCAGTACTCCGGCGGCGGTGCCACCACGCAGTCCATCGTGATGCGGTCCAAGTCCGGCACCGTCCGGATGATCGAGGCCTACCACCGCCTCGCCAAGCTCAACGAATACTCCGCGGTGGACTTCACCGGGGACCTGTCCGCAGCACACCCGCTTCCCTGACCCTTCCTGCACCGAGAAAAAGGACCCAGATGACCGACAGCGCAGTCGAGTACCGGATCGAGCACGACACCATGGGCGAAGTCCGGGTGCCCATCAATGCCCTGTGGCGCGCCCAGACCCAGCGAGCGGTGGAGAACTTCCCCATCTCGTTCCGCCCCCTCGAGCGGACCCAGATCCGCGCGATGGGTCTGCTCAAAGGTGCTTGCGCCCAGGTGAACAAGGACCTGGGGCTGCTCGCCGCGGAGAAGGCGGACGCGATCATCGCCGCCGCCGGTGAGATCGCCGACGGACTGCACGATGACCAGTTCCCCATCGACGTCTTCCAGACCGGCTCGGGCACCAGCTCGAACATGAACGCCAACGAGGTCATCGCGTCCATCGCGGCCGCCAACGGCGTGACCATCCACCCCAACGACGACGTCAACATGTCGCAGAGCAGCAATGACACCTTCCCCACCGCCACGCACATCGCGGCCACCGAAGCCGCTGTGCGCCACCTGATCCCGGCGCTGGAGATCCTGCACGAGTCGCTGGCCGTCAAGGCTCGGCAGTGGCGCACCACCGTCAAGTCCGGCCGCACCCACCTGATGGACGCGGTTCCGGTCACGCTGGGCCAGGAGTTCGGCGGCTACGCCCGTCAGATCGAGGCCGGCATCGAGCGGGTCAAGGCGACGCTCCCCCGCCTCGGTGAGCTGGCCATCGGCGGCACCGCCGTCGGCACCGGCCTCAATGCCCCCGAGGGCTTCGGCGCCAAGGTGGTCGACGTGCTGGTCGCCCAGACCGGGATCGCCGAACTGCGCACCGCCAAGGACTCTTTCGAGGCTCAGGCCGCCCGCGACGGACTCGTCGAGGCGTCCGGGGCACTGAAGACCGTCGCGGTGTCACTGACCAAGATCGCCAACGACGTGCGCTGGATGGGCTCCGGCCCGCTGACCGGTCTCGGCGAGATTCAGCTGCCGGACCTGCAGCCGGGTAGCTCGATCATGCCGGGCAAGGTGAATCCGGTTCTGCCGGAAGCGGTTACCCAGGTGGCCGCGCAGGTCATCGGCAACGACGCCGCCGTCACCGTGGGCGGCCTGTCGGGCGCGTTCGAGCTGAACGTCTACATCCCGATGATGGCGCGCAACGTGCTGGAGTCGTTCACGCTGCTCACCAATGTGTCGAAGCTGTTCGCGGCCAAGTGCATCGACGGTCTGGTGGCCAACGAGGCACATCTGCGTGAGCTGGCCGAGTCCTCGCCGTCCATCGTGACGCCGCTGAACTCGGCGATCGGCTACGAAGAGGCCGCCAAGGTCGCCAAGGAAGCCCTCAAGGAACGCAAGACGATCCGCCAGACGGTGATCGACCGCGGCCTCATCGGCGACAAGCTCTCCGAGACCGAACTGGACAAGCGCCTCGACGTGCTCGCGATGGCCAAGGTCAAGCCAGGCGACTAGGCGATGTCTGCCGAGTGTGAACCTGACGACGCTGTCGGGCTGATTCTGTCGTGACGTTCACACTCGGCGACGAAATCCGGGTCCAGGTCACACATCTGCTGACCAGCTACCAGTACCTGGCCGACACGGGCAAGGTCGAACGCCTGTCCCAACTGTTCGCCCCCGACGGGGTCCTGGAGATCGGCGACGGACGGTGGGTCGGACCCGACGCCGTGCTCGGGATGTTCCGGGACACCGCGGGCCGGTTCGCCGACGCCGACTTCCTGCCGGCCCGGCACCACCTGAGCTCGATCTACATCGAGCCGCAGCCCGACGGCACCGCGAAAACCTATGCGTGCTTTCAGTTCATCGGCACGCGCGGCCTCGACCACTGGGGGACCTACCGTGATGTGACGGTACCGGGGCCCGACGGCGGCTGGCTGTTCGCCCACCGCCGGGTGGTCACCGAGGGTTTCGCACCCGGATCACGGCTGAACGGCGCCTGACGCCAGCCGGTCGGGCGCGACGAATTTGATGCCCGGCCAGGCCGTCAGGCTGTGCAGCAGCAGGCTCAACGTCACGGTGATCACGACCGCCTCGGTGATGACCGCCGTGTTCTGGATACCGCCGTGCCCGAGCACCAGCAGACCGAGCACCAAGGTGCCGATGCCGCGGGGGCCGAACCACCCCACGAACAATCGGCTGCGCATCGGGACATCGGTGCCGATCAGCGCGAGTTGCACCGCGAGCGGGCGCACCAGCAACAAGGCGGCGACGCAGAACAGCACGGTGCGCCAGTCGATCTCGCGCCAGCCCATGAACATGGCGTACCCGCCGAAGATGGCGAAGACCACCAGCTCGAGTACTTGGCCCGCGGCGTCGGACACCTGGGTCGGGACCGACGTGTCCGCATGACGGGCCACGGCGGCGAAGCCGAGACCGCCCACAAAGGCGGCCACGAACCCGCTGGCGTGCACGCGTTCGGCCAGTCCGAAGCACACCAGAGCCATTGCGACGGTGGCCAATTGCGCCCAGGTGTCGTTCATCCAGCCGCGCCGCCACGAGGCGACGACGACCACTCCTCCGAGCAGTCCGATGGCCGCTCCGAGGACCACCGCGAGCAACTCGGTGTGCACCAGGAACCAGCCCCAGTGACCGACGTCGCCGTCGGAGTGTTCGGACGCCAAGGCCAGCGCCGCGAGGGCGGCTGCCAGCGCGAAGCCGTCGTAACATCCGCTCTCCACCGAGAGCGCATGCCGAACACGTTCGGGAATGCGCTGGTCTTCGAGCAGCGCATCGATGAGCGCCACCTCCGTCGGCGCCACCACCGCGGCCAGACACACCGCTTCCCACAGTGGGAGCACAGGCAGCAGCACCAGGGCCGTCGCCGTGCCCAGCACCAACGCCAGTGGAATGCCGACGATCAACAGCCGGAAGGTGGCATGGCCGCGACGGATGGCCTGCACCAGGTCCAGCGAGGCCGCCTGATTGAACAAGATGACGGTGAGGGCCAACTGGGCCAGCGTGGTGAACGTGTGCGTGTCGTCGGCGGCGATGACATCGAGCCCGAACGGGCCGAGCATCATGCCCATGACCACGAACACCAGCGCCGGCGCCAGGTACCACTTGTTGACCAAACCCGAGATCACCGCGTAGATCAGCACCAGCACGGTCAGGGCTAGCGCGGTGCCGGTGTGCATACCGCGAAATACTAGGGGTTTGGCCGCGGCGGCGAACTACGCGCGCCGCACGGCATCATTCGTCGGGTTGTGCGTTGTTGGCGCCGAGTGCCGCGGTGTTGATGGCGGTGCCGCCCATCCCGGCTGCCGCGGTGGCGATACCGATACCCGCGCTGTGCCGGGCCGCCGGCCGCTCCGGCGGCTTCGGGGCGGGCAGGGGCGCTGCCGGCAGGTGATAGTGCTGAACCAGCACCTGCTCTTCGTCCGGGGTGATGCCTTCGCGTGCACGCAGATTCGGTGCGTGCTTGATGGTGTCCTTGTCCACGGCGACGGTCACGGCATTGCGGTTGCAGTGCGCACCCGCGAGCGGAACGAACGCAGAGGACAGGCCGAACAGCCCATGGTTGACGGTGACCCACTTCGGCTCGTGGGTGTAGGCGTCGACGAAAATCTGATGGATCTTGCCGATCTTGTGACCGGTGACGTCATACGCGGTCGCACCGACGAAGTGCTGCGCCGTGCTGGTCATGAACTTCTCCTCCATCTGGGGAACGATCATCCACAGATCGGGTAGCCGCCTTGACCCCGCGGCTAAACATCACCAGGTCAAGCCCCGTTGTTGGGACCTCCGGAGTTCGCGCCGGGGATATCGGTGATGGGGAAATTCGGCATCGGTGCGGGCGACGGCGTGGCGGGCAGCGCGGGAATCTCGGCGGCCGGCAGGTCGGTGAGAACGTTTGCGGGTGCCCCGTTTTCGCGGCTGCCGTAGCTGGACCCCGGTGCGCGCTCGCCGAGCAGATGGCTGACGGTCACCAGGTGGTAGCCATTGGCCTTGAGTACCGGGATGAATTGGTACACCAGATCGACGGTGGAGGAATAGGTGTCGTGAAACAGCACCACGGAGCCGGGCTTGATCTGAGTCATCAGCATGTAGCGGGTGGCGGCGGTATTGGCGTCGTTGAACCAATCGAACGGGATGACGTCCCAGTTGATGTCGGCCAGACCCTGCTTGGCCGCCTCGGCCAGCACCGCGTCATCGACCAGTCCACCCGCGGTGCGTACCAGCTTCGGGCGCTTCCCGGTGGCGGCCTCGATGGCGTCGCCGGCCTTGCTGAACTGTGCGGGAATGTCTTGCGGCGGAATGGCCGTCATGTTCGGGTGTTCCCAGGTGTGGCTGCCGATCTCCATGCCGGCTTCGGCGATGCGTTTGGCGCCTTCGGGATTGGCCGCGACCTTGTTGCCGATCAGGAAGAACGTCGCCTGGGAATCGGTGTCGGCCAGGATCTTCAGCAGCCGGTCGGTGTACGGGCCGGGGCCGTCGTCGAACGTCAGCGCGACGCATTTGACCTCGGCGCAGTTCACCACGTCGGGATCGTCACGGCGGATGTGGCCGGACAGCCCTCCGACGCGGGTAAACGCGCCGAAATCACTCAGATCAGGGCAGCGCGTCGGGGGTGATCTCCTCCAGCATCTCGGTGACGAGCGCCGCGATCGGCGAACGCTCGCTGCGCATCAGCGTGATGTGCGCGAACAACGGGTGACCCTTGAGCTTCTCGATGACGGCCGCCACACCGTCATGCCGGCCCACCCGCAGGTTGTCGCGCTGCGCGACGTCGTGGGTGAGCACCACCCGCGATCCGGCGCCCAGCCGGGACAGCACCGTCAGCAGCACGTTGCGCTCCAGGGACTGCGCCTCGTCGACGATCACGAATGAGTCGTGCAGCGAGCGACCGCGAATGTGGGTGAGCGGCAACACTTCCAGCATTCCGCGGCTCAGGACCTCTTCGAGTACCGCAGGGCTGGCGAGCCCTTCCATGGTGTCGAAGACGGCCTGCGCCCACGGCCCCATCTTCTCGCTCTCGCTGCCAGGCAGGTAACCCAGATCCTGGCCGCCGACGGCGTAGAGCGGCCGGAAGACGACGACCTTGCGCTGGGTGCGGCGCTCGAGGACCGCCTCCAAGCCAGCACACAGCGCCAGCGCAGACTTGCCGGTACCCGCCTTGCCGCCGAGCGACACGATGCCGATGGACTCGTCCTGCAGCAGATCGAGGGCGACGCGTTGTTCGGCTGACCTTCCCCGGAGGCCGAACACCTCGCGATCACCGCGGACCAGTTGCACCCGTTTGTCGGCGTTGACCCGTCCCAGTGCCGACGAGCTTCCGCCGAGCAGCCGAACTCCGGTGTGGCACGGCAGATCCCGTGCCGTGGCCAGATCCAGGTCGCCGTCGGCGAACAGGGTGTCGATCTCCTCGGCGGCCACGTCAAGCTCGGTCATCCCGGTCCAGCCGGAGGTGACGACGTCCTGGGCGTGGTATTCGTCGGCTGTCAGGCCCACCGCGCCCGCCTTGACGCGCAGCGGGATGTCCTTGCTGACCAGGGTGACGTTCTTGCCCTCGGCCGCGAGGTTGGCCGCGCAGGTCAGGATCCGGGCGTCGTTGGTGTCGGTGCGGAAGCCCACCGGCAGCACGGTCGGATCGCTGTGGTTGAGCTCGATGTGCAGGACGCCACCGTGACGGCCGACCGGGATCGGCTGATCCAGCCTGCCGTGTTCCAGGCGTAGGTCGTCGAACAATCGCAAGGCTTGTCGGGCGAACCAGCCGAGTTCGTGATGGTGCCGTTTGGCTTCCAGCTCGCTGATGACCACGAGAGGGACAACCACCTCATGCTCGGCGAACCGTGTGCATGCCCAGGGATCGGACAGCAGCACGGAAGTGTCGAGCACGTAGGTCCGGATCGGCGAATCGGTCACGAGGCGCTCCTAGACCTCCGCGGCCCCGCGGAAGCTTTTCGGCGGGCACCGCGGTACCTAGGACCGGGGCCGGCCCCGTTCTCGCGAAAAGATCGGTACCGCCCGGACAGCAAAGCAATTCGCTAGCCATCGGAATGGACGCTACTCCCGGTCCGCGCAGTGCGCTTGGCAGGCGCGCCGGGTCAACCGGCACAACAGGTTACGCGCGCGTGAACTCTCGTAACACTGGTTCCTCGGACAGGTCCCAGGCGGCGATCAGGTCGGCGACGACGGCCCGCCGTGCGGCCTCGTCGAAGATGCCCGCGGACCCCACGGAGGCCACCTTGTCGGCGTATGCGTCGATATCGCTACCGACCGCGCCCAGCACCGCGGCCCGGGCGGCGACGGCCGCTGCGGTCTCGGTGCGTGCCGTCTGCGCCAGGTGGGCGACGAGGTTGGCGAAGAACACCGCGTGGCGCTCCTCATCAGCGGCGATCTTGCCGATCAGGCCCTTCAGCGTGGGCTCGGTGATCTGAGCTTCCAGATTGCGGCAGAACACCGCATTCGACCGCTCGAAGAACGCCAGGTTCACCAGCGTGTCGATCTGGGACAGCGTGTCGGCGCGGTAGCCCTTCATGACGTGCTCGACGCGCACGTCCTCATTGGCCGACGGGTCGACCTCGCGGGTGACGACGAGGTAGTTGCGCAACGCGATGGCGTGCAGGTGCTCCTCGGCGGTCCAGCGGCCGATCCAGCGGCCCCACTTCTTGTCCAGGATGAAGTGCTCGACGATCTCGCGGTGATGCGCGGCGAGGTTGTCCTTGGTGATGAGCAGGATCTCGCATGCGTCGGTGACCGGCTTGGGCAGCGTCACATCGGACGGGTCCCAGTCCTTGCCGCCCAGGAACGCGAAGTTCTCGCCTTGGTCGAACGGGACGTAGTCGTGGCCGTACCACGGCTCTTCCGTCGCGAGGTGGCGAGCCAGGTTCTCGGCGACAACAGGCTCCAGCTCGAGCGTCAGCGTATTGGCAACCGGCGGCGTTTTCTCTGCCATGAGATAACTGTAACCCTCGTACACATGTTTCTCGAAATTGCCGGCGACGTGTCGCTCTCCCATGCTCAGAGCGTCAGCCCCGGGTACAGCGGGTTGGCGGCCAGCAGCTCGGCGGAGGCGGCCTTGACCCGGTCGGCGGTGCCGTCGGCCAGCTTGTACTTGGCCTTCGACGAACCCTCCACCGAGGTGTTCGTGAGCACGTCGACCACCAGTTCGGCGACGCGGTCGAAGTCCTCGCCGCCGAAGCCGCGGGTGGTCAGCGCCGGGGTACCGAACCGGATGCCGCTGGAGTACCAGGCCCCGTTCGGGTCGTTGGGGATGGAGTTGCGGTTGGTGACGATGCCGGCGTCCAGCAGCGCGGACTCGGCCTGCCGACCGGTCAGGCCGAACGAGGTGACGTCGAGCAGCACCAGATGGTTGTCGGTGCCGCCGGTGACCAGTCGGGCGTCCCGCTTGAGGAAGCCGTCGGCGAGCGACTTGGCGTTGTCCGCGATGCGCTGGGCGTAGTCGCGGAACGAGGGCTGGCGGGCCTCGGCCAGCGCCACGGCCTTGGCCGCCATGACGTGGCTCAGCGGTCCGCCGAGCACCATCGGGCAGCCCTTGTCGACGGCGGGCGCGTACTCCTCGGTGGCCAGCACCAGGCCACCGCGCGGGCCGCGCAGCGACTTGTGCGTGGTCGTGGTGGTGACGTGCGCGTGCGGCACCGGGTCCTCGTCACCGGTGAACACCTTGCCCGCGACCAGGCCGGCGAAGTGCGCCATGTCGACCATCAGGGTGGCGCCCACCTCGTCGGCGATCTCACGCATCTTGGCGAAGTTCACCCGGCGCGGGTAGGCCGAGTACCCGGCCACCAGGATCAGCGGCTTGAACTCACGGGCGGCCGCGGCGACGGCGGCGTAGTC
The DNA here is from genome assembly GCF_056403275.1 of Mycobacterium sp. P2_H7. Lineage (NCBI taxonomy): Bacteria > Bacillati > Actinomycetota > Actinomycetes > Mycobacteriales > Mycobacteriaceae > Mycobacterium > Mycobacterium sp. P2_H7. The sequence continues at coordinate 74,682 of NZ_JBFUFU010000028.1, read as the reverse complement.
GATCAGGCCGGACTGCGCGTCGGTGCCGTAGCTGCGCTGGTGGAACATCTTGCCCGAGATGTTCGGCCGGAAGCCGTGGGTCAGGTGGCCGCCGGTGTCCAGCGACATGCCCAGCAGTCGCTGGTTGCCCAGCTTGTTGCGCAGCGTCTCCCAGTCCGCCTCGGACAGGTCGTTGACGTGTTTTGCGCCCAATTCGGCCAGGCCGGGGGCCTCGATGCGGGTGGCCAGGATGGCCCAGAACGCAACCAGGTTGGCGTCGATCCCGGAGTGCGGTTGCGCGTAGGCGTAGGGCGCACCGAACAGTTCCCGCGCATGCTCGGCGGCCAGCGCCTCGACGGTGTCGACGTTCTGGCAGGCCGCGTAGAAGCGGTGCCCGATGGTGCCCTCGGCGTACTTGTCGGAGAACCAGGTGCCCATGGTCAGCAGCACCGCCGGGGAGGCGTAGTTCTCGCTGGCGATCAGCTTCAGCGAATCACGTTGATCGGCAAGCTCTTTGCGGGTTGCGGCGGCAATCCGGGGCTCGACCTGCTCGATGACCTGCAAGGCGGCCCGATAGGCCTCGCTGGCGGTGGCGGCGTAGTCGGCGCCGAGTGCGCCGACCGTCGAATCTGCAGTCATGCCCGTAAGAGTATCGCCCCACGATCAGGCGGATTACCGGGGCGAGGCGGCCCTAACCCACCCGCAGAGCGGACGGGATCAGCGGTTCGTCCAGCAGTCGGCCGAACCGCTCGGTGAGCGACACCTCGGCCGGTCGGGCATCCAGCCACCCGCGCAGCAGCCGATAACCCTCGACGTAGGTGCTCGTGTATGCGCGCCACAGCGGAGAGGACAGGAACTTCAGCATCTGCCGGGCCCGGCTCTCGGAGGTCAACAGCCAGGTGGACAGGTAGGCGACCACCTCGTCGACGTCGCGGTGCTCGTCGTGCAGCATCAGTGCGGCGTCCTGGCGCACATCGGCCAGCGCCGCCGAGGCCTCCGAGACGGCTGCGGCCCGTTCACCGTCGAAGCGCAACCCGAGGTCGGCGTAGATTTCCGCCGCCCACGGGCCCCACTGCGGGCCCACCACGGCGTACAGCGCCAAGTCGGCCAGACCCTCGGCCATCAGGCACTGCGGCGTGTTGACCAGGAAGATGGTCTGCTCGGCCTGCCCGTCGCGTGCCACCAAGCCTGCCTCTTTCCGGCAGTGCTCGGTGTGGTGGCCCGGGTAGGACTCGTGGGCCACCAGCCGCGGCAGGTTGGACATCTGCTGTTTGAGATCGGCGTTGACGGCCACGGTCGACGTGTAGTCGCCGAGGTAGTAGTTGAACCCCGACCACGGTTTGTCGGTGACCACCTCGTAGTTGACGGTCTCGGTGTCGGGCAGCGGATAGGTGGCCCGCACCTTGTCCCGCAGCGCCGAGGAGAAGGCGTGGATGGCCTCCTCCAACCGGGCGGGTGGGATCTCTTCCCCGCTGCGGTAGGCGTGCATCCGGTCGGCCAGCGACCCACTGCCACCGACCGCTTCGTCGAGCTTGCGATGCGCGTCGCGGTAGCGCTGCGGGTCCCCTTTGGCGATGTCCACGTCGAAATACTCGCGGACCTCCTCGACGAACCCGACATCCTCGCCGGCGAACTTGCGGCCCGCGCAGGCGAGCGCCTTCAGGTGCGCCGCGAGGTAGTCCGCGCGCGGCCCGTCCAGACCGCTGCCGGGGACCTGCGACAGCAACCGCTGGGCCTGGCGCGCCAGATCCGCCGGGTCCGGTGCGGCCTCGTCGGCCACCCGCTTGCGCAGCCGCGGGTCGCCGGTGAACGAATCGACGTAGCCCTCCTCGACCCGGTCGAAGCGCAGTCCGAGAAGCAGATATTCGTGGATCAGGGCCTCTGAATCCGTACCGGCGTCCATGACCTCAACCGTAGATGTAAGACTGACGACATGCCGCGGCCTAGTGAGCCGAGCCCATATGTGGAGTTCGACAGAGCCCAATGGCGCTCATTGCGCATGGCCACGCCGCTGGCGCTGTCCGAGCCGGAACTGCGCAGCCTGCGCGGCCTCGGCGAGCAGATCGACCTGCTCGAGGTCGAAGAGGTCTACCTGCCGCTGGCCCGGCTGATCCATCTGCAGGTCGCCGCACATCAGCTGCTGTTCGCCGCCACCTCGGAATTCCTCGGCGAGCAGACGCCGGTGAATCCGGTGCCGTTCGTGATCGGTGTGGCGGGCAGCGTCGCCGTCGGAAAATCCACCACGGCCCGTGTGCTCAAGGCGCTGCTGGCCCGCTGGGACAACCACCCGCGGGTGGACCTGGTGACCACCGACGGCTTCCTCTACTCCAATTCTGAGCTGCGCCGACGAAACCTGATGCACCGCAAGGGTTTTCCGGAAAGCTACGACCGGCGCGCACTGATGCGGTTCGTGACGGCGGTCAAATCCGGAGCCGATGTCGCGTGCGCCCCGGTGTACTCACACCTGCTGTATGACATCGTGCCCGGCGAGAAGCAGCTGATCCGCCAGCCCGACATCCTCATCCTCGAGGGTCTCAACGTGCTGCAGACCGGGCCGGCGCTGATGGTCTCGGACCTGTTCGACTTCTCGCTGTACGTCGACGCGCGCATCGAGGACATCGAGGGCTGGTACATCTCCCGGTTCCTGTCGATGCGGGCCGGCGCCTTCGCCGACCCGGCCTCGCACTTCCACCACTACTCGACGCTGACCGACGATCAGGCCGTGTTCGCCGCCCGCGACATCTGGCATTCGATCAACCGGCCCAACCTGATCGACAACATCCTGCCGACCCGGCCGCGCGCAACGCTGGTGTTGCGCAAGGACTCCGACCACTCCATCAACCGGCTGCGGCTACGCAAGCTCTGATCTACGCTCCCAGCCGCCCCAGTCCTCCCCGGAGAACACCAGGCCGTCGGCAAGGGCGAAATGTTGCAGAAAGACCTGCAGGGCGGGCTGCATCTGGACGTGCAGCGCGGTCATGGCGTCGACGATGTCGGGCGTCATCGGGTCATACCCGGCCGGTTTCTGCGCCGGGATCAATCCCAGATGCAGCGCCATCTCCAACTGATAGAAGGTGAAGTCGCCGTAGGGCCGCTTGGGATCGGCACCCGGGATCTCCTCGTCGAGGTACGGGTCCGACAGCTCCCAACTCATCTTCGCCAGCAGCGCGCGGTGCGCGTCGGTGAACACGAAGCCGCACTCCTCCGGCAGTTCCTCGACGAAGAACGAGCATTCGTGATCGGCGGACGGGCGACCGTACAGGTAGGTGCCCGACGGGCAGGTGCCGAACTCAGTGGCGATACGCAGCAGGTGCACGTCGTCGGGCTCCGGTTCCCAGTCCGGCCCGAAGCACGGCGCCCCCACCTCGGTTCCGTCCCAGCCCACTCGGACGGTTCGCAGCCGGTCGGTATGACGTTGCCCCCATTCGATGTCCACCCCTCCCAGTGTGCCGAGCGGTCGCAAATGCCCGCGTCAGAGGCGGCGCAACCCTGCGTACTGCACCGCGCCGATGACCGCGGTGTAGAGCGCACCACCGAACAACAGCACGTAGCCCCAGGTGGTCAACGGCCAGATCCCTGCCTCCGCCAGCCCGACGAAGCCGACGGTGAAGAGCGCGTTGGCGGCGATGGTGCCGATCGCGCCGGGCCGCACCCGATCCCGGCCGGCGAGCCAGAACACGACCACGCCGTACGTCAGGAAGAACACGCCGAGCCCGTACTCGACGGCGACCGGCACTCCGGTCAGCGCGGACAGCTGGCCGGCGGCAGCCACGAACGGGATCCCGGCGATCCCCACGAGCACCGCGTCCAGGCGCATCGCGAAACGGAGCAACCCATCCTTGGTGGCGGGAGCTGTGATTGCGGTCATCGAGCGTTCCTTCCTACTTGGGTGAGAGGACAGACCGGTGCGGGGGCATCACGCCAACCTCTAGCGGGACGACCCCGCACCGGGTTCGAAGGGAGTCACGCCAGACGGCGCACTCCGAGGTACTGCAACCACGCGCAGCTGAGCGTGGCCAGCACGACCGCCAGCGTCATCAGGACGCCCGCGGTGGTCAGGGGCAGAACGCCGGCGGCCAACACTGCGAGTGTCACGACGGCGATCAGCACGTTGGCGGTGACGACACCGACACCGACGCGGCGCAGTCCCTGCACCGCAGCGAGCACTTGGAGCAAGGCGCCGTAGAGCACCAGCGCGGCACCGGCTATCCATTCCGAGGCGGCCGACAAGCCCGACAGCCGCGACAGTGGGTCGGCGGCCACCGCGATCAGCAGGCCGGTGCCCGCGCAAACGGTCGCATCGGCGCGCATCACGAACCGCAGCAGCGAATCCGTACTGTCCGACAGCGGTCGCCGGGTGAGTGTGATGGTCATGTCGGGCTCCCTCTTCGTTGAGGTTCTGGACACCCCCAACACTGCGGAAAAGCCGCTGCCAGATCTGCACCCGTCGCTGCCAGACGCTGCCAACCGCAGGTCACGCCGATGCGGCCGAGGGACGAGGCCGAGGAGAAGTGACCTCATGGGCACCGCTCAGGCCGTATGCACGACCTGCCCGCCGCGCAGGTCGGCGGCGATGACGCGCGCCGCCGCGTTCTGCCAGTTGTGCAGGGACCGCTGCGGCACCTCTGTCACCAGCCACTGCCAGGCCTGGCGGGCCACCGGGTCCAGACCCGACGCCGTGGCGTTCTGGGCGTACGCCCGCACACCCGCGACGTACGGGAAGTACAGCGAGTTGTAGTGCCGCCACTGCTCGCTGGTGCCGAAGTCGCCACCGTCGCGCGGTTTGAGTGCGGCGATCCGGTCAGCGAGAAGAGCCTTGAGTTCGTTGGCCCGTTCCAGCGGCTGGTCGGGTGCCCCGCGGGCGGCCAGCCGGGCATCGATGGCCGGGAGTGCCGTGAGCGGACTGGCCACGAGTTTGGACAGGTCCCCGTAGTGGCCCAGCGCGCGGCGGGTCAGCCGGGCGAACGCATCGTCGTCGACGCGGTCCAGCGGGTGCTCCGAACGCAGCGGCAGGGCGGCCTCGGTGCGGCGCAGCGCGGCGCGATCGGCACGCAGCGCCGGGGAGCGCGAGAACGTCACCCGGTCCAGCAGTCCGGCCAGCGGATCGGCGAGAACGTTGATGGTGATGGCGATCGCGACGCTGGTGAACAGCAGGACGGTCAGCGCGGTCTGGGCGGACGGACCAGCCACGGCCAGCCCGACGAGTGCCTGTGCGCCGAACACGACTGCCACCACGGACGTCGCCGCGAACGAGCGCAGCATGTCGGCCCGCAACGCCTGTCCCTCGTCGAACGCGTCGGACAGGGCGACGGCCACCCCGAGCAGGGCCACGTCGAATCCGGTGGACGCCAAGGCAAGCCAGCTCGGCACCAGTCCCAGCGGGATGACCAGGATCGCGTTGCCGAGCGCGAAGAACAAGGTGGCCACCAGGACGAAACGCACCACCGGCACGGGCTGCACGGGTCGCAGCGTCGTCGCCGCCATCGCGCCCAACGAGGACACCGACACCGCCGCGAACATCACCCAGTGCCCGGCCCGCAGCGGCCCTTCGACAGTGCCCGCCATGGCGGCGCCGGTGAAGGCGACCGCAGCCACGGCCGCGACGACCGCGACCTCCCGGGCCCGGCCGGCCGGGTTGTCGTGGGGCCGGGACAGTTCCAGCAGCACCGCGAACCAGAAGACGCCGGGCAGCACCACCAGGTACACCTCGACCTGCCCGAGCAGCTCCGAGTCGGCGACGACCCGCACGGCGTCCAGCGCGACGACGGCAGCGAAGCTGGTCAGTCCGGCCGCGGCCAGCGCCAGCACGGGCTTCCGTGGATTGCGGGCCAACAGATACAACCCGAGCCACCAGCTGAGCGCGAAGACGACCGCCGACAGCCCGGCCATGACGGCCTAGATGCCGTGGCGCCGGTGGCGCCGGGTGTAGTCACGCAACGCGCGCAGGAAGTCGACGCGGCGGAACGCCGGCCAGTGCGCCTCGGTGAACCACATCTCCGAATAGGCGCTCTGCCACAACAGGAATCCGGAGAGACGTTGCTCACCCGAGGTGCGGATCACCAGATCGGGATCGGGTTGCCCGGAGGTGTACAGATTCTCCGAGATCGCGTCGACGGTCACGGCCTCGATGAGTTGCTCGGCGCTCGCCCCCTCGGCCAGTTGCTTGCCGAGCAGCGCGCGCACCGCGTCGGCGATCTCCTGGCGGCCGCCGTAGCCGACGGCGACGTTCACGTGGAAGGAACCGGGTCCGCTACTGGCGGTTCGCGCCGTGCCGTCCACCGCTTCCCGCAGCCTGCGGGCGGGTTCCTGGCCGAGCAGTTCGAGGTCGCCGACGGTACGCACGCTCCAGCGATTGGCCGGGGCGCAGATCTCTTCGACGACGTCGGTGATGATCTCGATGAGCGACGACAGCTCCTCCGGGTCGCGCCCGAGGTTCTCCGTGGACAGCAGGTAGACGGTGGTCAATTCGATTCCGGCCGCCTGGCACCAGCGCAGCATCTCGGCGATCTTGGCCGCGCCCCTGCGGTAGCCGTAGCTCACATCGTCGTAGCCGGCATCCCGGGCCCACCGGCGATTTCCGTCACACAGCACGGCGATATGCCGAGGCAGTTCCGATTTGGACCGGAGCAACTCGTTGCGCAACCGCATCTCGTACAGCCGGTACGCCGGCTCCTTGAGACGCGGCGGAATGATCTCCACGAAAATCAGACTACTGTGGCGACCAACATCCCCCATCCCAGTTAGTGGAGGTGAGATGAGCCAAACGAGAAGCGAAGCGGGATCGCGCAGTAGTGATCCGGCTCCGATCGACGCCACCAAGCCATACCGATCCGCGGCGCAGCCGTTCGACGATCCCGAGGATCTGCCCGGGGCCGTCGCCGAAGGCGTCGCCCAGTTCCTGGGCAAGCCGCGCGCCCGCGGCTGGATCCACGTCTACTCCGCGATCGTCGCTTTCATCGCGGGCGCGGCGCTGGTCTCGGTGTCGTGGTCGCTGCAGGGCACCCGCGCCGGCCTGGCGACGCTGCTCTACACCTTCACCATCGTCGCGATGTTCGCCGTCAGCGGCACGTACCACCGGGTGACCTGGAAGTCGCCGGACACCCGCAAATGGATGAAGCGCGCCGACCACTCGATGATCTTCATCTTCATCGCGGGCAGCTACACCCCGTTCGCCCTCTTGGCGCTGCCGTCGTCCAAGGGCATGGTGCTGTTCTGGATCGTGTGGGGTGGCGCCGCGGCCGGCGTCCTGCTCAAGATGTTCTGGCCCTCGGCTCCGGCCTGGGTCGGGGTGCCGTTGTATCTGCTGCTGGGCTGGGTGGCCGCGTGGTTCATCGGGCCCATCATGGACGGCGCGGGCGTCGCGGCGGTGGTGCTGCTGATCGTCGGCGGTGCGCTGTACAGCATCGGCGGGGTGCTCTACGGGGTGAAGTGGCCCAACCCATGGCCGACGACGTTCGGGCATCACGAGTTCTTCCACGCCTGCACCGCGGTCGCGGCGATCTGCCACTACATCGCAATGTGGTTCGCCGTCTTCTAGCGAAATCGCTCAGTGGCTGGTGACGTTCTCCGGGCCCCAATAGGCCTTCATCGACGTGATCTTGGCGTCCGAGTCGAACGTCATGACGCTGATGATCTCGATGCTCATCCCGGTGCCGTTGCCGAAGTCCAGTGCCAACTGCCAGTAGTAGGCCGCCTCGTGGCCGAGCGCGCGCAGCGTGTGGATCTCGGTCTTGCCCTTGACGTTCTCGATGTTCGCGTAGAAGCCGCGGATCGCCTGGCGGCCGATGTGCACCTCGCCGCCCACCGGATCCTCCAGCGTGGCATCCGAGGTGTACAGCTCGGCAACCTCGTCCGGCGCGCCCTTGGCGACCAGCTCGAGGTAGCGATGAACGGTGGCGGTGATCTGCTCGGGAGTCGGCATGCGCCGCACGCTACACGGCGCGACTCAGCGCCGCGGCGAGATCCTGCGCCGTCGTCACCGGCAGGTCGCACGTCCGTCCGCGGCACACATAGGCGGCATCGCGCCCGCCGATGCGGTCCCGGCCGACCAGCAAATCCGAGCTGTCGACCGGACCGCCGACGACGATGGCACCCCCGGGTGCCAATGCCCGTGCGGCGGTGAGCAGTTCGGAGGCCTCCGGGTCGCAGGCGACGGCGATCTGGATGGGTCCGCGGACCGCGGCCTCGGCCACCGCCAGCCAGTGCCCGCCGGAGCGCGCCGCCTTGGCCAGGATCGGCGTCGCCGCCGCGAGGGACGCCGCCGCAGCCGCCGCATAGCGTTCCGTCCCGGTCAGGTGTGCAGCCAACTGCAACGCCTCGGCGATCGACGACGCTCCCGACGGGGTCGCCCCGTCCAGCGGATCGGCCGGGCGCAGCACCAGTGCCTCGGCGTCGTCGGCGGTGTCGAACCAGCGCCCGTCGGCGCCGGCGAAATGCGCGAGCGCGGTGTCGAGCAATCCGGTCGCCTCCGGCAGCCACGATCCGGTCAGCTGGTGCAAGGTCAGCAGTCCGGTCGCCAGGGTCGCGTAATCCTCCAGGATGCCCGCACTGTCGCCGACGATCCCGCCCAGACTGACCCGGCGCAGCCGGCCGTCCAGCAGATGACGGTCCAGCAGTGTGCGGGCGCATGTCGTTGCGGCGTCACGGTATTCGGGGCGACCGAGCGCCACGGACGCCTCCGCGAGCGCGGTGATGGCCAGCCCGTTCCACGCGGTGACGACCTTCGCGTCGCGTCCCGGCTGGACCCGCCGGGCCCGAGCGGCCAGTAGCGTGTCTCGCACCCGCGCGAACCGATCGGCATCGTCGGGGTCCGCGGGCAGCTGCAGCACCGATGCGCCGTCTTCGAACGTGCCGGCCGCCGTCACGCCGAAAAGCGTTGTGGCCCAATGCCCATCGTCGTCACCGAGGGCCTCGCGCAGCTGGGCCGGCGTCCAGACGTAGGTCAGGCCCTCCACCCCGCCGGAGTCGGCGTCCAGAGACGAGGTGAACATGCCGCCGTCGCGGAGTTCGGCGAGCAGGAACCGGGCGGTCTCGTCGGCGATCTTGTGCGCGAACGGATTTCCGGTGCGCCGCGCCCAGTGCGCGTAGACCCGCAACAACAGCGCGTTGTCGTACAACATCTTCTCGAAATGCGGTACCACCCAGGCATTGTCGACGCTGTACCGGGCGAATCCACCGGCCAACTGGTCGTAGATTCCACCACGGGCCATCGCCTGACAGGCCCGCTCCACCGCGTCCAACCCCGAGCCGGTCCGTTCGTGATGGCGCAGCAGCGCTTCCAGCAGGTTGGCCGGCGGAAACTTGGGCGCCCGGCCGAAGCCGCCGTGCACGGTGTCCTCGTCGCGCAGCGCGGCGGCCACCGCATGGTCACACAGGGCGGGCTCCAATGCCTGACCACCAGGCAGTCCGCCCGCCATCGACCGCAGCTCGTCGGCGATGGCGTCGGAAGCCTGTTCCACCTCGCCGCGGCGCTCGCGCCATGTCTCCTCGACCGCCGAGAGCAGTTGCAGGAAGCCCTCTTTGGGGTAGTAGGTGCCCGCGAAGAACGGTCGCCCGTCCGGGGTGAGGAAGCACGTCATCGGCCAGCCGCCCTGCCCGGTCAGCGCGACGGTCGCGTTCATGTAGACCGCGTCCAGGTCGGGGCGCTCCTCGCGATCGACCTTGATGCAGACGAAATTCTCGTTGACGATGGCTGCCACGTCGTCGGACTCGAAGGACTCGTGCGCCATCACGTGGCACCAATGGCAGGCGGCGTAGCCGATCGACAGCAGGATCGGGACGTCCCGCTCGGCCGCCTCGGCCAGGGCCTCGGGCGTCCACTGCTGCCAGTGCACCGGGTTGTCGGCGTGCTGGCGCAAGTATGGGCTGGTGGCCTGCCCCAGGGTGTTACCCCTGGGATTCACCCTTGGACTCACCTGCCGTGCCTTCGTCGATGGCCTGGTCGGGTTCGGGATGATCCGGATCGAAGGACTCCGGCAGCCGCTTGAGGTGCTTGTTCATCGACCACACCAGCGCGAAGGTGCCGACGAGCAGCAGCACGACGACGACAAGTCCCAGCGGACTGGCCTTGCCGAAGTCGGGTCCGGTGTCGCGGGGCCCGTCCTCGGCCAGCAGGCCGGCGATCAGGATGAGCGTGTCGGTCATGGTGTGATCCCCGCGAACAGGTCGGTTTCGGGCAGCTGCACCGGCACCCGGGACCGAGCGAGCTCGTACTCCTCGGTCGGCCAGAGTCGGTGCTGCCACTCGATGGGCGTGGTGAAGAAGAAGCTGTTCGGGTCGATCTGGGTGGCGTGCGCCCGCAGGGCGTCGTCACGCTGGGTGAAGTACTTGGCGCACTCGACGCTGGTGGTGATCCGGCGGTCCAGGACGTCGAGTTCGGGGTCCCAGTCCTTGAGCCACTTCTCGAACGGACCGACCTCGCCGTTCTTTGCGAACTCGTCCTGGAACAGCTGCATGCGCTTCCGCAGGAAGCCGTGGTTGTAGTAAAGCTTCGACACGCTCCACGGGTCACCCGCATCCGGATGCAGGCGGTAGTCCGCGGCGGCCTCGTAGGCGGCGACGCTGACCTCATGGCAGCGGATGTGATCGGGGTGCGGATAGCCGCCGTGCTCGTCGTAGGTGGTCAGCACGTGGGGCCGGAACTCCCGGATCACCCGCACCAGGCGTTCGACGGGTTCGGCCAGCGGCACCAGCGCGAAGCAACCGTCGGGCAGCGGGGGCAGCGGGTCGCCCTCGGGCAGCCCGGAGTCGACGTAGCCCAGCCAGTGGTGCTCGACGCCGAGGATCTCGGCCGCCTTGGCCATCTCGTCGCGGCGCACCTCGCTGATCCGGCCGTGTACTTCGGGCAGGTCCATCGCCGGGTTCAGGATGTCGCCGCGTTCCCCGCCCGTCAGTGTCACCACCATCACGCGGGCACCTTCGGCCGCATAGCGTGCGGTGGTCGCCGCACCCTTGCTGGATTCATCGTCAGGATGGGCGTGTACCGCCATCAATCGCAGTTCAGTCATCTCGTCTCATTCAACGGTTTCATCCAACAACCGCGGCCGCCGGCCCTTCATGCCCACGGTCCTATAGTTCCAGTCCTAGTAGAAGCAACCGACCGACGGGCAGCCAAAACCTTGACCATCGACCGTCCCGCCGCCCGCTACGGGCGTCAGCGATTGTCCCGCAGTACCCGGCGCCGGGTGGCGATCGGGTTGACCGTACTGATTGTGGTGGCAGGAGTGGCCCTCGCGCTCGTCGCCTTCAACCGGCTCGGCACCGGGGACGTCAAGGGCGAGCTCGGCGGGTATCAGCTGATCGATGACCAGACGGTGTCGGTGACCATCACGGTCACCCGCGCCGATCCGGGGCGACCTGCGGTGTGCATCGTGCGGGCGCGGTCCAAGGACGGCGGTGAGGTGGGCAGGCGTGAGATCCTCGTCCCGCCGTCGACCGAGACATCGGTGCAGGTCACCACCGAACTCAAGACGACCAAACCGCCCGTCGTCGGCGATATTTACGGTTGCGGCACCAACGTGCCCGGCTATTTACGGGCGTCCTAGCGACGCCGCTTTCGGGCCGCTCAAGCGTCGGCACAACCAACGCCGAACAGCGAAATCATGAAAATCCGCTGACCCGACGGTGGTAGACTCGGCCGATACACGGTTCCGGCTGGAGCCGTGTATTGCTGCTTTAGTACGCGATATGCGGCTGCGAAATGCGGCATCAAGCCACAGACCCACGCAGCGCAGCGCACGAAGATACCAACGACAGGAGCGCGAGGATATGACCGATACCCAGGTCACCTGGCTGACCCAAGAAGCTCACGACCGCTTGAAGGTCGAGCTGGACCAGTTGATCGCCAACCGGCCCGTGATCGCCGCCGAGATCAACGACCGCCGCGAAGAGGGCGATCTGCGCGAGAACGGTGGCTACCACGCCGCACGCGAGCAGCAGGGCCAGGAAGAAGCTCGCATCCGCCAGCTGCAGGAACTGCTGAACACCGCCAAGGTCGGCGAAGCCCCCAAGCAGTCCGGTGTCGCGCTGCCCGGCTCCGTGGTGAAGGTCCAGTACGGCGACGACACGAGCGACACCGAGACCTTCCTGATCGCCACCCGCCAGGAGGGTGTCAGCGACGGCAAGCTCGAGGTCTACTCGCCGAAGTCGCCGCTGGGCGAGGCCCTGCTCGACGCGAAGGTCGGCGACACCTGCAGCTTCACCATTCCCAACGGCAACACCGTCACGGTCACTCTGCTCAGCGCTGAGCCGTACCACGCTTGACGGCCGGGTCCTCGGCGGCACGTAGAGTCATCGCCTGATGGCCCAGATCGCCGAGGACCTGTTCCTGCTCCTGCTCGACAATTCTTCGGCCCAACCTGGCCTGGAGCGCCAGCGACGGCAGCGCGTTCTCGGAGCGGCCGTCCTACTGGACCTCGCCTACGCCTGCCGGCTGCGGCCCGCAGTGGACGGCGAACCTCATGCACCGGATCATCTGGTGGCGCTCACCGGCACCACTCCTCTCGATCCGGTGACCGGCCCCGCGTTCGACCTGTTGGCGCGGCGGCCGCTGCGGCCCGCGGCCGCGCTGACCAAACTGCGCAAGCACAGTGAAGGCCACGTGGTGGGCTGGCTGGAACACACCGGCCAGATCCGCCGGGAACAACCGGGCGCGGTCTTGCCGCTGCTGCGTCGCGATCGCGTCGACCCGGCCCGAGCGGCCGTGCTGGCAGCCCTGTTCGACCGGGAGCCTCCCCCGCCGCCGACCGCCGCCATCATCTCGCTGTTGCATTCGGTCGACGGGTTGGGCGCGCTGCTGAGCCTCAACGATCGCGGCTGGCGCTGGGTGCATGCCCGAGCCGGCGAGATCACGCTGGGCAGCTGGATCGACGAACAGCCCACCGGCCTGGCCGAGATCAACCTCGCGGTGACCACCTCGGCCCTGCGGCCGGCGCTGGCCGGCTGAGCCCCGGACTACCCGAGCGCCTGCTCCAGGTCGCCGAGCAGATCGGCCGACTCTTCGATACCGACCGACAGCCGGACCAGGTCGTCGGGTACTTCCAGCTGCGATCCGGCGGTCGACGCATGGGTCATGGCGCCGGGATGCTCGATCAGCGACTCGACGCCGCCCAAAGACTCGGCGAGAATGAAAATCTCGGTGCGCGCACACAATTCGTGGGCCGCCGCGCGTCCGCCCTTGAGCCGGACGGACACCATGCCACCGAATGCGCTCATCTGCTTGGCCGCGACGGCATGCCCGGGATGGCTGTCCAGCCCTGGGTACAGCACGGACGCCACGGCGGGATGCTCGGCCAGGAACTCCGCGACCTTGGCGCCGTTCTCGCTGTGCCGCTGCATCCGCAGCACCAGGGTCTTCAGGCCACGCATGGTCAGGTATGCGTCGAACGGGCCGGGCACCGCACCCGCGCCGTTCTGCAGGAATGCGAACGCTGTGTCCAGTTCCTCGTCACTGGTCAGCAGCGCGCCGCCCACCACATCGGAGTGTCCGCCGATGTACTTGGTGGTCGAGTGCAGCACGATGTCCGCGCCCAGGGTCAGCGGCTGCTGCAGCGCGGGCGAGGCAAAAGTGTTGTCCACCAAGAGCTTTGCGCCGCGCTCACGGGAAATGGTTGCCAGCGCCGCGATATCGGCGATGTTGAGCAGCGGGTTGGTCGGGGTTTCGACCCACACCAGCTTGGTCTGCGGGGTGATCGCCGCGGCGACGGCGTCGACGTCGGACAGCGGAACGGGCGTGTGGGTGACACCCCACTGCGTGAAGACCTTGTCGATCAGCCGGAACGTGCCGCCGTACGCGTCGTCGGGAATGACGACGTGGTCGCCGGGGCGCAGCACCGCACGCAGGGCACAGTCGGTGGCCGCCATTCCGGAACTGAACGCGCGCCCGTAGTCGGCCTCCTCGACGGCGGCCAGCGACGCCTCCAGCGCTGCGCGGGTCGGGTTACCGGTCCGGGCGTACTCGAAGCCACCGCGCAGACCGCCCACCCCGTCCTGGGCGAAGGTCGAGCTGGCGTAGATGGGGGCGTTGACGGCGCCGGTGGCCGGGTCCGGCCGGTACCCGGCGTGGATCGCCCGGGTCGCCAGGCCTTGCCAACGGTGTGCATCTGTCGCCGAACGCTTCTCGCTCATGTCGATCAGGGTAGTGGTCCGGCGAGAAAGCGAAACGGGGGGGACCGACTGCGGTCCACCCCGTTTCGTCCGACTGGTTACGGAGTCAGTGCGGCGATCGGGCCGCCGGTCAACTTGCGGTAGGCGTAGACGGTGACCAGCGACGCCACCGGGTAGGCGACGATGAGGCCGACGAAGCACAGCACCACTCCGAGGATGGTGATGGCGATGGTCGTCAGCCACGTCAGTGCCACCGGGCCGAAATTGGCCTTGGCGATGTTGAAGCTCGTCGTGATGCCTTCGATTCCGGGCACATTGCGATCGAGCACGATCACCGTGGTGAACATCAGCATGATCACCGCGATGATGCCGGGCACGATGCACAGCACGATGCCGATACCGACGATGATGCCGGAGACGACCGACGCGATGATGACGTTGACGACGTTGCGCGGCTTGAAGAACGAACCGATCTCGACCGGTTGCCCGTTGGCGATGTCGAGCATGCCGCCGATGTACGCGGACTGCACCACCGCCGCGACGACCAGCATGACGATGCTGCCGATGATGGAGACGACGATGCCTCCGGCCCCCAACGAGTAGCTCGCGGCGAAGCCGCTGTCATAGTCGCTGTAGGACGAGCTGTCGACGGTGGTGAACAGCCCCGAAATAACCTGGATGAGGCCCTGCAGAACGGCGTACACCACTCCGAAGGCCAGTGTCGGCACCAGAATTGCGGCCGTGTTCTTGCTGAACTTGTTCCACGCCCACGACACCGCTTCGCCGATGTTGAAGCCCTGGGCGGGCCCACCGAAGGCAGGCGCACCCGGGTATCCGGGCGGCGGCGGCGCGTAACCGCCCTGCGGGGGCGGCGGCGGGTAGCCACCTCCCGGCGGGGGCGGGTAATTCCCCTGCGGCGGTGGGTAGTTGCCACCGGCGGGCGGCGGCGGGTAACCACCGGGTGCGGGCGGCGGGTAACCGCCCTGCGGGGGCGGCGGCGGGTAACCACCGGGAGCCGGCGGCGGGTAACCACCCGGCGCGGGCGGCGGATAGCCACCGGCGGGCGGGACGTTCTCCGGCGGCGGATATCCACCGGGCGGCGGGTAGTTGCTGGGCGGAGGTGGTGGCTGAGTCATAACACCCTCTCGTGAGTTGGTCGTTACGGTGAAACGCCGGTCCGCGTAGTGATTCCGCGGACCGGCGCTTGGGTTGAGCCTAGGTCAGAGTGGCAGACAGACGGACTTCACAATCTTGTCCACGAGCGACTGCCGCTTCTGGTCCCACAGCGGGAACAGCACGGCGACGATCCAGACGATGCCGCACGCAACGTTGAACACGAAGTAGATGAGCTCACGGACGAGGGACATCCCAAACCCCAAGGGCTGGCCGGTGTCCTCCCTGACCACCTTGAACTTCATGATGCCCTTGCCGATGCTCGACCCGGTGGTGCCCTGGCGATAGCCCAGGTTCCAGATCACGAAGGCGAGCGCCAGAATCGAGGCGAGACCGACCGAGACCTGCCCCAGCGTCGATGCACCGCTGGCGCAGAAATCACCGAGGTCGTACTCCGAAGTGTCGGTGAGACAGACGGTTTCGCGAGTGCCCAGCAACAGGCCCCAGCCGATACCCATGATGATGTAGACCGGGATGTAATCCAGGATGTAGGCCAGCACGCGCGTCAACCACGGCGTGTACGCCTCCTGCGGCAACCCGCCGCCCGGAGGCGGTCCCCCGAATCCCGCGCCATAACCCGGCCCCACTCCCCCACCGGGCGGCGGAGGCGGCGGGAAGCCACCTTGCGGCGGAGGCGGATATCCGCCGGGCGGCGGTGGCGGCGGCGGATAATTTCCAGGCGGCGGTGGCGGAGGTGTGGTCATGGACGCCTTCCAGGTGAGGAATTAGCTGACTATGAGCGGTGTCACCCTACCTGAGAATTCGCCCGAAATGGCCGCCATGATCATTTCTTCACCGCGTCGACACAATGACCACCGCACGCCAATGATTGGCGTGAGTAGTTGATTTCGCAGATATCCGCCCGTGGGCAGACGCGCGAAAACGCGTAGATCTACCGGCGCAATCCGCCGTCGGACAGCGATCCGAGGAGATCATGGCGGGTCAGCACGCCGATCGGCTTGCCATCTTCGACCACCATCAGCGCGTCGTAATCGCGCAGTGTTTTCGCTGCGGTGCTGAGTAGTTCACCGGATCCGATGAGCGGCAACGGGGCGCCCATATGGTCTGCCACCGCGTCCACCAACTTTGCTCGTCCCTCGAAAACGGCGGACAGCAGCTCCCGTTCGGATACGCTGCCCGCCACCTCGCCCGCCATCACCGGCGGTTCCGCGCCGACGACGGGCATCTGCGAAACCCCGTACTCACGCAGGATGTTGATCGCATCGCGGACCGTCTCGGACGGATGGGTGTGCACCAGGTCGGGCAGCGCGCCCGACTTTCCGCGCAGGATGTCCCCGACCGTGACCTCCTCGACGGAACCGTCCAAGCGGCTGCGCAGGAAGCCGTACGACGACATCCATCCGTCGTTGAAAACCTTTGACAGATAACCGCGCCCACCGTCGGGCAGCAACACCACCACCACGGCTTCCGGGCCCTCGCGCTCGGCCACCCGCAGCGCCGCGACGACGGCCATGCCGCACGAGCCGCCGACGAGCAGCGCCTCTTCGCGGGCCAGCCTGCGCGTCATGTCGAAGGAATCCGCATCGGAGACGGCGATGATCTCGTCGGCCACCTCCGGGTCGTAGGCGCTGGGCCAGAAGTCCTCTCCGACGCCCTCGACGAGGTAGGGGCGCCCGGTTCCGCCCGAGTACACCGAACCTTCCGGGTCGGCGCCGATGACCTTCACCCGGCCGTCGGAGACCTCCTTGAGGTACCGGCCGGTGCCGGTGATGGTGCCGCCGGTGCCCACGCCCGCCACGAAGTGCGTGATCTTGCCGTCGGTGTCGGCCCAGATCTCCGGACCCGTGGTCTCGTAGTGACTGGCCGGCCCGTTCGGGTTGGAGTACTGGTCGGGCTTCCATGCCCCGTCGATCTCCCGGACCAGCCTGTCGGACACGCTGTAGTAGCTGTCCGGGTGGTCCGGCGGCACGGCCGTCGGCGACACCATCACCTCGGCGCCGTACGCGCGCAACACGTTCTGCTTGTCCTCGCTGACCTTGTCCGGGCAGACGAAGATGCATTTGTAGCCGCGCTGCTGCGCCACCAGCGCCAGGCCGACGCCGGTGTTGCCGGAAGTCGGTTCCACGATGGTGCCGCCCGGTTTGAGTGCGCCGCTGGCCTCGGCCGCGTCGATCATCTTCACCGCGATGCGGTCCTTGGAACTGCCGCCCGGATTCAGGTATTCGATCTTGGCGGCGACCAGCCCGGCGCCCTGGGGCACAACCGAGTTCAGCTGAACCAGCGGGGTGTTACCGATGAGGTCACTGATGTGCCTGGCGATGCGCATACGCCCATCGTGTCAGGCCGCGCAATCAGTCACCAAGCGGGAGTCACCAGGTGGCTTCGCGAATGTAGTCGCCGATCTGACGCAGCGAGCGCGTCGCCTCGTTCACGAACGGCGAACACAACTGGAAGACGTGCATTTGGCCAGGCCATACCCGCACCTCGACCGGGACGCCTTCGGCGGCCAGCATGCGCGCCGCCTTTCGCGCATCGTTGAGCAGAACCTCCGAACCCGACACGTGAATGAGGGTTCGGGGCAATCCCGGCTCGATGTGGTCGAGAGGTTCGTAGATCTCTTCGGCGGTCTTGCCTGCCGCCCGGCCGATCAGTTCGACCAGCGCCCCGAACGCATGCGGCGGGAACATCGCGTCGCCTTCGAGGTTCGGATGCTGCTCGCGGCCGGCGTTGTCGATCTCGAACAGCGGCGAGAGCGTCACCATGGCCGCGGGCTCTTCACCCTCGGCCAGCAGGCGCTGCGCGAGCGCCAAAGACAGGTAGCCGCCTGCCGAGTCACCGGCCAGCACGATGTGTTCGGGGGCGTACCCGGTGAGCCGCAGCCACTTGTAGGCGTCGTAACAGTCATCGAGGGCCTGGCCTATCGAATGCTTGGGCAGCATCCGATAGTTCACGACGAACATCGGGCTGTCGGCGAACTTCGACAGGTTCTCCACCAGCCGGCCGTGCGTGTTCACCCCGCAGGCCAGGAATGCGCCGCCGTGCAGGTACAACACGACGCTGCGCTTGCCGTCCGCAGGCAGCACGCCGTCGGCACGGACCAGTTGGGCGGTGCAGTGCGGCAACGCGATGGTGGCCCGGACGGTGCCGGCCGACGGCCGCAGGATTCTGGCGGCGAAGTCGACGATCCCGAACGGCCACGGCAGCGTGGGGGCATGACAGCCGATTGCCAGAACTGGCTTGATGGTCATCCGCACGGCCAACGAGGCCAATCGGCCTGCCACGCTCGGACCATCTTCGACGACCTCGACCGGGGCCCAGTCACTGACCGGGAACCGACGCCCTTGATACGCCCTAGCTGCACTGATGGCAGAACGAGGGGAGCCTGAGACCTTGCTTGGTGCCGTCATCGCCACCACTTCCTACGCCGTTGTAGTGCCCGGTAAGTCTAGTTACTTAGCCAACCGGAGTAACTTAGCTTGACACCGTCAATTAATTCAACAAAACGATCAGCCAATTTGGTACCGCACTCGATACCGCAACGTGACCGTTCGGACAGCTCGGACTCACTGACAACGGCGAATCCGTCCCTAAAATCAATCGTGTGGGTACACCGCGTCGGTCAACCATCGCCCTTGCAGCCGCGGCCACCCTCGCTTCGGGGGGGTCGGCGTATGTGGGAGCGCGGTCACTGCTGACCGGACAAGCAGCCAAAACACGGCAGGTCATCCCGAAGTCCTGGGATGTGCCGCCGCGCGCCGACGGCATCTACTCCCCGGGCGGCGGACCCGTCGAACGCTTTCAGCGCGATGTCCCGTTCGACGTGCACCTGATGGTCTTCGGCGATTCGACCGCCACCGGGTACGGCTGCACCGACGCCGAGGAGGTGCCCGGGGTGCTGATCGCGCGCGGCCTCGCCGCGGAGTCGGGCCGGCGGATCCGGCTGAGCACCAAGGCGATCGTCGGCGCGACGTCGAAGGGACTGTCCGGGCAGATCGACGCCATGTACGTGGCGGGCCCACCGCCGGACGCCGCGGTCATCATGATCGGGGCCAATGACATCACCGCGCTCAACGGCCTGAGCGCGTCGGCGCGCCGACTCGGAGCCGCGGTCCGCAGACTGCGTGGCAGCGGCGCGGTCGTCGTCGTCGGCACCTGCCCGGACTTCGGCGTCATCACCGCCATCCCTCAACCCCTGCGCCTGGTGACCCGCACTCTCGGGCTGCGGCTGGCCCGGATGCAGGCCGCGGCCGTGCACGGCGCGGGTGGCGTCGCCGTGCCCTTCTCGGACCTGCTGGCCCCCGAGTTCTACAAGGCCCCCGAGGTGCTGTTCTCCTCGGACATGTTCCACCCGTCGGCGGCGGGGTACGCGCTGGCCGCCACGCAGCTGCTGCCGGCCCTGGCATGTGAACTGGGCGTGCGCAACGTCGACTCCGACGTCGACGACGCACTCGAGTCGCGCTCCGGCGACGGCACACTGCTCGATCGCCTCGGCAACGTCAGCCGGCTGTGGCGGCGCACCACGGGCGTACCCGCGCCGATCGTCGCTCCCGTCACGGGCTAGGTTCTGGGGTAGCCACCCCGCCAACCTGGGAGCCAGAGGAGCCGTCATGCCCGAAGCCGTCATCGTTGCCACCGCCCGTTCGCCGATCGGCCGCGCCGTCAAGGGATCGCTGGCCACCATGCGTCCCGACGACCTTGCCACCCAGATGGTGCGCGCCGTCCTGGACAAGGTCCCGTCGCTGGACCCCCGCGACATCGACGACCTGATGATGGGCAGCGCGCAGCCCGCCGGTGAAGCCGGCTACAACATCGCGCGTGCCGTCGCCGTCGAGCTGGGCTACGACTTCCTGCCCGGCACCACCGTCAACCGGTACTGCTCGTCGTCGCTGCAGACCACCCGGATGGCGTTCCACGCGATCAAGGCCGGCGAGGGGGACGTGTTCATCTCCGCCGGTGTGGAGACGGTCTCGCGCTTCGGCGTCGGCGCCGCCGACGGCGCGCCGAACTCGAAGAACGCGCTGTTCGACGAGGCTCAGGCCCGCACCGTCACGCAGGCCGAAGGCGATATCACCTGGCATGACCCGCGCGAGGACGGCCTCATCCCGGACGTCTACATCGCCATGGGCCAGACCGCCGAGAACGTCGCCACCTACACCGGCATCAGCCGCGAGGACCAGGACCACTGGGGCGTGCGGTCGCAGAACCGCGCCGAGGAAGCCATCAAGAGCGGCTTCTTCGAGCGGGAGATCTCACCGGTGACGCTGCCCGACGGCACCGTCGTCTCCACCGATGACGGTCCGCGCGCCGGCACCTCCTACGACAAGATCAGCCAGCTGAAGCCGGTCTTCCGGCCCAACGGCACGATCACGGCGGGCAACGCGTGTCCGCTGAACGACGGCGCCGCCGCCGTGGTCATCATGAGTGACACCAAGGCCAAGGAGCTGGGGCTGACCCCGCTGGCACGCATCGTGTCCACCGGCGTCTCGGGCCTGTCGCCGGAGATCATGGGCCTGGGACCGATCGAGGCCATCAGGAAGGCGCTGGCCAAGGCGGGCAAGAAGATCTCCGACATCGACCTGGTCGAGATCAACGAGGCCTTCGCCGTCCAGGTGATCGGCTCGGCACGCGAGCTCGGCATCGACGAGGACAAGCTGAACGTGTCCGGCGGCGCCATCGCGCTGGGCCATCCCTTCGGCATGACCGGCGCCCGGATCACCGCGACCCTGCTGAACAACCTGGCGACCTACGACAAGACCTTCGGCATCGAGTCGATGTGCGTCGGCGGCGGCCAGGGTATGGCGATGGTCGTGGAGCGCCTGTCCTGATTTCAGGCTGAAACACGTTGAGGGCGCGGGCAATTGATTGCCCGCGCCTTCGGCGCTGACAGGGAGAAAAACATGACCACTCTCGGAACACCGCTCTCGCCGAATGCCACCCGCGTGATGCTGCTGGGCTCTGGTGAGCTGGGCCGCGAAGTGCTGATCGCGTTGGCGCGTCTCGGCGTCGAGACCATCGCCGTCGACCGCTATGACAACGCGCCGGGCCAGCAGATCGCGCATCACGCCCGCACCATCTCGATGACCGATCCCGAACAGTTGCGCGCGCTGATCGAAGCCGAGAAGCCCGATCTCGTCGTCCCCGAGATCGAGGCGATCGCCACCCCGGTGCTCGAAGCCCTGGAGGCCGAGGGCACCGTCCGGGTGATCCCGACCGCGCGGGCCGCGCGGCTGACGATGGATCGCGAAGGCATCCGCCGACTGGCCGCCGAAACCTTGGGCCTGCCGACCAGTCCGTACCGGTTCTGCGATTCGTTGGAAGAGTTACGGGCCGCGGTCGGTGAGATCGGCTATCCGTGTGTGGTGAAGCCGGTGATGAGCAGTTCGGGCAAGGGCCAGAGCAAGATCGACGATCCCGACGGTGTCGCGGCAGCCTGGGACTACGCCATGTCCGGCAGCCGGGTGAGTAACACCCGGATCATCGTCGAGGGTTTCGTCGATTTCGACTACGAGATCACGCTTCTGACGGTGCGGGCGCCGGCGGGCACGCAGTTCTGCGAGCCGATCGGGCACAAGCAGGTCAGCGGCGACTACGTGGAGAGCTGGCAACCGCACCCGATGTCGGACGCCGCACTGGCCGCGGCCCAGCAGATCGCACGCGCCGTGACCGAGAATCTGGGTGGGCAGGGCATTTTCGGCGTCGAACTGTTCGTCAAAGGTGATCAGGTGTGGTTCAGCGAGGTCAGCCCGCGCCCGCACGACACCGGCATGGTGACGATGGTGTCCCAGTGGCAGAACGAGTTCGAGCTGCACGCGCGGGCCATCCTGGGCCTGCCCGTCGACACCACGCTGAAATCGCCGGGGGCCAGTGCGGTGATCTACGGCGGGGTGGATGCCGAGGGTGTCGTCTTCGACGGGGTGGACGAGGCATTGCAGGTGCCGCGCACCGATATTCGGCTGTTCGGCAAGCCGGAGAGCTTTCTCACCCGGCGCATGGGTGTGGCGCTGGCCTTCGACGACGACGTCGAGGTCGCCCGGCGCAACGCCGTCGAGGCGGCGAGCCGCGTGACGCCCCACCAGGGGGGGGCSCCCTCGTTCGCAGTTGAACTAGTCGTTGTTGAAGTAACTCAACAGGCGCAGGATCTCCAGGTACAGCCACACCAGGGTGACCGTCAGGCCCAGGGCGATGCCCCATGCGGCCTTCTCCGGAGCACCGGCGCGGATCAGCTGGTCCGCCTGGTCGAAGTCGATCAGGAACATGAACGCCGCCAGGCCGATGCACACCAGCGAGAAGATGATCGCCAGTGGGCCACCGCTGCGGATACCGAAGCCCTCACCGCCGCCGACGCCGAAGAGACCGAGAACCAGGTTCAGCAGCGCGATGGCGAACACACCGAACAGGGCCGCGACCATCATCCGGGTGAACTTGGGCGTCACCCGGATGGCGCCGGTCTTGTAGACCACGAGCATCCCGACGAAGACGCCGACCGTGCCGAAGATGGCCTGCGCGATCATTCCGGGGCCGCCGGTGGATACCAGGTTGGCGAACAGGAAGGACGCCGCGCCGAGGAACAGACCTTCCAGGGCGGCGTAGCTCAGCACGATCGCCGGGTTGTCCTGCTTGCGACCGAACGTCGCGATCATGACCAACACGAAACCGCCGATGCCGCCGATCGCCACGAACGGCATCATCAGGCCGACGTTCTGCGACACGAAGAAGTACGACAGGACGCCTACGACGGTCACGACGGCCAAGGTGATGCCGGTCTTGGTGACGACGTCATCAATGGTCAGCGGCCGCGAGACACCGCGCTGCTGATCCGGGTACTGCGTGATGTACGGCTCTGCATCACGCACCTGCTGCGCACCGAAGCTTGCGGCTCCGGTACCGAATTGCGCGTATCCACCCTGCTGCCCTTTCGGCAGTGAGCGGAATACCGGGTTGCTGCTCTCGCGCACCGTAGGTCCTCTCCTGTGCTGTGGTCCGGAGTTCCCGGACTCACGGTCAACGATCAAGTCCCCGGCCGGGTTCCCGAAACACTGATAACACTCTCAGGAAACGTCCAGGATTGATCTTGTCCAAACCCTACCCGTCGCCCGACCCCGTGGGGCGACGAACTAGATTGCAACTGTGACCGAAAGCAAGGACATCCTAGTAAGTGTCCGCAATGGTGTCGGCATCCTCACCCTGAACCGGCCCAAGGCGATCAACTCGCTCAACGACGTGATGGTCGCCGGCATGCAGGCCGCCCTGACCGACTGGGAACGCGACGACGACATCAAGGCCGTCCTGCTCACCGGTGCCGGCGAACGCGGCCTGTGCGCCGGTGGCGATGTGGTCGCGCTGTATCACTCCGCCTTGGCCGACGGCGCCTACGCCAGGCAGTTCTGGTGGGACGAGTACCTGCTCAACGCTCACATCGGTCGCTACCCCAAACCGTATGTCGCCCTGATGGACGGCATCGTGATGGGTGGCGGCGTCGGTGTCGCCGCACACGGCAACATCCGGGTCGTCACCGAGAAGACGAAGATGGGCATGCCCGAGGTCGGCATCGGCTTCATCCCGGACGTGGGCGGCACCTACCTGCTCGCCCGAACCCCGGGCCTGCTCGGCCTGCACGCCGCACTGACCGGCGCACCGTTCACCGGCGCGGACGCCATCGCGCTGGGTTTCGCCGACCACTTCGTCCCGCACGAGCGACTCACGGACTTCGCCGAGGCCGTCATCACCGAGGGACATGAGGCCGCGCTGGCCACCTACGTCCAGGAGCCGCCGTCCAGCGACCTTCTCGCACAACGCGATTGGATCGACACCTGCTACGCGGGCGATACCGTCACCGACATCCTCGACGACCTGCGCGGCCATGACGACCCCGCCGCCAGGGGCGCAGCCGACCTGATCGCCACCCGCTCCCCCATCGCGCTGGCCGTGACACTCACCGCCGTCCGGCGCGCCGCCCACCTGAAGAGCCTGGAAGAGGTTCTGCAGCAAGAATTCCGGGTGTCGGCGGCCTCGGCGAAGTCACATGATTTCGTCGAAGGTATCCGCGCCCAGTTGGTGGACAAGGACCGCAACCCCCAGTGGTCGCCCGCCTCGCTCGCCCTGTGCGACGATGCGGCCATCGATGCGTATTTCGCTTCTGCCGAGCCCGACCTGACCTTCTAAGGAGCAGCATGACAACGGAGAACTACGAGACCATCCTGGTGACCCGCGACGGCCGGGTCGGCACCATCACCCTGAACCGGCCCAAGGCGCTCAACGCGCTCAACAGCCAGGTGATGCACGAAGTCACCACGGCCGCAGCCGAATTCGATGCCGATGCCGGCATCGGCGCCATCATCCTGACCGGTAGCGAAAAGGCTTTCGCCGCGGGCGCCGACATCAAGGAGATGGCCGACCTGTCCTTCGCCGACGTCTACTCGTCGGATTTCTTCGCGCTGTGGGGCAAGTTCGCCGCCACCCGCACCCCTACCATCGCCGCGGTCGCCGGCTACGCGCTGGGCGGCGGCTGTGAGCTGGCCATGATGTGTGACCTGCTGATCGCCGCCGACACCGCCAAATTCGGCCAGCCGGAAATCAAGCTGGGCGTGCTGCC
Source organism: Mycobacterium sp. P2_H7 (assembly GCF_056403275.1). NCBI lineage: Bacteria > Bacillati > Actinomycetota > Actinomycetes > Mycobacteriales > Mycobacteriaceae > Mycobacterium > Mycobacterium sp. P2_H7. The sequence continues at coordinate 49,874 of NZ_JBFUFU010000028.1, read as the reverse complement.
CGGCATGGGCGGCAGCCAGCGACTGACCCGGGCCATCGGCAAGGCCAAGGCCATGGACCTCATCCTCACCGGCCGCACCATCGATGCCGCCGAAGCCGAGCGCAGCGGACTGGTCTCCCGCGTGGTCGCCGCCGACAGCCTGCTCGACGAGGCCAACGCCACCGCCGCCACCATCGCGGGCATGTCGCTGTCCGCGGCGCGGATGGCCAAGGAAGCGGTCAACCGGGCCTTTGAGTCCACGCTGACCGAAGGATTGCTCTACGAGCGCCGGTTGTTCCACTCGGCCTTCGCCACCGACGACCAGACCGAGGGCATGAGCGCGTTCACGGAGAAGCGCACACCGAACTTCACCCATCGCTAAAGTCCAGGGGTGACTGTCGAGACCACTGCAGCCGCCCCGGTAGCCGACCCGCCGTCCGCCAAGAGTGCGTGGTGGGCGCGGCATTACACGTTCTTCGGCACCGCGTTCGGATTGCTGTTCATCTGGTTGTCGATGACGCCGTCCTTGCTGCCGCGGGGCCCGCTGTTCCAGGGACTGGTCAGCGGCGCCGCAGGCGCGATCGGCTATCTGCTCGGTGTTTTCGGGGTGTGGCTGGTCCGGTTCATGCGCTCGAAAGAGACGAGCCCCGCCGCCCCGAAGCGAGCCTGGTTCGTGCTCGTCGTGGTGGGCGTGCTCGGCCAGATCGGCGCGATCGTCTGGTTCCACATGTGGCAGGACGACGTCCGCGACCTGATGGGCGTCCCGCGTCTGACGTTCTGGGATCACCCGCTGACCGCATTGCTGTCCGTCGTCTTCCTGTTCGCGTTCGTCGAAATCGGCCAGCTGGTAGGCAAACTGGTGCGCTTCCTGGTGCGCCAACTGGAGCGGTTCGCGCCGCCCCGGGTGTCCGCGGTGGTCGCCGTCGCGCTGTTGCTGGCCTTGACCATCGCGCTGCTCAACGGTGTGGTTGCGCGCGTCGCGATGTCAACCATCAACAACACGTTCGAATCCGTCAACGACGAAGCCGATCCCGACAATCCGGCTCCCACAACGCCTCTGCGCTCGGGTGGCCCACAGTCGCTGGTCAGCTGGGAGTCGATGGGTCATCAGGGCCGAATCTTCCTGTCCGGCGGCCCGTCGGTCGAGGATCTCTCGAAGTTCAACGGCGCCAAGGCCACCGAGCCGATCCGGGCCTACGCCGGGCTGAATTCGGCCGACGGCATCAAGGCGATCGCCCGGCTGGCCGCCCAGGAACTCAAGCGCACCGGCGGTCTGGACCGCAAGGTCATCGCGGTGGCCACCACCACCGGAACGGGCTGGATCAACGAGGCCGAGGCGTCGGCGCTGGAGTACATGTACAACGGCGACACCGCAATCGTGTCGATGCAGTATTCGTTCCTACCCAGCTGGATCTCGTTCCTGGTGGACAAGGAGAACGCCCGTCAGGCCGGCCAGGCGCTGTTCGAAGAGGTCGACGAGTTGGTGCGCGAACTCCCCGAGGGCAAGCGGCCCAAACTGGTGGTGTTCGGCGAGAGCCTGGGCTCCTTCGGCGGTGAGGCCCCGTTCCTGTCGCTGAACAATCTGGTGGCCCGCACCGACGGTGCGCTGTTCTCCGGTCCCACGTTCAACAACACCATCTGGACCGACCTCACCATCAACCGCGACGAGGGGTCACCGGAATGGTTGCCCATCTACGACAAGGGCGCCTACGCGCGTTTCGCCGCCCGCCCGGACAACCTGAACCGGCCCGCCGACCCGTGGGAGCGTCCGCGCGCGGTGTACCTGCAGCACGCATCCGATCCGATCGCGTGGTGGAACCCGGATCTGCTGTTCGCCAAACCCGATTGGCTCAAAGAGCCACGCGGCTATGACGTCTCGCCCCGGATGGAATGGATTCCGGTGGTGACCTTCCTCCAGGTCTCGGCCGACATGGCGGTCGCGGTCGACGTGCCGGACGGCCACGGTCACGTCTATGTGCGCGACGTCGCCAACGCGTGGGCGGCCGTGCTGCAGCCGCCGGGCTGGACACCGGCCAAGACCGAACAGCTCAGGCCGCTGCTCCGATCAGACGAGTGAGGCCGCCTTGAGCGCGTGATAACCGCCGACCACGTCGGTGGCCCGGTGCAGCCCGAGATCCTGTAGGGCGGCGGCGGCCAGGCTGGAGGTGTAGCCCTCCGAACACAGCACCACCCACTCGACGTCGTCGTCTTTCGCCTGCGGCAGTCGAGCGTCGCTGGTCGGGTCGGCGCGCCATTCCAGGACATTGCGCTCGATCAGCAGCGCGCCGTCCACCTCGCCCTCGGCCGCGCGTTGGGCGGCGGGGCGGATGTCCACCAGCAGGGCGCCACGCTCCAGAGCCGCGGGCACCTCGCCGGCCTCCAGTCGCCGCAGCCGCGACCGGGCGGCGGCCAATACGTCGTCGATCCGGCTCATGGTCATCCCTCGGGTGCGTCGGTCAGTTCGGTGCGGTTGCGCCGCAGCGTCTGTTTGTCGGTGACCTCGTAGTAGGACATCGCGGTCAGCGGTGGTGAGTACGCGTGCACGCTCAGCGTGACCGGCGCCCCAGCCGATCCCCCGGTCGCTACGCTCCTGCACACCGGACTGGGCGCCCACACCACATCGTGCACCCAACCCAACGGAAATCCGGCCTGGTCCCCGGCACGCAGCCGGCGGCGCTTCAGTGCCTGGCCGTCCCATCGGGTCTCGGTCAGCGCACCCGACACGACGGTCAGTGCGCCGAGTGAGCCGCCGTGGTCGTGCAGTTCGGTGGACCGGTCCGGCACCCAGCTGATCAACCAGATGTCGAGTTCGTCGTCGCCGTAGAGGCGGCTGTACCAGCGCTCGTCGGTCGGCGCACCGCCGGCGGGCAGCAGCCGGTCATAGCGGCCGGAGAGCACGTCATCGGCGCAGCGGTCGGTCGCGTTCAGCAGATCCGGTAGGCGCAGCCGGGTGGGCGCGGAGACGGCGGGCGGTGCGATGAGTGCGGAGGCGGCAGTCATTCGTAACTCCAGAAAAGGGGACGGTTGGCGGGGGCGTCATCGAACGCGACAACAGCCCTTCACTCCGGTCCCCTCCGTCACGCCGGCGAGTGTTGCATAGATTGGATGGCATGCGCAGCTACCCGATCCTGCTGTCCGTGGCCGCGATCGCCGTCCTGGCCGGGTGTTCCTCGCACACCGACGCCCCGGCCGCGTCGAGTGCGACCACCGCCAGTTCGATCTCGGAGCCGCCGCCGCTGCCTCAGGAAGCGCCCCTGCACGCGGGGGCTGTCGCCGTCTCACCCGGCGGCGTCACCACCGCCGTCGACGTCCCGTCCGACGCGACGGAATCCCAGTACGGGCAGGCCTGCCACGCCGCCAAGCTGTGGCTCGACGAGCAGCACGCCCAACCGGTGACGCTCGTCGAGGACTACCTCAAGACCTTGCAGGCGCCCGAGGCCAACGGCCCGGGCAGCTTCAACACCCCGTGGGCTCAGCTGACCCCGGCGCAGCAGGCCGGCGTCATCATGGCGGCGAACGCCGCGGCCAACGGCGAGTGCAGCTGAGGTTCGAATCAGGGCGAGCCCAAGTGCCGATCTGCGATCCATTCCCGGCCCCGCGCGACAGCCATGTCGAGGGCCCCGAACACCCGGTCGGTGGCGGGCACGATGCCGTCCTGACCGATCTCGTCGGTGATCCCCCCGCGTTCCAGGACCCGCTGCACCGCCGGGGTGACGCCGGCGATGATCAGCCGGCCGTGATGTGACTCCAGTTCGGCGGCCCAGCGCCGCAGCGCCTTGATCGCCACCGAGGACGGCACGTCGGGCAGGGCCCGCATGCTCAGGACCACCACGGCGTTGTTCGACCCGTCGGCGCGTGGCCACTCCTCGTCGATGCGGGCGACCTCCGCGAACAATCCCACCCCCGCGTAGTGCAGGACGGTGACCTCGTCACTCGCGCAGCGCTCCGGCACCGGGCAGGACCGCCAGCCGCCGTCACCGGTCGGCTCCAGCGCCATCAACTGGGCTGCCTTGGCCGCCTGCGCGCAGTACAGCACCAGTGAGGTGATGACACCGATCAGGATCGCGGTGTGCAGCGGCAGTTCGGTGGTCGCGGCGAAGGTGATGAGCATGGCCACCGCCGACATCGGCGCCACCCGAAACACCAGTTTGATGTCGGGCAGCCGGCCGACGATCAGTTCGGCGCCGATCACCAGGATCAGCCCGCCGATCACCGGCATCGGGATGATCTCGGCCGTCGAGCCGGCGACCAGTACCAGCAGCGCCAGCCAGATCCCGGCGAAGATGCCGGCCCAGCGGGTCTGGGCGCCGGCCGAGGTGGCGACCCCGGTGCGGGACAGCGAACCGCCCGCGGGCAGCGCACCGAAGAACCCGCCCGCGACGTTCGCCGCGCCCTGGGCAAGGAAATCGCCGTTCATGTTGGTTCGGCTGCCGTCCGGGTTGGGCACCGCGGCCGAGATGCCCGCAGCCTGGGCCAGCGCGACCAGGGCCACCGCCACGCCACCGACCAGCAGCTCCGGCATGGCCGCGAAGTTCGGCAGGGTCAGCGGCGGAAGCGAATTCGTGATGGACGCAATGTCACCCACGGTTTCGACGTCGATGTGCGCGATGGCGACGACGGCGGTGACCACGACCAGGGCCAGCAGCGTCGCGAAGGACTCCAGCGGTTTGATGAAATGAAACACCGCCCATACCGCGACGGTCGCCACCGCCACCGCGACGGCGTGCGGATGCCACAGCCCGATATGGGCCAGGGAGTCGATGAACTTGCCAATGGTGTTGCCGCTCTGAGGTTTATAGCCGGTCGCGTCACCGAGCACGCCGGCGACGATCTGCAGGGCGATGCCGGTGGAGAAACCCGTCATGACGGCGTTGGAGACGAAGCTCATGATCGAGCCGAACTTCAGCAGCCCGAAGACGAGCATCACGATGCCCACGACGATCGCGAGCGCGGCGACGTTGGCCGGGTCGCTCGGGTCCAGCCCGGCATCCTTGAGGACGCTGCGCGAGGACAGCGCGATGGCACTGGTCAAGGTGGTCACCATCAGCACGGTGCGGGCGAACAGCGACCCGATGATGCCGGGAAGCACGCCCGCGTACAGGCCGGCGACCGGGTTGAATCCGCCGATGCTGGCGTAGGCCATTCCCTCCGGGATGGAGAACAGGCCGGTCACCAGGCCGGCCAACGCGTCGCGGGAGGTCGGGCGGCCCAATTTGAGTGCCATGATCGACAACCCTGCCACCTTGTCCGCGCCGCTGCCGCGAACTGTCGAGATACGGCAGGATGGCGGTGTGGACTTTCGCAATCGCACCGCATTGATCACCGGCGCCAGCGGCGGAATCGGCGAGGAATTCGCCCGTCAACTGGCCGGCCTCGGCGCCAACCTGATTCTCGTCGCGCGCCGCGCCGACAAGCTGGCGGAGCTGCGCACCACCCTGCTCATGAGCACGCCGGGTATCGAGATCGACGTCCTCGCCGCAGACCTGTCGCTGCCGGGCTCCGGCGCGCAGCTGGCCGCCCAGATCGGTGACCTGGGCAGGCAGGTGGACGTCCTGATCAACAACGCCGGTGTCGGCTCGCACGGCGACTTCGTCGACCTGGATCCCGAGGCGCTGGCCGCACAGATCCAGCTGAACTGCGGTTCGCTGGTCGACCTGACGGCCCGCTTCCTGCCGGCGATGGTCAAGGCACGCAAGGGTTTGGTGATCAACGTCGCCTCGACCGCGGCGTTCCAGCCGACCCCGACCATGGCCGTGTACGGCGCCACCAAGGCGTTCGTGCTGTCGTTCACCGAGGCACTGTGGCAGGAGACCAAGGGCACCGGGGTCCGCGTGCTCACGCTGTGCCCGGGCGCCACCGAGACCGAGTTCTTCGCCCGTACCGGCAAACAGTTCATGACCCGCGGCCGCCAGACCTCCCGACAGGTGGTGGATACGGCGCTGGCGTTCGTCGACAAGTCCGGGCCCACCGTCGTCTCCGGCCTCGTCAACACGGTGCTGGCGGTATCCACCCGGCTGTTGCCGAGCCGCGTGCTGGCCCCGGTGTCGCAGCTCATCATGAAGGAGTCCTGACCGGCGATGCGGGTTGCCCTTGCTCTCGGGAGCGGCGGTGCGCGGGGCTACGCGCACATCGGTGTCATCAACGAGCTGCGCGACCGCGGCCATGAGGTGGTCGGTATCGCCGGGTCGTCGATGGGCGCCCTCGTCGGTGGCCTGTACGCCGCCGGCAAGATGGACGAATTCGCCTCCTGGGCAAGCGGATTGACACAACGCGCGGTGTTGCGGCTGCTGGACCCCTCGCTCAGCTCACCCGGCGTGCTGCGTGCGGAGAAGATCCTCGACGCGGTGCGCGAGATCATCGGCGATGTCACGATCGAGAACCTGCCGATTCCGTACACGGCGGTCTCGACCGACCTGATCGCCGGCAGATCCGTGTGGATGCAGCGCGGCCCGCTCGACGATGCGATCCGGGCCTCCATCGCGATCCCGGGCATCTTCACCCCGCACGTCGTCGACGGCCGACTGCTGGCCGACGGCGGCATCCTGGATCCGCTGCCGATGGCGCCCATCGCGGCCGTCAACGCCGATCTGACCATCGCGATCACCTTGTCCGGAGCTGATCCGGCTCCCCGGTTGAGCGAACCGGAGCCCCGGCCGACCGCCGAGTTCCTGGGCCGGATGTGGCGCAGCACAACCGCATTGCTCGATACCACCGCGGCCCAGCGGGTGCTGGAGACTCCGGCCGCCAGGTCCATGCTGAGCCGGTTCAGCAGCGCCGTCGACCCGGAACCGGCACCCGACGAGGTTCCCGGCGCGACGTCGATACCGCGGCTGGGCAGCTTCGAGATCATGAACCGCACCATCGACATTGCGCAGGCCGCCCTGGCCCGGCACACGCTGGCCGCCTACCCGCCGGACCTGCTGATCGAGGTGCCGCGCACCGCCTGCCGCAGCCTGGAATTCCATCGCGCCGACGAGGTCATCGAGATCGGCCAGGAGTTGGCCGCGGCGGCGCTGGCCGCGCTGGACTGACCTCCTGCGCCTAAATGTCATTCGTGCAGCAAATACTCCGACTTCCACCCGAAGTGCCAGTCTCTGCGGATTCAAAGCGTCGGCGTGTCGGGCTTTCGGTGGAGAGCCTCGAAGGAGGCTCTAGGAGTTCTCCGGCCTGCATCCCAAGCCTCAAGCGCCTCTTCCAGGCTCAAGTACGAGGCAAAAAACAGCACTGACAAATCCGGACCCACGAGTACTGTTCCGACTCCGCGAATATCGCTGGCCACTCGGATGATTCCGTCTCGAACATCATAAGTTCGATCGGCCGCGACATTTCTATCCATATTCAAACATTGAGCGGCAACTGCGATTTGATCAGATCTCATTACGGCACTCCTATATCCCAATGCGTAACAGGGGCACTCGGCAGGTCCATATTCGGCGGCCACCCAAGAATTTGCCCAGTCTGGCCGTCTACGGCATACACGTTCTTCCCATCGTAGTAGGCATTGAACCAATGGCCAGCGAAGCCGTTAGCCCGATCCACTCCGATGACAGCGTGCGCGCCTGCACCCTGATCGATCAGATAGCGCTCGATCTCCGTGGGTGTGGCCGCAACTTGCCGCAATCCGGTCGCGGCTTCCATTTCGGGGACGGAGAGAGTCCCGAGCCCGGCCGACGCCCCAGAATCGATGCCCGAAATTCGGTGGTCAACCGCAAGCGCGCACTGGCCGCAATTCACGGCCCGCGCGGGATCGAAAGGGTCCATGCCCGGTCCATGATTGATCTCCGGCAACCACTGACCGATCTCGTTGATCGATTGGGGTGGCATTGGACCGATGGGTACGTGGTGATCGAGTCCGTCGGGGGCACTCACGACCGGTTGGTCGCCGTGACCCAGTGTTCCGGGGAACCCGCGGTCCGTAGCCAGCGAATGGGTTGCCGCCGAGTCGGGGATGTGCCCTGGAGAATCGACAAGTCCGCTCGGAATTCCATGCGAGGTGATCCCGGGACCCGCGGCTACTTCGTCGAGCCCGGCCCGGGCGAGCGCACCTTCGCCGCCGAACATCAGTGTGGGCGCGGTCATCGCGCCTTCGGCGGACTTCTGCCCGAGGTAATACGCGGCGTTCGGAGAATTCCACGCACTCTTGACTTCATTGACCGCGGGATTCAACGGCCCGAACGGGCCACTGAACTGCTCCGCCGTCCCCTTCACGAGATCTCCCCAGGACTCCGCCACCCCCGGCTCACCAGGCCCGCCCTGGCCCAAGAGATTCCTGATCTGCTGCTCAGTACCGAACCAGGTGTCAGCGCAACCATCGCCGAACCCCGGCTCCGGACCTTTTACCTCCGGTGACCGATACGAAGGCGGCAGAGGCTCATTGGCCTTGGCCATCAGTTCATTGACGCGTGCTTCGATCTGATCAGGCGGAACACCGCCATTGACCATCACTTGCCGCAGGACAGCTTTCGCCCGTTCAGCTTCGGCGGGATCCATCGGTGGCCGAGGTTGCGGCGCAGGCAATGGACCCGAACCACCTGCCAACTGCCCCAACGCATCGTCCAGCGAATTCGGCTGCGGCGCAGCCTGATGCCCCGACGGCGGCCGGCCCGCATCAGGCTGCGGGGCCTTCGCCGCGGGCACTCCGGTTGCCGACGAAATAGCCTGCGCCAGTTCAGTATCGATAGCCGATCCGCGACCCAGCACTGCCGCGATACGCGCCTGTAAGTCGGCAACCTTTGCCGCCACTTGCGCTGCGGCCTCCTCTGTCAGATACGACGTATCCGGAGCAACTACTTGATTGGTGGCTGTGTTCACCACGACAGCCGGTGCTGCCGCCGCATCGTTCAGAATGGCCCGGACATCGGCGGCCAACGCGTCAGCTTCCCTCTCCGCATGATCCATCGACGTAGCAGCTCTACCCACGCGGTCAGCGGCATCTTCATGATCACCGGCACTGGCCACCATCGCCTGCTGAGCTGTCGCGCCCGCGGCGCCCTCCCATGTCGATGCATTGGCCAACGACCGATAAAACTCAGCCGAACAGTTATGCGTCGCGGCAGCCGCGTGAGACGCCGAGGCAAGGTTCTCGATTTCCGTCGGCCAGTCCAACAACTCCTGCAGACTCAAACCCACGAACGCCGCCTACATAGCGGACGCGGCATCATCGATCGCCTCGGAACCCTCGGTATCGCTCTGCACGTACCGTCCCGCAGCCTCCCGATGCGCATCCGCATGACCGACAAAGACAGCACCGAACCGGGCCCGCTCGTCCTCCCAGGCCGACAACATCCCCGCCAAAGCCGCACCGGAAGCCGCCCCTAAACTCACCCCCGCAGCCTTCGCCCGCGCCGCCTCGTGATCAGCCACAAAAGAAACCCCGTGACCCTCCAACCGACCAGCGGCCACAACCAACTCTTCAGGATCAACCCGCAACGGCTCACCCACTGACTTCACACCCCCCCAACGAACAAGGTTAGCCCGGAGCGCCCGACGGCACCGCCAGGAATTCCGCAACCGCCGCCGCCACCCGGCGGCCCTGCGCCCGGCCCGCGATGGCCGACGGTTGCCGGCACCGCGGATCGAGCGGGTTGGGCCCGAACGCTGCGACCGCGTCGTCGTCGGCGAACACGGCGAGCTTGTTTCCCGGGAACGCGGCAATTTCTGCGGCCGCCCCGCTGCTGAACGGCGAGGGGACATTCTCCCCGGCGGGCACCAGCACCACCACGGCGTCGCAGTCCTCGGCGGCGGAGGTGTTGACCGCACTGCGCACACCGCCGTCCATGTAGCGGCGGTTCCCGATGGTGACCGGCGGCCACACCCCGGGGACCGCGCAGCTGGCGGCGACGGCGTCGACCAGCGACACCCCCGAGTCCGCGGTGAACACCACCAGTTCGCCGGTGTCGACAGGGATGGCGGTGATCCGCAGATCACGGTCGGGCCAGTCCTGAACAGGCAATCGGTGCGCGATCACCTCTCGGCGTAGCGCCTCGGGCACGGTGTCGGAGGCGACGGCGATCGCGCCGACGCGTCGCAGCTTTGCCGCCGCGTCACCCGGTTCGCTCAGCGCGGTCAGGAAGATCTCGGCGATGCCGTCGATGTCGATGCCGGAATCGATCTCATGCGACTCCGCGGCCACCTGACGGGCGTACAGCTCGGTCAGCGGGGTGCCGGTGCCGAGTTGGGCTGCGACGGCGGACCCCGCCGACGTTCCCAGCAGCACGTCGGCGGCCAGCACCGCCGCGGCGGTGTCCGGGGATTCATCGGCGATACCGGTCAGCACCCCGGTTTCCCAGGCGATGCCCGCCAATCCGCCACCGGCCAGGATCAAGCCACGTTTCACGAGGTCCGAGTCTGCCAGCCCGCGGCGCACTATCGTGCACCCATGTTCCGCATCGGGGTCCTCGCCGCCACGCTGCTCGTCCTGCTCGCACCGACCGCCGCAGCCGAGCCACCCAACCTCAGCGACGTCAAAGACCAGGTTGTCACCTATCACGACAGCGGCGCATACCTCGCGGATCTCACGACGGCCACCCGTCCCGCGCTGGCATGGCTCTCCGAACAGGCCCCGCGGGTGCCACGGCCCGCTGCGGTGTTCGACATCGACGAGACGTCCCTGTCGAACTGGGAAGGGCTGTCCGCCAACGATTTCGGTCGGATCGGCGCTGGATCCTGTGACGATCTCCCGCATGGCCCGTGTGGGCTGGTCGCCTGGACCCAACTGGCCCGCTCGACCGTCATCGAACCGACACTGGCGGTGTACCGGGAAGCCCGCAAGGACGGTGTCACCGTCTTCTTCATCACCGGCCGGGACGAGTCGATGCGCGATGCCACCGTGCGGAACCTGGCCGACGCCGGGTATACCGATTACGCCGAGCTGGTGATGCAGCCGCCGGGCTCGCACCCACCGTCGGCCGCGGACTACAAGGCGCCCCAGCGGGCCCGGATCGAATCCGAGGGCTACACCATCATCGCCAATCTGGGCGATCAGCCATCGGACCTGGCCGGCGGCCACGCGCAGCGGACCTATCTCCTGCCCAACCCCTTCTATCGGATTCCCTAGGAGCGCCGTGACAGCGACGATGCGGGCACAGCGCTTCTACGCCGACACCAAAACCATTGCGGTGGAGGACGTTCCGATACGGGAGCCGGGCCCCGGCGAGGTCCTGGTCAAGGTCGCGTTCTGCGGCATCTGCCATTCGGACCTGAGCTTGATCAACGGCACCTTCCCGGCTCAGGTCCCGGTGGTGACCCAGGGGCATGAGGCCTCGGGCACCGTCGCCAAGCTGGGGCCCGGGGTCACCGGCTGGGCCGAGGGTGACCGGGTGGTGGTCGCCGCCGGCCGCCCGTGTCTGGGTTGCGTGAACTGCCGGCGCGGCGATGTGAGCAACTGCCTGCGCATCCGGCTGATGGCCTTCGCCTACGACGGGGCGTGGGCGCAGTACACCGTCGCGCAGGCGTTCGGCCTGACCCGCGTGCCAGACAACGTGCCGCTGGAGCAGGCCGCCATCCTGGCCGACGCGGTGTCCACGCCGTTCGGCGCGGTGGTGCGCACCGGCAAGGTCGGCATCGGCGAGTCCGTCGGCGTGTGGGGCGTCGGCGGCGTCGGCACCCACATCGTGCAGCTGGCCCGGCTGGTCGGCGCGGCGCCGATCATCGCCGTGGACATCAAACCTGCCGTCCTGCAACGTGCCGTCGAGTTGGGCGCCGACCACGCGTTCGACGCCCGCGACGAGCACCTGCACGACAAGATCGCCGAACTCACCGGGGGCCGCGGCCTCGACATCGCCTTCGACGCGGTCGGGCTGTCGTCGACCTTCGACCAGGCGCTGGCCAACCTCACCGTCGGCGGCCGACTGGTGGGAGTCGGGATGAGTGCCGACGCACCGAGCATCGGGCCGACGGCGATGTTCAATCTCACCAAGCGGCAGGTACTCGGCCACCTCGGCTACCAGAACGCCGACATCGGGACACTGGCGAATCTGGTATCGCTGGGCCGGCTGGATCTGCACCGCTCGATCAGTGAGATCGTGTCACTGGAGGACGTCGCCGAAGGCATCGACAAACTTCATCGCGCCGACGGCGATCCGATCCGGATTCTGGTGAAGCCCTAGCTGAGGTGCGGTGCGGCCCGCCCCGCGATGAGCGGCAGATCCAGATAGGTGGCGACGCCGGGGGCCGCGGCGCACACCGCGGGTACCGAGTTCACACAATGCGCGGCGGTGCCGACCACGCCGGACTCCACCTCGTCACCCGGCTCACCCTGGAATCCCCGCACGACGACGGTGAAGTCGGGGTTGCCGCGCACCGACATCTCGTAGCGCTGCCCCTCAGGACCGAAAGTCCATGCGGGATCGAGGTTCTCCTCACCCATCAGCCAGTTCACGGTGATGCGCACCACCGGTTCGCCGGCCACCTGCGCCTCCCAGTGGAAACGCCGGGCGGCGACCTGGCCGGGCTGGATGTCGCCGATCGGCGAGGCGATCGGGGCGGTGGCCACGGCCACCTCCTGGGACGTGACGACCCGTGGGTCGACCCGGAAGCCGAGCTTGTCGGTGCACATCCGGACCGCCTGGATGAACCCGCCGTCGAGCATCTTCTGCATCGGCCCGCTCATCGCCTTGTCCGGGGTGTCACCGAAACCCATCACGTGGCGCAGCACATCGGGCGCGTCATAGGTGCGGAGGTCGGAAAACTCTTCGGCGCGAACGAACGTCACGCCGGTGGACAGCACCGACAGCAGCAGCGGGAACTTCTCACTGAAGCCGCCTGGCGCGATGCCGGTGCCGTGCAGCGTCACCCCGCCCTCGACGGCCGCGGCGGCAAGCGGCGCGGCCTGCTTCTCGCTGGGGTACAGCCACCCGACCGGGGTCACGACGTTCTTGCCCGACCGCAGCAGCGCAGCCACCTCGTCGGGGTTGGGTAGCAGCGGCGCATAGATGACGGCATCGGCATCCAGCGCCAGGATGTCCTCGATGCGGTTGGTGGCGCGTACCCCGAGCGGTCCGGTGCCGAGGATGTCCCCGATATCGCGGCCGTTCTTGGCGTCCGAATGCACCCACGCGCCCGCGAGTTCGAGTTCGGGGTGTTCGAGTACGCCCTTGATGGCCGCGATGCCCACTCCGCCGGTCGCCCACTGCACCACTCGCAACGCCATTGTCGCTCCTTCATGAACCCGCACCGGAAAATCGAAACTAGAACACGTTCTACCACCTTCGGCGCCGCTACCCGGCACAATGACGCGTGATGACCAACGGCCTGGACTTCGGTGTGCTCGGCCCGTTGCAGGTGACCGTGGACGGCAGGGGGCTGCCGCTGGGGACGCCGAAGCAACGGGCGGTGCTCGCGTTGCTCGTGATGAGCCGGAATCGACCGGTCAGCGGCGACTCCCTGGTGACCGCGGCCTGGGAACAGTTCCCGCCGCCCGAGCCCAAAGCCAGCCTGCACTCCTACATCTCCAACCTGCGCAAGCTCATCTCCGGGACCGGGGCCGACGGCCGGACCGTGCTGGCCAGCGCGGCGCCCGGCTACCGGTTGGCGGTGGCCGACGCGAACTGCGACATCGGCCGGTTCATCGCAGGCAAGAGTGCCGGGGTGCAGGCCGCGGCGGCCGGCCAGTTCGAGCAGGCCAGCAGTTATCTGTCGACGGCGCTGGCGCAGTGGCGCGGGCCGGTGCTCGACGATCTGCGCGATTTCGAGTTCGTGGATCCGTTTTCCACCGCCCTGGTCGAGGACAAGGTGGTCGCCCACACTGCGCACGCGGAAGCCGAAATCGCTTGCAACCGTGCGTACACCATCATCGGCGGGCTCGAGTCACTGGTCGTCGAGTACCCGTACCGCGAGCCGTTGTGGGCGCAACTGATCACCGCGTATTACCTCAGCGACCGGCAATCCGACGCACTGGACGCGTACCAGCGGCTCAAGACGACCCTGGCCGACGATCTCGGGATCGACCCCGGGCCCACCGTGCGCACCCTCTATGAACGCATCCTGCGTCAGGAACCTCTCAACGTCCGGCAGGCCGCACAGACCACGGCCGTGCACAAGATCAACACCCTCGACCTGCGCACCGCGGTGGGAGTCCACACCGTGACGGCACAGGTGCGCACGCTCTCCGGGCGCACCTACCCACTGGTGGCCGCGGCCACCCGGATCGGCCGGCTGCCCGACAACGACATCGTGCTCGACCAGGCCAACGTGAGCCGCCACCACGCCGTCATCATCGACACCGGAACCAGCTTCGTGATCACCGATCTGCGCTCGGCGAACGGCGTCGACGTGGATGGCCAACGCATCCGCGGCACCGCCAGCCTCACCGATGGCGACCGTTTCCGCATCTGTGAGCACGAGTTCGTGTTCGAGATCGTGCGCCCCGGCGAGTCATGACCGGACCGACTTCCCGGGAGGGCACCGATTTCGGCCCCTATCGGCTGCGGCGTCTCATCGGACGCGGCGGGATGGGTGAGGTCTACGAGGCGGAGGACACCGTCAAAGACCGCATCGTCGCGCTGAAACTGTTGCCGGAGGGCGTCTCTCACGACCCGGTCTTCCGCAAGCGGTTGCAGCGCGAGGCGCATTCGGCCGGGCGCCTGCAGGAACCGCATGTGGTGCCGATCCACGACTACGGCGAGATCGACGGTGTGCTGTACGTCGACATGCGCATGATCAACGGGAGCGACCTGCGCAAGCTGCTCAAGGGATACGGCCCGATGACGCCGGCGCGCGCGGTCGCCATCGTCCGGCAGATCGCCTCGGCGCTGGACGCCGCCCACGAGAGCGGCATCATGCATCGCGACGTGAAGCCCGAGAACATCTTGATCACCCGGGACGATTTCGCCTACCTGGTGGATTTCGGTATCGCCAATGCCGCCAGCGACGAGAAGCTGACCGAACTCGGCACCGCGGTGGGCACGTACGCGTATATGGCGCCCGAGCGATTCACCAGTGGCGAGGTCAACTACCGCGCCGATGTGTACGCACTGACTTGTGTGCTGCACGAATGTCTCACCGGGTCACAGCCTTTCCCCGGCGACAGCGTCAGCATGGTGATCACCGCCCACCTGATGAATCCGGTCCCGGCGCCGAGTACGACCCGCCCCGGTATCCCGACGGCCTTCGACACGGTCGTCGCCCGCGGCATGGCGAAGAGACCCGAGGAACGCTTCGCCAGCGCGGGCGATCTGGCCGCCGCCGCCACCGAAGCGTTGAGCTCCCGGGATCAGGACCAGGCGGCCACCATCGTGGCGCGCGGCGAGGCCGCCGCGCGCCCCGGCGTGCAGTACAGCGCCCCCGGCCGGCCGCCCATCCCGCCGCCACCACCGCCGGGAGCCACGCCGAGGCCCTACGCCGCGACACCCCCGCCGGGCGCGGGCTTCTACCAGCCGCCGCCGAGCGGTCCGGCCTGGAATCAGAACCCTCCCCCGCCCAAGAAGAAGACGCCGTGGCTGCCCATCGCCGCCGCCGCGGGCGTATTCGCCTTGGTGCTCGCCGCGCTCGGGATCTTCTGGCTGGTCAAGCCCAGCGACGACACAGACGACACCGCCTCGCCGCCTACCGGCACCACCAGGACGACCGCAGAACCCACCGAGACCACCGAACGGACCAGAACCAGTGAACCCGACAGCCCGGGTTCACTGGAGAACCAGCTGCTGGGCCTGCTGCCCCGCGATTACGCCCCGGGCACGTGCCAGGTGGTGCACCCGCCCGTCACCGGCGCGCTGGCCACCGTGGACTGCGGGCAGTCGACCTCCCCGGGCGGCCCGGCGGCCTCGCGGTATTCGCTGTTCGCCGATCAGGGCCAGCTGTCGGGACATTTCGACGACGCCATCAAGGGCGATTCCGAACTGCTGCAATGCCCGGGCAGCGGCATCGAGTCGCCGACGACGTGGCATTACACCGACTCCGCGCAACGGGCCGAGGGTTCGATCGCGTGCGGCACCTACGACAACGGCCCGGATATCACCTGGACCAAGAACTCCGACCTGCTGATCGGCAACATCCAGGCGCCGGATCTGGCTGAGCTGCACCAGTGGTGGCTGGCCTACGGGTAGGCCCGCCAAGGATTCACCAAGAATCCATCAAGATCGGCGTTGGACTCTGATGTCACCCCGGAGCGACCGGGACCGACCTCACCAGGAGTCCAGCACATGCTTTCCACCTTCGCCCGCACCGCGTTCGTCAGCACCGTGCTCGGGCTGGCGGCCTTCGGATCAGCGACGGTCTCGGTAGGGACGGCGCACGCCATCACCTCGCAGACCGACAGCGCGTTCCTGCGCGAGATCGCCGCGGAGGGCATCTCCTACGAGTCCGCCTCCGCGGTCATCGGCAACGCACACCAGGTCTGCTCGGAGCTCAAGGCCGGCGCGTCGGGCACCGACATCGGCGTGGACATCCTGAACAACACCGACCTCACCACCCGGCAGGCGGCGGCCTTCGTCGTCACCTCGATCGACTATTACTGCCCGCAGTACACCGACGCTTTCGCCTGAGACGTATGTTGAGCCCGACCGCAATGAAGCGAAAGGGACCCACCATGCCGAATCGTGTTTTCGTCGTCGGAGTCGGAATGACGAAGTTCGAGAAGCCCGGGAGTCGCGAAGGGTGGGACTACCCACAGATGGCCAAGGAGTCGGGGACCAAAGCCCTCGCCGACGCCGGCATCGACTACACCGAGGTGCAGCAGGGTTACGTCGGTTACTGCTCCGGCGACTCGACCTCCGGCCAGCGCGCCCTCTACGAACTGGGGATGACGGGCATCCCGATCGTCAACGTCAACAACAACTGCTCCACCGGGTCGACGGCGCTCTACCTTGCCGCACAGTCCATTCGGGGCGGGTTGGCCGACTGCGCCATCGCGCTGGGGTTCGAGAAGATGCAGCCCGGTTCACTGGGCGGCGGCGCGCAGGATCGCGAATCCCCGCTCGGCAAGCACGTCAAGGCGCTGGCCGAGATCGACGAGTTCGCGTTCCCGGTGGCGCCGTGGATGTTCGGCGCGGCCGGGCGTGAACACATGAAGAAGTACGGCACCACCGCCGAGCATTTCGCGAAGATCGGCTACAAGAACCACAAGCATTCGGTGAACAATCCGTACGCGCAGTTCCAGGACGAGTACACCCTCGACGACATCCTGGGCGCGAAGATGATCTCCGATCCGCTGACCAAGTTGCAGTGCTCGCCCACCTCCGACGGATCGGGCGCGGCCATCCTGGCCAGCGAGGCCTTCGTCGACTCACACGGTTTGGCGGCTCAGGCGGTGGAGATCGTCGGGCAGTCGATGACCACCGACTTCGCATCGACGTTCGACGGCAGCGCGGCCAACATCATCGGCTACGACATGAATGTCAAAGCCGCACAGCAGGTCTACGACCAGTCGGGGCTCGGGCCGCAGGACTTCCAGGTGATCGAACTGCATGACTGCTTCTCCGCCAACGAGCTGCTGCTGTACGAAGCATTGGGCCTGTGCGGCGAGGGCGAGGCCCCGGCGCTGATCGACAAGGACGACACCACCTACGGTGGGCGCTGGGTGGTGAACCCGTCCGGCGGGCTGATCTCCAAGGGTCACCCGCTCGGGGCCACCGGACTGGCGCAGTGCGCAGAGCTGACCTGGCAGTTGCGTGGCACCGCCGACAAACGGCAGGTCGACAACGTCAGCGCCGCCCTGCAGCACAACATCGGCCTCGGCGGCGCGGCCGTGGTCACGGCCTACCAGCGCGCCGAGCGCTAACCGTCCAGCATCGCGTCGATCAGGCGGGTCAACACCTGCCTGATCTCGCGGCGCGCCTTTTTCGGGTCGTCCGCGGTGGCGATGACCATGGCGGCCTCGTCCAGGGCGCCGATCAACACGTGCGCCAGGGCGCGTACCGGCTGGCGGGTGAGCTGGCCTGCCTTGATCGCCTCGGCGAGCAACTGTTCGGTCATGCCCAGGCTGTAGCGCTGCGCGACGTCGCGGAATCCCGCCCAGCCGAGCACGCTGGGAGCGTCGAGCAGGATCAACTGCCGTACTTCCGGGTCTCCCGACACTTCCAGCCAGGCCTCGACCGCGGCCCGGATCGCATCCGCCGGTGTGGCCGCGCCGGTGGCGGCCACCTCCGTCCCCAGCCGGACCATCACGTCCTGCTCCACCGCCTCCGCCACAGCCAGGAAAAGCGCTGCCTTGTCGGCGAATTGGTGATACATCGCGCCGCGGGTCACCCCGGCGGCGGTGGCGATCTCGGGGGTGCCCACATCGGCATATCCACGCTCGCCCCACAGCCTTCTGGCGGCGGCGATCAGCGCTTCGCGGGTGGCCGCGGAGCGCTCCTCCTGGGTACGTCTCTTGTTTTCCATACACCCTGTTGGTAAGTTACGGACACACTGTCCGTAAATGCGAATCGAGCCGGGAGTCATTCATGCCGACCATTGAGATTAACGCCGGAACCATCCATTTCGAGGAATTCGGGCCCAAGGACGGCAGGCCCGTCGTCTTCGTGCACGGGTACATGATGGGCGGTCACATGTGGCGACCGCTCAGTGCGCGACTGGCCGAACGCGGGCTGCGCTGCATCGTCCCCACCTGGCCGCTGGGCGCCCACCCCGAGCCACTGCGGCCCGGGGCCGACCGGACCATCCGGGGTGTGGCCGGCATCGTCGCCGACACCCTGGCCGCTCTGGACCTGCAGGACGTCGTACTGGTCGGCAACGACACCGGCGGGGTGGTCACCCAACTGGTCGCGGTGCACCACCCCGAGCGGATCGGCACCCTGGTGCTGACGAGTTGCGATGCGTTCGAACACTTTCCGCCACCCATCCTGCAGCCGCTGATCCGCGCCGCGCGATCCAAGGCACTTGTCCGAATTCTCACCCAGGCCATGCGCATCCCCGCCGTGCGCCGCAAGGCCTACGCCGGCCTGGCCCACTCGGACATCGACGCCCTCACCCGGGAATGGGTGCGCCCGGCCCGGTCGAATCCGGCGATCGCCGAGGACCTGCGGCACCTCACCTTGTCCCTGCGCACCGAGGTCACCACCGCGGTGGCCGCCCGGCTGCCCGAGTTCGGCAAACCGACGCTCATCGCGTGGTCGGCCGACGACGTGTTCTTCCCCGTCGGTGACGGCGAACGACTGGCGCGGATCATCCCGCAGGCCCGCCTGGAGATCATCACCGGCGCGCGCACCTACTCCATGCTGGACCAGCCGGATCGGCTGGCCGACCTGGTGTCGGCCGTCGCCGTGCGAACAGGCTAGAGCGTGGTGACGTCGTAGCCGCCCTCGGCGTGCCGGGCCCGGATGGTCTTCTTGTCGTACTTGCCGACGCTGGTGCGGGGCACCTGGTCGATGAACGTCCACCGCTCCGGCAGCCACCAGCGGACGACCTTGTCCGCCAAGAACTCCCGCAGTTCTGCGGGATCGGCCGAGGCGCCTTCGTCGAGGACCACGACAGCCAACGGGCGCTCCTGCCAGCGCTCGTCGGGCACCCCGACGACGGCGGCCTCCAGGACCGCCGGGTGCGCGATGAGCAGGTTCTCCAGTTCGACCGACGAGATCCATTCACCACCGGACTTGATCACGTCCTTGGCCCGGTCGGTCAGCGTCACGAAACCATCCGGGTCGACCACCCCGACATCGCCGGTGCGCAGCCAGCCACTCTCGAACTTCTCGGCGTCGCGGCCGAGGTAGTAGCCGCCGGTAATCCAGGGCCCGCGAACCTCCAATTCGCCCACGGCCTTACCGTCGTCCGGCAACCGGTTGCCCTCGTCGTCGACGATGCGGATCTCGACCCCGCACATGGGCCTGCCCTGGGTTGCGCGCATCTGCCAGTGCCGTTCCTCGGACACTCCGGGCAGCGGTTTGGCCACCGTGGCCAGCGGCGAGGTCTCGGTCATCCCCCAGGCCTGCTGGATGTAGACGTCGTGCTCGTCCTCGAATGCTCGCATCAACGACACCGGCACCGCCGAGCCACCGCACGCGACCAACCGCAACGACGAAACATCATGTCCCGGAGCCTTTTCCAGGCAGTGCATGACGTCGTTCCAGATGGTCGGCACCGCGCCGGCCACCGTGGGCCGCCGGGTTTCGATCAATTCGATCAGCGACGTCCCGTCCAGGAACCGGTCCGGCATCGCCAGATCCGCACCGGCCATCAGCGCGGCGTACGGCAGCCCCCACGCGTTCGCGTGGAACATCGGCACGATGGGCAGCACCACATCGCCGCAGCTGACGTCCAGGGCGTTGGCGGTGCAGGTGCTCAGGGCGTGCAGATAGCTCGAACGGTGGCTGTAGACAACACCTTTCGGATTCCCGGTGGTGCCGCTCGTGTAGCACATGGCGGCCGCCGAATTCTCGTCCAGCTCGGGCCAGTCGAACGCGGCGGGCTGACCCGCCAGCAGTTCGTCATAGCTCAGCACCGTGGGCCCCGACAGCGCACCGGTGTCGGCGTCGCCGACCACGATCACGGTGTGCACAGTGGTCAGCTGCGGCACAACCGGAGCCAACAGGGGCACCAGTGAGGCGTCGACGATGATCACCTGGTCCTCGGCCTCGTTGGCGATGAAGGCGATCTGCTCAGGCGACAGCCGGATGTTCAGGGTGTGCAGCACCGCACCCATGGCGGGCGCGGCCAGGTATGCGGTGAGGTGCTCGGCGTTGTTCCACTGGAAGGTGGCGACCCGCTGGTCGCCGGTGATCCCGAGCCCGCGCAGCGCATGCGCCAACCGTGCGGCCTGTTCACCGATCTCGCGGTAGGTAGTGCTGCGGTGGCCGAGCCCTGATGTCGCCGCCCCTGCGGCTCCGCCCTGGCCGGTGGCGGTGGTGACGACGCGGTCCCCGTTGACGCCGCATGCATGGCGCAGGATCGCGGTGATGGTCAGCGGCCAGTTCTGCATGGTGGAGTACACCGCCGCGATGGTAGCGCCCACCCGAGTCGTGCCTGCAACGAATCACCGCCGCGCGACGATGTAGTTCACAGCAAGTGTTCACCACCTCGACAGGGGGCGCGGCATGCGTCCATATCTCACTGCTGTGACCGTCGCGGCCGCCGCACTGCTCGCCTCGGCGCCGTCCGCGCAGGCCGACGAGTCACCGCTGGAGACCATCGGCCGGTTGCAGACCGAGGGCTACACCGTCAACGTCGACCGGGTGGGCAGCGCGCCGCTCGACCGGTGCGTGGTCACCGGGGTGCGCAATCCGCAAACCGTGACGCGGCTGATCCGGGTCGACAATGGCCGGAACGGCAAACATGACTACGACTACATCGAGGTGGTGGTCAGCCGGTCCATCTCGGTGTCCCTCGACTGCACCGCAAACCAGCGCCATGGGCCATGATGGACACATGCGAATGAGATGGCTACTGCCGGTCGCGGCGGGTTGCGCCGCAGTCACCCTGCCCGTGGGGCTTGCCTCGGCTGAGGAGTCGGCGCAGGAAACCATCAATCGCCTGCAGTCCGAGGGCTACACGGTGAACATCGACCGGACCGGCACCCTGCCGATGAGCCAGTGCGTGGTCACCAACGTGCGCAATCCCAACACCATCAAGCAGTGGGTGCCCTATGTCGGACCGGGCACCGACGAGCGGGTGCTGGTGCAGCAGACGGTCAGTCAGTCGGTCTCGGTGTCGCTGGACTGCAACCGCTCGATCTCGGGAACGCGCTAGACGCCGACCGGCTCCAGTTCGCGTGCGTCGTTCATGTCGACCGCCTCGAACGGCGAGTACATCGGCGACGGCGGGGTGACACGGAACGCGGTGATCTGGCCGTCCACGTCGGAGATGTACAGCCGGTCGCCCTGGTTGCTCAGGGTCACGGCCGTCGGACGGGATCCGACGGTGATGATCTCCAGCACTTCGTTGGTGACGGTGCACAGCACCGCGACCTGGTCGTAGTCGACGACATAGGCCCGTGAGCCGTCGGCCGAGAGCGCCATCTGAATCGGCAGTGAGCCGGCTGCGATGGAGCGGCTGACGGTGAAGCCGGCCAGGTCGACCACGACGATCGCACCGAGGTCGGTGATGTCCGAGGTAAGCACGTACGCGGAAGTCTCGGTGACGGCGAGGTCGCGAACCGGTGCGCCGAGCGGCAGCGTCTTGCGGACGCGGGCCGTCTCGGTGTCGATCATCAGCAGGCGGCTGCCCGAGATGGTGCTGACGGCCGCGTACAGCGTCTGCCCGGACGGGGCGATGCGAAGACCGTCGATCGAGGCGCCGACGCCCGTGGGGATGTCGATGGTGCCGACCCGCTGCGCGGTCGTGTCGATGACGGCGATGTCGACGTGGTCGTCACCGGTGCGCGCGACGTACGCCCGCTTGCCGTCGGGACTGACCTCGATGGTGGTCGCGGTCATCGCCAGCGGATAGGTGTCGAGCACCTTGTTGGCTCGCGTGTCGACCACCACGACGTTGTCCACCTCGGCGGTGCTGGTGATCACGTACGCGCGGTCGTCGGCGAGTGCGACGGCCGTGGGCTCACCCTGCACGTCCACCAGGCCGGGGCCCGCCACGGTGTCCGGGCGCACCACGGTGACGGTGTCGTCGCCGTGGTTGGCCGCCACGATGGTCCTGGAGTTGGCCGCGACGTCGGCAATGGCACCGCGCCCGATCAGCACCGATCCTGCGAACGCCGTCCGCGACTCGGTCAGCGCAGCATCGTTCGCACGCACAAAAACACTTGCCATTTTCTTCGACACCTCCGCCGGTATAACTGCACCGGCACTAGATTCAGTCGCCATGCGCCACGGTAGGGGCGCGTCTGCATAGAGTCTAGCGACGAAAATTGCACCGAACGAAGGCTCGAGCGGCCCCGGCCCGTGTTCTGCCGTCAACCTCTCAGACACTTATTAGGAAACTTTTCGTTATGCAGTTGTGACCTTCCGTCAGCAACTCAATACTCTTCATTTAGCTGCGATTTTGGGGCGTCAGCAATCTCCGCCGCGGCGTCGGAAACGGCCCCCGCAGACGGCCACGCAACCCGCACCGGCCGAAAATGAGCGCCATATCACAAGCGACACGTCAGCAAACAGGGCCTCACACGCGACGCTTGACCCGGGCGCGCATCCGGCACATCGGGCGGCTCAGATTTGACATTGCTGTCAAATTAGCTGGAGTCAGCCGGCCTGCGGCAGGGGAATGTAGGAAAGGCCTTTCTCGGCTTTCACGATCCGCCCGGACCAGGTGTCGGGCGCCCCACCGGGCCCGTCCATCTCGATGATGCGCAGGTAGCTTCCGTCGGGCCGTTGCGACACCGCGTCCACCCATGCGGCGTGACCGCCCGACGGCGCGTCCAGCAGCCCGGCGGGCACCACCACGATGGCGTTCGCCTGGGGAGCGTCGACCACCGTCCAGCCCGCGGCCCTGGCGGCACCGGGCAACGCCGTCGGTGCGCCGCTCATCGCGGGATAGAACTGCTTGCCGGACACGAAGTACCACTTCTGCAACGCAGCCCAGACATCGGTGCCGCCCGCCGCCGGGTTCTCCATCACCCTGCGCCCGTTGGCGCGTCCCGACGCCGGCTGTACCGAGTCTGCGACGCAGGGTGGGACCACCGGCTCGTTGGAGCCGGTGGACAGCATCGCGTCGGTGACGTACCCGCCGCCCTCCATCCGATTCCACAAGTCGGTACTCAGCTTGTGCGGACCACCGCTGAATTCGGCCCCTCGTGCGTAACACGTGATGACGACGCGCGAATGGTTGGCGATGCTGCCGATTTTCTGACTGTTCGACGACGGCGCCGAACGCACACTCAGATCGAAACTCCCCGTATCGACCGTGACCGTGCGCTTACCCACCGGGGTTTCAGATTCGGGCACCGCTCCAGCCGGCGCGACCATCCCGGCACTTCCGGACACCACCGAGACCAATGAGAAAGCCACGACGAATGAGAAAGCCACGAATGCGATTACCCACGTACTCACCCCGGTTGAACGCACAGCAACCCCTTCGGAATACCAATTCCGCAGAAGCATAATTCCAGAATTGGTTATTTGCTAGCACCGAAAGATTTCTTTGCCGAGCCGTGACGTCGGTTCAGTGGGACTCAACGCCATTGATAGCGCGTCTTCGGGCGCCCGGCCTTCCCGTAATCGGTGCCGCGAGCGACGGTGCCGTCGTCGGCCAACCGCTCCAGGTATCGCCAAGCGGTCACGCGGGACACCCCGACCCGCTCGGCCACTTCGTCGGCCGTCAGGCCACTCGGGCTGTCCCGCACCACCCGGGCGATCTCGTCGGTGGTGTGCGGGGCCGCCCCCTTCGGAGAGACGGCCTTGTCGGTGGCCACCCGCAGTTCGGCGAAGGCGCGGTCCACCTCGGCCTGGCTCGCGGCCTCGGTGCCGGCGGGCAGTGCGCTGCGATAGCGCCGATAGCGCTCCAGCCGATCCCGGAACGCGGCGAACGTGAACGGTTTCAGCAGGTAGGCCAGTGCGCCATGCGCGACGGCGGCCCGCACCATCTCCAGATCCCGCTCGGAGGTGATCGCGATGATGTCCGGCGCCGGCGCCAAGCCCGACAGCGCCGAAGCCAACGCGATGCCGCTGGCGTCGGGCAAGCCCAGGTCGAGCAACACCAGATCGACGGGCGGTTGCGCTTCCACCGCCACCCGCATGGCATCACGCGCGGTGTGTGCCACCCCGACCACCGAAAAACCTTCGAGGCGGCCGAGATAGGTGCGGTGAGCCTCGGCGATCAGCGGTTCGTCCTCGACGATCACAACCCGGATCGTCATCGGGCGGCCCTCGGCACCGTCACGGTGACGACCGAGCCGTAGGTGATTTCGGCGGTGACCGTACCGCCATGCCGGTTGACCACCTGCGCCACCAGCGCCAGGCCCAGGCCGTGCCCATGATCGGGGTCCGCCGCATCGCTTTTCGTCGAGTACCCGCGTCGCAGCGCCCGCTCGAACGTCTGCGGGTCCATCCCGGGCCCGCTGTCGGCCACCCGGATCATCAATGCGTCGTCGTCCTGGTGCACGGTGACCTCGACCCATGGTTCGTCGCGGTCGCAGGCATCCAGTGCGTTGTCGATCAGGTTGCCCAGCACCGTGACGATCTCCTGGCCGGTCAGCGGGACATCGGAGGGCAATTGGGTGTCCTCGGTGACGGTCAGCGCGATGCCCCGTTCGTCGGCCTGGGCGGTCTTGCCCAACAGCAGCGCCACCAGGGCCGGTTCGTTCACCGCGTGCGACAACCGGTCGACGAGGTGCTGGGACAGTTCCAACTCCCGGGTCGCCACCGCGACCGCCTCCTGCGGACGGCCCATCTCCACCATCGTGATGACGGTGTGCAGTTTGTTGGCCTGTTCGTGGGCCTGTGCCCGCAACGAGTCGGTGAGCACCTTGAGTGCGCTGAGTTCGCCCAGCGCACCCTGCAATTCGGTGCGGTCGCGGACCGTGACCACCTCACTGTGGACGCCTCCGACGACGCGCGCCCGGTTCACCACCAGCACCCGATCCTCGGTGACCTGCAACTCATCCCGGACCCCCGGGTCGTGGCTGCGCAGGAATGCCGGCAGGTCTGCGAGCGTCACCGGTCCGTCCGGCAGGCCCAGCAGTCTGCGCGCCTCGTCGTTGACCAGCGCCACGCCACCCCCGTCCAGCACGATCAAACCTTCGGACACCGAGTGCAGCACCGCATCGTGGTGGTCGTACATCACCCGCAACTCATCGGGGCGCAACCCGTGCGTCTGCCGCAGCAGACGCCGCCGGATGGCCCACGCGCCGAGTAGCGAAATCCCCAGTGCCGCCGCGGTGACCGCGACGATCGTCGGGATCTGCGCCTGCCAGCGCTGCGCCAGCGACTGCCGGGTGATACCCGCCGACACCATGCCGACGATGCGGCCGTCGGACGACCGCACCGGGGCCACCGCCCGGATGGACGCTCCCAACGTGCCGGTGTACACCTCGGTGAACGTCTCACCTCGCCGCGCCGGGTCCAGGGTGCCCAGGTAATGTCCGCCGATCTGAGTCGGATCGGTATGGGTGAACCGGATCCCGTCCGGCGCCATGATGGTGATGAACGCGATGCCGGTGGCGGTGCGGACCGCCTCGGTCATCGGCTGCAAAATCTTTGTCGCCGAGCCCGATTCGATGGCCGACGCGGTCGACGGGGAGTCCGCGAGCGAGGTCGCGATGCCCAGCACCTGCTGCCGGGCCGCATCGTCGCCGTCACGGCGGGCATCCAGCAGGGCCAGGCCGCTGCCGGCCAGCACTACCAGCGCGATCACCAGGATCTGGAGCGCGATCGTCTGTCCGGCGAGCGACCACCTGCGCACCCGCCACCCCCCGCTGAACGAAATGAACTAAAACGTGACCCCGGTCACGTCTTCGCGCACCATCCTTACATGACCTCCTCCACGGACACGCCCCCCAAGAAGCGGGACCGCACCCACTGGCTCTATATCGCCGTCATCGCCGCCGTCGTGCTCGGCGTCGCTGTCGGCTTGCTCGCCCCGGCCATCGGCAAGGACGTCGGCGTCCTCGGCACCATGTTCGTCAGCCTGATCAAGATGATGATCGCCCCGGTCATCTTCTGCACCATCGTGCTGGGTATCGGCTCGGTCCGGAAAGCGGCCACCGTGGGGCGGGTGGGCGGCCTGGCCTTCGTCTACTTCCTGGTGATGTCGACCGTCGCGCTCGGCATCGGGCTGGTGGTGGGCAATCTGCTCAAGCCGGGCTCCGGGATGCACCTGTCGGAGAAGTCGGCGGGCCAGGGCGCCGCGCTGGCCGAGAAGGCCCATGAGGCCGGCGGGTTGATGGACTTCGTCACCCACATCATCCCGACCACACTGCTCTCCTCCCTCACCGAGGGAAATGTGTTGCAGGCGTTGTTCGTTGCGCTGCTCGTCGGATTCGCCCTGCAGGCCATGGGGACCGCGGGCGAACCCATCCTGCGTGGTATCGAACATCTGCAGAAACTCGTATTCAAGGTATTGACCATGATCCTGTGGCTGGCCCCGATCGGCGCGTTCGGCGCCATCGCCAATGTGGTCGGCCAGACCGGCTGGAGCGCGGTCACCCAACTGCTCGCGCTGATGCTCGGCTTCTACCTCACCTGCATCGTGTTCGTGTTCGGCGTGCTGGGCGTGCTGCTGCGTGCCGTGTCGGGCGTGTCGATCTTCAAACTGGTGCGCTACCTGGCCCGCGAGTATCTGCTGATCTTCTCCACCTCGTCTTCGGAGTCGGCACTGCCGCGTCTGATCGCCAAGATGGAGCACCTCGGCGTGGACCGCAGCACCGTCGGCGTGGTGGTGCCCACCGGGTACTCGTTCAACCTGGACGGCACCGCGATCTACCTGACCATGGCGTCGCTGTTCATCGCCGACGCGATGGGTCATCCGCTGGCCCTCGGGGAGCAGCTGTCGCTCCTGCTGTTCATGATCGTCGCGTCCAAGGGCGCCGCCGGGGTCAGTGGCGCCGGGATGGCCACCCTGGCCGGTGGTCTGCAGAGCCACCGACCCGACCTGCTCGACGGTGTCGGCCTGATCGTCGGCATCGACCGGTTCATGTCGGAGGCCCGCGCGGTCACCAATTTCTCCGGGAACGCCGTCGCCACCGTCCTGGTCGGCTCGTGGACCAAGACCATCGACCGGGACCGGGTGGACACCGTGTTGCGTGGCGACGCCCCGTTCGACGAGCTGAGCATGGTCGACGGCGAGCGCGTCGCAGAGCCGGCATCGGAGCGTGTCCCGGTACCGGCGTAGGGCGTGCACGAGAACCCGGCCGGAGCTTTTCCGGCCGGGTTTTTCGTTGTTGTTGAACCGATTCCACGTCCGGACCGTGTTCTCGGTATGCGTCCGATCTTCCTGGCCTCACTCGCCGCGGCGATGGCCCTGGCCACCGCCGCGCCTGCCCATGCCGAGTCCGCGCTGACCACCATCGGCCAACTGGAAGCGCAGGGTTTTCACGTCAACGTCGACCGTGTCGGGAGCGCCCCGCTGGATCGGTGCGAAGTCACCAGTGTCCGTAACCCGCAAGAACAGACCAGGCTCATCCGAGTGGACCGGCACGGCGACCGCGATGTCTTCATCCCGGTGGTGGTGCGGCGCACGATCACCGTGTCACTGGACTGTTCTCGATAGGGGCCGGGGAATCGAGGCAGAGGCACGCTGTATGGGACCATCTGCACATGACCCCGCAGGATGATCCCGAGGCCCGGATCAGAGCGCTCGAGCAGCCGCTCAGCGATATGGCCAGGGCTTCCGAACTGGGCAATGACAACCGCTACGACGCGTACGGCTATCCGCCCGCGCTGCCGCCCCCGCCAACGCCGCCGACGCAGCAGTGGCCGTACGCCGCCAACCCGTATCCCGGCGGGTATTCAACCGGATTTCCCACTGCGCCAAACCGTTCCGGGTTTCGCCCCTGGATGTTGTTCGTGCCCATCGCCATCGTCTTTCTCGCGGTGGCAGGCGGCGTGGTGGCCTGGACCATGTTTCAGAGCACGTCGGTGATCGGGAACGCTCCGGGGATCTCCGGTGGCGGGGGCCTGATCACCGATGCACCGCCGAGCCGGCGGTCCACGGTGATCGAGGCTCCCACCGCGGCGCCGTCACCGCCTGTGCCGCAACCCGGTAGCACGGTGAGCGTCTCCGGTATCGGGTCCATCAAGACGATCGCCTGCAACGAGAATGTGATGGTGGTCAGTGGCGCCAACAATCGGATCACCATCACCGGGCATTGCACCAGCCTGACGGTGTCCGGCTTCGAGAACAACGTCACCGTCGACAGCGCCGACGCCATCACCGCCGCGGGTTTCAACAATCATGTGGCGTTCCACTCCGGTGCACCCGCCATCAACCAGTCCGGCGAGGGAAACCTCATCGAGCAGGGCTAGCCTGCCGGTAGGACCGTGAGGTGCAGCGCCGCTGCGGTGGCGGGGCCGACGATCCCGTCCACCACCAATCCGGTTTTACGGGACTGGAACTCGCGTACCGCGGCTTCCGTTTCCGGTCCGAATACCCCGTCCACCGCCAGCTCGCCGGCATAGGCCGCGTAAGCAGATC
Organism: Mycobacterium sp. P2_H7; assembly: GCF_056403275.1. Classification (NCBI taxonomy): domain Bacteria; kingdom Bacillati; phylum Actinomycetota; class Actinomycetes; order Mycobacteriales; family Mycobacteriaceae; genus Mycobacterium; species Mycobacterium sp. P2_H7. Next base: position 20,945 of record NZ_JBFUFU010000028.1, on the reverse strand, counting down.
TCAACCGGCGTTGTAGTTCGGCCACCTGTGGACCCATCGATCCGGTGAACAACAGGATCCCGATGTATTCGCCCACCGGTACCGGTGGGCGCGGCGTCGGCGCGGGGGCAACCAGCACACCGATGCGCGCGGCGATGTCGGCGCGCAGCTTGGTCATATCGATCGCGCCGGGGTCCCACTTCCCCTGCGCGTACCCCGCGTACTCCTTGTGGCCGATGGTTCGGGCGGACGTCTGGGCCAGTCGGCGGTTGATCGCGGCACAACACCCAACCAGCGCGAAATACTGTGCGTCCGGCCAGTTCCGGCGATGCGGGGCGAGTGGGCTGGTACCGGTGTTGGCGCATTCGATGCCGATCAGGTGCCAGTTGCCCATGTTCGCGGGCACCCACGGGTACATGCCTGCCCCCGCGTGCCAGGCAACCCCGAGCGCCACCACCGTCACTGTGCCGTCCTGCGCAATGTGCAACTGCGACAGGGGCCCAGACAGATCGGGGCGGCCGGCGGCGATCGATGCCGCCGTCGCGGTATCCGATCCGGTGTGGTGCACCATGACACCGCGGATGTCCTTGAAATCGCCGTGTCCGCGGTCCCGCCAGCCCGGATACTCGACGACGTCGAGACCTTCGGCTCTGAGCACCTCGCCCAGCCAGACCGGATCACCGGTCCAGGGTCGCGTCGACGGCACCGCGTTCGCCCCCATCTCACGTCGTCGTCTACCTGCGATCTCCAGGTGATCTCCACACAACCTCCAAGCACCACCGACCCCCGTGGCGACAGGATGTATCTCAGCCAACCTACCGGGGATCGCCTACAGGCTCACCCGCACAAGGAGTCTCACCATGAAATACATCTTCAAATCCATGGCTTCGGCCGCTGCCGCAGTGGTCGTCCCCGTGGGGGCCGCGATGGCCATCGGCGTCCTGGCCGCTCCCGACGCCTCCGCGGCCGGTGAATCGGCGGTCGCCACCATCGGCCTGCTGCGGGCGCAGGGGTTCGACGTGAAGATCGATCGCGTGGGTTCGGCACCGCTGGATCAGTGTGTCGTGACCAACGTCCGTAATCCGCAGGAGCGGACCGTTCGCAGTGCGAACGGGCCGGTAGACGCTCGATCCAGATTGGCAGGCTCAGCCCCCGAAAGCCTTGCCGATCCTGTTGACGATGTTGGTGACGCCCTTGCCGACCTGCTTCTGCAGGTTGGTGCCGCCCTTACCCACCTGGTTCTGCAGGTTCGTGCCGGCCGCACCGAGACGGTCCTGGACATTCGTGCCGGCCGTACCGAGCTGACTGCCCACATTGCTTGCAGCAGTGCCACCGCGCACCTGCAGATTGGTGCCGGCCTTACCTACCTGCACCTGCAAATTGCTGCCCGCCTTGCCAAGCTGGTCGCCCACATTGGCACCGGCCTGTCCCAGGTGGCTACCGAGCTTTCCGAGATTGTTTCCGAGCTGTGTGATCACATTCTGCTGCGAGTCGGCCGCGGCCACTCCCGCCGATGCGGTGGCAACGCCCATCGCGACCGCGAGCCCGCCCGTGCTCACGATTGCCGCAGCGGCAATTCGTTGCAACATCCCCTGACGTCGATCCATGATCGTCCTCCCTCTAGCAAACGCCTTTGTTGGCCTTAAAAAGTTAACACAGGGGTTGCTGGCGGAGCCATAGAAGTCACTGTCTTGCAGCAGAATAATGTATTAACCCCTTCGTAAATTGTTTTGCCCTGTGCCGTGGTGGTGAAGTACCCGATGACGCCATAAGCAAACCACCCCCGGGACGTCGCCGCACGCGCTCCGGCGAGCCAAAATTCGCTAAAAGTGCACGCAAAAGCCATATCTGAAACCGGCACCCCAGCAGCCGAGCCCAAGTCGGCAAACACCATAAGTGCCAGCTGAGCGACGGGAAGCTGCATTTTTCACCCGCCCGGCACCGAACTGGCACCGCATTCCGATTGCATGGAATGAGCACGGACACGTTGGCGCACGCGTGTTTGCTAGAGCGGCGAGTTGGCAAACGAATTTGGGCGGCGAGGCAGGCCCGCGCATAACGCCGTACCCATTAGGGATCGACGTTGGGACGCGCCACGTGTCCCGGCGCCGGCCGGCGGACGAAGCTACGCCGGCCGTCCGTCACTCAACGTTGCTGATTGAGCCAGACCTTGGTTCCGCCAAAAAGCGTCCAGGTGATCGCTCCGAATTGGAACGAGACCTTGGTTCCACCGCCCACCCACGCCTCGTCCGACGTCGCCAGCCCCAGTTGGGGCACCCACGCCTTGGCGAATTCCTTGCTGCCCCAATGCGCCCCAGTCTCGGGCGAGTACCACACCCGGACGGGGGTGCTGCCGGTGAAGTCCTGAAAGCCGTTCGCGAATGCCGTCAAGGGGACAACTTTGCGCGAGCGGGCCAGATCCCCGACGGGCGACGGCGACCAGACGAACTGGCCGGGCGTCAGTTCCCACAGCATGGCGGCCGTCCGCAGTTGCGCCCACACTTTCGACGTGGCGGCGAACACCGGACTGAGCACGTCCCCCAGCGTCGGCTCGATGATGGTCGCGAATCGCTGGTACACCGCACTCGTCCCGGGCGGGGACACAACGACCTGTTGCGCCTTCTTCGTGGTCCAGTTGGACTGGTACACCCCGAAGCGGTCCTCGTCGGACATGCTCGCGCTGTTGAGATCGCGCGTCGTATAGAGCATCAACGGGCCGCCGTAGGGTAGCTCCCGCCAGCTGCTGATCATGTCGGATATCAAGGCCGCTTGCGCCGTCTCCGAGACGCGGTTGGTCGGTGCGCCGAATTCGGTCACCCAGACAGCCTTCGCGCCCTCATTGTTGGCCAGCATGATCTGACGTAGCCGCACCAACTGATCGACAGGCGAATCGGCCTGGTACATCCCCTCCGAGAATTTCATGCTGTAGCTATACGGGTGGTAGGACAATGCGTCGAAGAATGGGCCGGCTCCCGCGGCGTACATCTTCGCCAGAAATGTCACCGGATTGATGGTCCAGGTGCCCCACGATTTACCCGATCCGAGCACGCCGCCGAGGATTGTGACCGTCGGATCGACGGCCTTTATCTTCGGATACGCCGCTTTCAGGAGTTCGGTATATCCGCTGGGATCCGGCTCCGGCCGATATCCGAAGATTCCGTTGGGTTCGTTCCAGATCTCGAACGCCGAGATCCTGCCTTTGTAACGCTCCGCCACCCGCGCGGTGAAATTTCCGTACGCCTCCGGTGACGCCGGCCTGCCGTTGGGCGGCAGCGTACCGGGCAACGCCGCCCACATCGGACTGGAGGTGATGGCGCAGATGATCGATATGTTCGCCGCTGCCGCCGCCGTGACCAAGCGGTCTGCCCGCGTCCAGTCGAGATTCCCCTTGGTCGTTTCCACATTGGCCCACGGAATGCCGATTCGAACCGTCCGGATATTGTCTGCGACCCACCGCTGAACGGTCTGCGCGACTTGGTCCTCGTTATAGAAGAACACCTGGGAATCGGCGAATCCCACAATGGATGACGCCGCCGCAGACGCGGCGACCCGGCCGTCCTCGACGGGTCGGTGACGTTGGGACGTCGGTACCACGAAGAGCAGCGCCAGCGTCAATACAGAAATGGCGAGAGAAGTGGTGGCACGAGAAAATTTACGGGCTGGATAATTCGTCGTCCGGCGCACGCGCACCCAATCTCTCTGGCCCCACCTGTGCCAGGAAACATTCTCACGCATCAGCCATTTCGCCACGCGCAATCCCATTCGGCGTGTCGTCCGAACGGTGGACACGAAATGGCTACTCGGCGGTCACCGCATTTGCCTTCTCGGCGGGCACCCGTTGTTGCCACGGCCAGCGACCGGTGATCTCGACCTCCAACGAGAAACTCAGGAACGTCCGGATGACCACGATTCCGGCCAGCACCACCACGCTCTGCCACGTGGGGGTGATGGCGACGGTGCGAATGATGTCTGCCGCCACCAGGAATTCCAGGCCCAGCAGAATCGACCGTCCGAGCTGCTCCCGGAAAAACCGGTATGGATCACTGGCTTTGTCCCGCATACGGCGAAAGGTGGCCCCGACCGCCAGCAGCGCCCCGGCCGCGATCACCGCCACCCCGATGCCGTCGATCACCTTGCCGACCGTCTCGACGACTTCTACGAATCCCATGACGCAACGGTAGGGCCCTGCCCGGCATTTCGGCCCCGGCCCGGGCACGACACGGTCGGCAATCGGCCCGACCGCCGGCCCGCAAACAACCTTCCGGGTGGCGCAGGCCTGTGTACCCGCCGACTCGTTGGTCTCGCATCATTGCCAGGAATCCCAGAAGCTCGGTACTCCTGCCCATTCGACAGGCCGATGCGTCCACCGGCGCGCAGCACGGTCGGCCCGAACTGGACAGATCAGCAAATTCGCGTGATAGTAAACGGATGACGAACCTGAAAGGCCGGTCATTGTCTGGTCGTGTCCTGGCCGCAGCCGTCGGTATCACCATCGCCGCCGCCCCGCTCGCCGCCGCACCGGCGCACGCCGACGGAGCCGATGACGCGATCATCGCCGCACTGGGCGCCGCCGGATTCTCGATCGCCAATCCCGCGGTGGTGAAGCAGGTGTCCCGGTCGATCTGTCCGTCGTTGAAGGACGGGGCCAAGTCGATGGCCTGGTTGGTCACCGGCGCGACGATGGGTGGCGTTCCTCGGGTGATGGCGACCAGGCTCGTCGCCCTGACGGTGAAGACGCGCTGCCCGCAGATGGTCAAGTCAGTCCTGACCTGACCTGACCACCGGCGCCGAAAATTGCGAGAATGGCGCCATGTCCGAATTCGCTGACTTCCCGGACCACGCCGCTCGACGGGGCCGGGTCGAGCCCGCCCCACGCCGGGTCCGTGGCTACTGCGCCGGTGAGCTGATTTTCGACACGACTGCCGCCCGCTATGTGTGGGAACTGCCGTACTACCCGCAGTACTACATACCTCTCGACGATGTGCGCGCCGATCATCTGGTGGATGAGCAGCACCCACAACGGAGTCAGTTCGGACCTTTCCGGCTGCACGCGATCAGCGCAGGCGGCGCCACGGTCCGTTCGGCGGCACGGGTCTTCGATCCCGGCGACGGGCTGATACCGGGCCACGTGCGGTTCGAATGGCACAGTCTGGACTGGTTCGAAGAGGACGAGCGAATCCTGGGCCACCCGCGCAATCCGTACACCCGTGTCGACGCTCTGCGCTCGCACCGGCACGTGGTGGTGGAGCTCGGCGGGAATGTCCTCGCCGACACCCACTGCCCGGTGCTGCTCTTCGAAACTGGCTTACCGACAAGGTATTACATCGATCGCACCGATGTAGACTTCGCGCACCTGACCGCTGCCCAGACGCAGTCACTGTGCCCATACAAGGGCACCACGACCGGCTACTGGTCTGTGCTCGCGGAGGGGACCGTACACGCCGATCTTGCGTGGTCATACGACTATCCGCTGCCCGCGGTGGCTCCGATCGCCGGCTTGATCGCGTTCTACAACGAGAAGGTCGACATCACCGTCGACGGTGTCCGGATACCCCGGCCGACAACGCATTTCAGTTAGCCAGCGAGCCCCAGAATTCGGTGAGCACCGCGGCGCCGCGGACGGGGTCCTGCACCATCCACCAATGCCCCAAGCCGTCGAGCACCTCGGTGCGGGCGCCCGCCCGCTCCGCCGCTCGGCGCCGGAGCGCCTCGGTGCCGGTGTAGCCGTCCTCGGTGGCCAGCAGGTGCAGACCGGGCGTGGCGGCCGCGGCGCCGAGCCGGCGACCTTCCTCGGCCAGGACCTGGCCCGGCACCGAGCGATACAGCGACAGGATGACCCGGCCCATCTCCGGCCCGATCCCGGGGGCGATCTCGGCCGCGACGTCAGCGGCGATGCCGAGCGCGGCCAACCGCTCGGCCCGGTCCTGCACGGTACCCGCGATCAGGGCGTCCACGAATTGCTCGCCGGCATCAGGAGTCTGCCAGATCTGGGCGGCTTCATGCCAGACGTACTCCGGGTCGAACACCCCGATGATGTCAGTTGCCCAGCTACGCACCAGTTCTGGGCGGTGCATCATCGCGTTGACGACGTGGTTGCCGCCCCAATCGTGGCCCACCAGGTCGATGGTGCCGCCGATGCGGGTCAGCTCGCCGACCAGCCAGTCCCGGTAATCCAGATAGGTGCCGCCCCAACCGTCCGGTACCGGCGCGCCGAATCCCGGTGGGGACAGCCGGATCACGTCCTCGCGGCCGAGTGCCGTCACCAACGGATCCCACAGCGCGTCGGTTTCCGGGTTGCCGTGCACGAGAACTATGGCCATGAACCCATCCCTGGTGTCGATGTGCGCTCAGCGCGGCGGATCGCCGCGCCAGGTGAAGCTGTTCACGTACTTGCCGATGTCCATGGCGAGTTGGAGGTTGGCCCCGGACGGGTGCCCGATCCCGAACGAGGGGCTGAACTCGTGATAGGGCCCGACGGCGGACGCCACCAGGGCGACGTCGTTCTTGATCGCGACCAGCACCATGATGCGCAGCCTGGTGTAGGTGCCGGTGGAGTCCTGCGGGTACTCGTCGGCGAAGACGCCGTAACCCGGTTGGTAACCGATTGCGGCGTTGGGTATCTCATAGTCGACGGTGGCGTCCGGATAACTCTTCTCGACCAGTTCCTCGGCGATCGCCCTTGCCGTCCGGCCGCGGGCCGGCTCGCCGAAGAGTTCGAGGGTGCCCGTGTCGCCCGCGGTGAAGTCCAGCGTCACGCCATCCGGGGCGAGGATCGCGCGGTACGCGGTGCCCGGGCCGGGATAGGAGACCGAGAAGGACCCGTCCTCGGCCGTGAACCGGGGGTTGGTCTCCACAGGCGTACCGATGGGCGGGCGCCCGCAATCCGGTGGACACCGGTAGTTCGCGACGTCAGGGGTGATCACGACCGACACCAGCGACGCCACGACCGCCGCAATGCCCACGCCCACACCGACAGGTAGCAGTACCCGGGTGTCCCGGACCGCCGGTTCGGTGTCCGGATCGGCGCCGGCCCGGATCACCAGGCGCGCGCCGAGCAGGGCCACGACTGTCAGCAGGAGGTGCCCGCCCACCTGTAGACCCTGCGGCAGCGGCGCGACCTCCAGCATGCCCACGCAAGCGTAAAGGAGCACCGCCGCAAGCACACTGGCGGCAACTGCGGCACCGGAACGCGTGCGGAACCCGAATGCCGCACCGACCATGGCGCCGACGGCCGCCGCCATCAGCGGCACCGCGACACCCTGGATTCCCGCCTCCACGAGAAGCGCGAGCACCGACCGTTCCCGTGTCGACACCCCCGTCGCCAGTTGCGGACTGAGCCGGGTCAGCGTCGTTACGGCGGTGAACGCCGTCGCGCCCAGCGCACCGAATACGAACCCGGCGTACGGATTCCGCGCCACCCCGGACAGCGCGCGGGCCGCGGCGGCGGGCACCAGCATGAGAAGGGCCCCGATCACCGGGATCGAGAGCCCCTCCAGGACGGTGTGCCCCACGGTGATCCCAGAGCCCAGCGCGACATCGTAGGCCTGTGCCACGATCGACCCCGCGATGAGCGCCCAGCCCAGACCCAACGCCGCCCCGAACGCAGCCGTGACCATCAGCGCACGGGCCGGCCTGTCGCCCGCACGCAGATACAACGCGAACACCAGAGGGAATCCGGTTACGGCGGTGCCGATCAGGGGCGCCTGCCAGCGCAGGGTCGCGAAAACCACCAACGCGATCAGCACCGCCACAAGTGCGAGCCGGAACGGTGCGCGCCGGCCAGGCGGCAGATCCGGGAACAACGTCATCGGCGCGGTGCGCCCGTCTGCAGGGCAAGGAGATCGCGGACGAGATTGTCGACGTTCGGGCTACCCAGCCCCGTCACCAGGTCGTAGCCCGGCGTGGACACATCCACCGCATTCGCGCCGAGGCTGACATCGCGGAAACCTGGCTGCCGTGAGCCCGAGGCGACTTGGTAGAGAAGCGGATTGAGGTCACCGCCCAGTGGGCGCCCACCGTGGGCTTTGAGATACTGGTTCATCAGCACGGTCAGGGCCGCCCAGATGGGCGCGGCCTGTGAGGTTCCCGCGCCGATTCGAGGCTGCCCGTCGAGCATGATGCGCACCCCGGTGAACGGGTCGGCCACCGCCGCCACGTCCGGTACCAGCCGTTGAGTATGGTCGCGACCGGTGGTGACGCTGCCCTGAAAGGCCGGGCGGGCATAGAGTTTCGATACACCCCCGGTGCTGCCCAGAGACATCGGCACATCGACCCAGGCCCGCTCGGACAGCCACCGGCCCTGCGCGTCGGTGGACAGCGTGGTGCCGCCTACCGATGTCATCTCGGGCATCGATGCCACCGCATCCAGGCCGATGTCGTCTGGACCCGGCGGCGAGGACCAATCCGCGCCGCCCTTGCACTCCAGGCCGCCGTTGTCCCCGCTCGCGTCGAAGGCAGTCGTGCCACGCCGCTGCGCCGCCGCCACCGCCGCGCGAACCGGGGCCAGATCGGCAGCGGCGTGCAGCCGGTCGCATCCCCATCCGATCGACAGGCTCCACACCGCCCCCGGGAACTGGCGGTCCGTCTCCTCGAACAGTTGCCCGACCTTCTCGTAGCCCCCGTCGCCCTCCACGGTGGGACGCGCATTGACAACGACCAACTGTGCGTCGGGCGCAATGGCATGCGCCACTTGAAGATCCATCACCGTCTCGCCCGTGGACGGGCCCGGCTGGCCACCGATGAGGACCGGGGTGAACCTGGGTAGTCCGGACATGTCCGAGAAGGCGTCGAGATCGGACTGCTCGTAGCCGTCGAATTCGAAGAACACGATGGTGGCACCCTTACCGGTGAAGCCGGCCGCGGCGAGGGGTTGGGCGTTGTACGCGGCCAGCAGCGCATCCGGGTTGAGTCCTTGGGGCGGCACGTCGAGCGGCAGCAGATCGGGGCGCGCCAGGTGATGCGGGGTGTAACCGAGGATGCGCCCCGTCTCGGTGACCGGGCCTGCCAATTCAGCGGGTACCGCGGGTTGCTGTGGCGATGCGTAGAACACCTGGCCGCGTCGGCCACGGTAATCGCGCACGGGCACACCGAATGCCCTCGCCACACTATGCGCCGTGCCCTCGACGACGGCCCACGAGTCTCCGGGTCGCCACCGCACCTCAAGCGATCGACCGGTCGCCCAGCCGATCAGTTCGTCGGGTCTGCGCGCATCGGCCAGCATCACGGTCAGTTGGGTGTCCCCCGACCGCGATGCACCCAAATCCGTTGACGCGGCCAGAAGCCGCGCGTAGGGGCCGGCGAGCACGGCATCGACAGTGTGCGGGAGCGGCGCAATGTCGGCTGCTAGCAGTAACCCGGTCACCACCAGCACCCACAGTCGGCGTCGACCGCTCATGCCTGCGGCGCCTGCGGCGCCACGACCGGCGGGGTGAACAGGTTCCCGCCCGTCGGATCGATCGAATTCTGCGTGGGAGCCACGGTTTCCGACGTCGCAGGCGGTGCGGTCGTCGTGGTGGTCGTGCTGGTCGTTGAGTTGCTGGGGCTTTCCTTGTCACTGCTGCCGCAGGCCGCGGTCAAGCCACCCAGCGCGATAAGCGCTGTCGCACCGGCGATGACGCGCACGCGTGATGCCACGATGCCCGTCCGATCTAGGACGACGACCCGTGGCGGTGCACGCCCGGGGGTTCCGTCGGAGCAGGCGGAGCGACGACCGACGGCGTGAACAGGTTCCCGCCGGTCGGGTCGATCGAGTTCTGCGTCGGAGCCAGCGGCGGCGCCGACGTGGGCGCCGGAGTCTCGGGCGGGGCCGTCGTCGTCGTGGTCGTGGTGGTGGTCGTCGTGCTGGACGGCGCCTCTTGCTTGTCACTCGAACCGCACGCTGCCGTGAGGCCACCCAGCGCGATCAGGGCCGCGCAACCGGCGGTCATCCCGAGACGTCGAACAAATACCTGTGAAGCCATGACATCCATCCCATGCGGCCGCAGCACCTAGTTGAAAACAAGATCAACACCATCGTCGCACATCAGACGGTGACGCATGGGTTTTACGGGTTAGGCAGCCTTCTTGTCCGAGCCGGCGTCATTCCCGTGTCCAGCGGCGTGCCGGGGCGCGCGGTCGCCGGCCGCATCGGTCTTGTCCGGGGCGGCGTGCTTGCCACCGCCGGCGGTCGGCGCGGGGCCGGCATCCGTCGCATCCGCCGGTGTCGTCGAATCCACCGCCGCGGGTGTCTTGACGCGGTGTGGACGCGGCGTACGGCTGGGCTGCCGACGTGCCGGCTGTGCGGCATCGCCGCTCGGCTTCTCCGTCGCCGCAGGGGTCTCGGCGGCGGCTTCATCCGGCGCGCCCTCAGTCGCTGCACCTGCGACGGTGACCTTCTTGACCTCGTCGGCGGTATCGGCTTCGCCCGCAGCAGTTTTCGGGGCAGCCTTCTGTGCACTCGAGGCGGTGAGGGCGTTCGTGGTCGTCTTCGCCTGGGGCAGCGCGGTGGCTGCGACGGGAGTCTTGTCCGTCGTCTCATCCGAGACCGCGGGCGCAGTGTCCGAGGACGGCTTGTCCCAGGACGGGTTGAGCGCATGCCGAATGCCCACGCCCACCGCGTTGAGCAGCTTGACCGGCAGCGCGAGCAAGCGCTGCGGGGTGGGCGACAGCGACGCGGGCGTCGCGACGCCGGGGCTGATCGAGCGGTCATAGCCGAGATCGACGAGCACCTTCAGCGCCGGTTCGACGAGGTCGCGCAACTGCTTGGGCACTCCCAGCATCTTGAGCGCCGCCGCCAACGGAAGCTCCGGTGCCGTCAGCGTGACGTAGGTGATGTTGCCGACGGTGACGTCCGGACGCACCCGCGGGCCGGTCATGTCCGCGGGGAAATAGTTCGCGTGGAGCAGGCCGAAACCCACCAGCGCGTTCAGGTCGGCCAAGAAGTTGAGCGGATAGTTCGGGAAATCCGAGATCGGGTCGTACTCCCAGCTGACATCGGTGGTCTTGTACGGGGTGTCGGTCGGGGTGGTGCCGTCGAACCCGATGTTGAGTAACGGCACGAAAAGTCCCGGAAAGCGTTGCGCGATTCCGCCATTGGGACGGTTCATGCTGGCGATGAGCAGGAACTCGAGCCGCTCCGTGTCGGGCGAACCGATCGACTGCAGGTAGCGCATCTCACGCACGACGACGTTGGCGCCGGACGAGTAGCCGGCCACCGCGACGGGATCTTCGGGGTTCAGCGTGGGATCCAGCAGGGGGTTCAGCGCGTCTTGGACGTTGAGTAGGCCTTGCCGCTGCGACTGTTCGAAGCTGGTCTTGCCGTCCCACCCGGAGGTGAACGGGATTTGCGACGGCCACGGGACGTTCTCGAAGTCGTATCCGAAGTACGGCGAGTCCGGGTTGGCCGGATCGAGGTAGCCCTTGCCGTCCACCCCCACACTCCCGGGGTTGAACCCGAGCGGCCTCGGATCACCGCCGAGCTCCTGGATCATGCTGATGCTGGTCGGGTTGCTGTTACCGCCGATGGCCACCAACGTGCCTGCGAGCAGTCGCACGCCGACGCCGACACTCGACAAAAAGCCGAGTACTGCGATTACAGCGAACACCGCGATCGTTCTGGTGGCGGATGACGCCACCTGCACCATCGGACGACCCAACATGACACCCTCCCCAGGCATTGGGCGCCCGCTGAATCTCCCCGCAGCTAGGCGCCCTTGGGGATGTTTCTACCACGCAAATATGCGACACGCCCACCCTTTGGACCGCACTCGCCCAAAGGTGGCCGGAGCCGAACATCTCTCACGTGAGAAACGGCCGGGCAAATCCTTACTCAAGAGTAGGTTTGGCACGACCGTACCAGCGGCAGTCCTAGAGCACCTTGGACAGGAACTCCTGCAGCCGCGGGTGCTTCGGGTTGTCGAACAACTCGGCAGGCGGCGCGTCCTCCACGATGTTGCCGCCGTCCATGAAGATCACCCGGGACGCGACCTCGCGGGCGAAACCCATCTCGTGGGTGACCACCACCATCGTCATTCCCCCTTCGGCGAGGGCGCGCAGCACCTCGAGCACGTCGCCCACCATCTCTGGGTCCAGCGCGCTGGTGGCCTCGTCGAACAACATGATCGACGGATTCATGGCCAGCGCCCGCGCGATCGCGACGCGCTGCTTCTGACCGCCCGACAATGTCGCGGGTTTCACCTGGGCCTTCTCCGCCAGCCCCACCTGGGCCAGGAGTTCGAGGGCCTTCTTCTCGGCGGCCGCCTTGTCCAGTTTCTTGGTGAGCAGCGGCGCGAGGGTGACGTTGTCGATCACCGTCATGTGCGGGAACAGGTTGAAGTGCTGGAACACCATGCCGATGTGCTGACGGACCTTGTCCAGGTCCACCTTGGGGTCGGTGAGGTCGAACTCGTCGATCACGACCTTGCCGCCCGAGATGTCCTCCAACTTGTTCAGGCAGCGCAGGAACGTGGACTTACCGGATCCCGACGGGCCGATGACACACACCACCTCGCCCTGCTTGACCGTGGTGTCGATTCCGTTGAGCACCAGCAGGTCTCCGAAAGACTTCTTCAGGCCCTCGATGCGGATCTTGACGGCTCCGGCCGGCTCGGTGGCGGCGGCTTCGGGAATGAGATCGGTCATGGTTCGATGCCCCTATTTCACTAGCCGGTGTTCGAGCCGGTCCGAGAGTTTGGTGAGCGCCATGATCACCACGAAGTAGATGATGCCGATGATCAGCCACATCTTGAACGACTGGAAGTTGCCGGCGATGATGATCCGGCCGGTCTGGGTCAGCTCGGCGATGCCGATGACCGACAGGATCGACGTGTCCTTCAGGGTGATGACGAACTGGTTGATGTACGACGGGATCATCGTCCGGATCGCCTGGGGCAGAATCACTCTGCGCATCGTCGGCAGATACCCGATACCGAGGCTGCGGGCGGCCTCCATCTGCCCCTTGTCCACCGACTGGATGCCGCCACGCACGATCTCGGTCATGTAGGCACCGGCATTGAGGGACAGCGTGATGATGCCGGCCGTCAGCGCGCTCATCTGGAAACCGAGTGCGGACGGAATGCCGAAGTAGATGAAGAAGGCCTGCACCAGAAGCGGTGTGCCCCGGAAGACGTCGACGAACGTGGTGCCGATGGCCCGCAGCCAGATGGACCGCGACACCCGCAGCAGCCCGAAAATGATGCCGAGGACGAGGGCGATCGCGATGGAGACGACCGTCAGGATGACGGTCATCTTCAGACCCTGCAACAGGATCGGGAAGGTGCTCTTGATCAGACCGAAGAACGAGTTGTCGTCGTTCGATGCACCTTCACCGAGGTAACGGTTGAGGATCTCGTCGTAGCGTCCCGATTTCTTGAGGTTGTCCAGGCCGGCGTTGAACTTCTGCAGCAGCTCCGCATTTCGGCCCTTGTTGACCGCGAAGCCATAACCCGTCGGATCTTCCTTGGGGGTGACGGTCTTGAACCCGTTGCCCTGCGCGATGCCGTACAGCAGAACGGGGTAGTCCTCGAACACGGCCACCGAGTTACCGGTCTTCACTTCGTCGAACATGGTGGACGAATCCGCGAACGACACCACCTGGAAGCCGTACTTGTCCTTGATCGAATTGGCGAAGTCCGAACCCTGGGTGCCGTTCTTGACCGAGACCCGCTTACCCCGGAGGTCCTCGTAGGACTTGATGTCGTCGTTGGACTTCAACACCGCCATCTGGATGCCGGACTCGAAATACGGTTCGGAGAAGTCGAATACCTTCTTGCGGGCGTCGGTGATGGACATGCCTGCGATGACACCGTCCACCTGATTCGCCTGGACGGCCTGCAGCGCCGCGTCGAATCCCAGCGGTTTGATATCGACGCTGAACTTCTGGTCTTCGGCGATCGCCCGGATGACATCCATGTCGATACCGACGAAATTGCCTTGCTTGTCCTGGAATTCGAACGGCGCAAACGTCGTGTCCGTGGCAATGGTGTATTTCTCGCCATCCGCTGACGCCGGGCCCGCCGTCAGCATGAGGCTCAGCGCGCCGATCAACAGGGCGGCGACCACCGCCACCGTTCTGTGCAGCACCCCTGGTCTACATGTCGAACGCTTCATGCCCCGCCTCCCCTCGTCCGCATTGCGCGGAGCTCAACGCTAGCGGGCGGGGTCGCTTCGCGTCAGAGAACGGAGCGCCGAATCCCTACGGACGGGCGCCGACCACGACGCGGTTGCCACCGCTTCGCTTGGCCTCATACATCGCCAGATCGGCCGCGCCGATGAGCTCGTCGATCAGCTCGACCGGGCGTGACGCGGCCTGCACACTGTGCCGCGGCGCCGCAGCAACGCCGACGCTGGCACTGACATCGCCGAGCCGGGCGGCGATCGCTTCGCACAGCGGCGTCGCGATGGCCGCCGCCTCCTCGGTGTGCGCGGCCACCGCGATCAGGAACTCCTCACCCCCGGCCCGGCAGATGGCCGAATTGACGGGCGCGTGCTCGCGCAGGATGTCGGCGACCCGCAGCAGCACCCGGTCGCCCTCCGCGTGCCCGTGCGTGTCGTTGACGCGCTTGAAGTCGTCGAGGTCGACCATGATCACCACGAGGTGGTCACTGACCATCTCGGCGATCAATCGTCGTTCGACGATCTCCAGGAATGCTCGTCGGTTGAGCAGTCCGGTCAACGGGTCCTCGTCGGAGCGAATAGCGTAGTGGCTCATGGCCCCCGACGTGCCGCGGATGGCGAGCGGCACCGTCGTGTTGATCAGCCACATGATCCAGAACGCGGCGGTGGCGGTCGCGAGGTCGGTTTCGCCGGCCAGTCGATACGCCGCGAATGCGGATGCGGACAAGCCGACGACCATGTTGAACAGCAGCGCCCGGGTGTTGTGGAAGAAGCCGATGTAGCCGCCGGTGATCGCCGCGGCAGTGCAGGTCAGCACCGCCAGGGCGGACGTCGGCTGGCAGACGCTGAACGCCGCGACGCACACGGTGCCGATCAGAACCGAGATCAGGGATACGCGCTGGGTGGGCCACCGCGTGAGCCAGAACCACGTCATCACACATGCCAGTCCGCCGCCGAGCAAGCTGACCAGAACGATCTCGATCGTCACATCGCCGTACATGGGGATGAGGAGCGAGATGGGGGTGAGTGCCGCCGATGCCGCGACCAGCGCCATGAGCATGCGGGTCGGGCGGATCATCCCGCGGTGGTGCAGGACAGCAGTCATCACGTCGAACTGGTCAGGCTCGTTGAGCCATTCCCCGAGTCGAGCCATCCCCGCTGCCCTCATGTCCCAATAGCTAACTAGCCAGCCTCGCGTTCATTTCTAGCAAACTTAGCCGATGAGTGACAGCTGCGCTTTCAGGCTGCACTTCTCGATCAATGATCGCGACAAACAATTTTGCTCATGCAAGTACAGTTCCGCCCAGGCGGAGTCACAGCTAATTAGAATGCAGTGTCAGCCAGTCGTCAACGCCGCGCAGACCGAGCCGACCCCGGCCTCGGCAGCCAACGCGCCGTGCCGGTCGGTGACCACCGCTCCCCCGGCGCGCAGGATCTCGACGACACTCACCACCACGGCGGCGCGATAACCCGCCCACGGGATGTTCACCGACCACCACACCAACAGTGCGTCGAGTGCGCGTGCCGGCTGAGCACCCAGCTCGAGCATGGTGCCCACGGTCGCGGGCAGCAGCCGCCGCGCCGCCGCCTCGATGGGCCGTCCGCCGCCGGTGGCTTGGGCGTCGACATCCGCGCCGGCAGTGACCAGAGCTCGAACGATGCCCGGATTGAGATGGTCGGATCGGTCGCCGAGCACGTGCAGGGGCGTTGCGCCCTCGGAGTCACGCACCGTCGGGTCGGTACCCCGGCCGAGTGCCCGGGCGAGCGCGACAGTCCGGCCGAGGGTGACGATCTCGTGCAGGATCGTCGTGAACCGCTCCCCGCGCGCCGAGAGTTCGATGCGCCGGGCAGCATCGGCGCCGGCGTCGACGAGGACCAGGGCGGCGCCCTCCTGTAAGGACCGCACCGCGTACCAGAGCGCGGATGCACCACACGGGTCGAGCACGTCGGCCCCGACGCCGCGGGCCAGCAGATCTGCCACCGACGCCCAACCGTTCTGGGCGCGGTTGAAGAGTTCGAGGACGTCGGCAGGCAGTGGCTCCGTCCACGCCGGCGGCGCGACACCGAGTGCGCCGAGCACCTTCAGCGCTCCGTCGCGGCGATCGGTGAGGTCGTACCACGGCCACGGCCCCTCGCCCTTGGCGAGGAAATCAGCGACGGCGATCCGGGACTCCGACTGGATCGACCGGCCGTTGTCGTCGAAGTCCGACCAGAACACCAGCTCATCACCGTTGCGCGACACGATGACCCGGGCGTAGCCCTCCTGATATTCGACCAGCTGTTCCGGCACGCGTTCAGCATGCCGTACCCGTGCGGCATGCTGAAGGCGTGTCGGTGACAGATATGGTCGCGCTGCTGCTCGGGTTGGCCATCCTTGCGGGCGTGGCCGTGGCAGCCGCCAAGATCCTGGAGTCGAACGACGACTCGATGCGCTGGGAGGGCGGCGTCGCGGTCGGCTTCTCGGCGTTGATCGTGCTAGCGCCGCTGTGGGTAGCGCAGGCGGTGTGCACGGTGCTGGCCACGCTCAACGGCAGCAGTGTTCGGTGGTGGCTGTGGGCGTGGCTGCTGCTGGCCCCGGCGCTCGGCGCGTCGCCTCCCGCCGCTGCGCTGGCGCGCAGACTCACGCCGTTGCGGGACAATACGTCTCAACCTCGACGACCGAACATCCAATTCCTGGTCGATCAGGCCTGGGCGGACACCGGCGCCGAGGACGGATGGGTGTTGCGGCGGACGCCACCGCTCCCCGAATCGTGGCCACCGTCGCCCGACGGGCCGGCGTTGTGGTTCTGCTACGCCGAACGTGCGAGCACGCCTGCCACCATCGAGGTCGCCGCACCGTGGGCCCGCGTCGTGCTGACCCGCGGCGATTCTGCCGTTCCTCGGCTCGAGCGGTTCAGCCATCAGGTTGAATCGCTTGGGCCGCAGGGCATTCACCCGCTGCCACCGGAGATGTTGCAAACCTCGGAGCCGGCCCAGTCGACGCTGTTGGAGGCGATCCATCGCGGCGACCCGGCCGGGATACTGGCCCCCACCTTGCGGAAATGGCGCGCACTGAACAGCCTCATCGCGTCGCATCCTGCGGTGGCGGTGCGGCTGCCGCCACACCTCGGCTGATTACTCGCTCGCGCTTGCCGAACCGGCTTTGACCCCGGCGCCCGGCGACGATTCCTGACCCGAGGTGCCCGTCGCGGACCCGCCGGTGGTGGTGTTCACCTTGGTCGATGTGGAGGTGGTGCCCGGCTTCGGCGAGGCCTCGTCGTCGTCCTTCTTGGTCGCTTCGGTTTTCTTCGCCGGGGTGGTGTCGTCGGCGTCTTTCGGATCCTTGGTCGACGTGGACGGCGTGGACGGCGTGGCGGGCTTCTCGGTCTCCTTGGTCGCGGTTGCCTTGACGGTGGGCTCCGTCGTGGGGGTCGGCTTCGCCTCCGTCGTGGGCTCGGTCGTGGGCTCCGTCGTGGGGGTCGGCTTCGCCTCCGTCGTGGGCTCGGTTGTCGCGGTGGGCTTCACCTCAATGGTCGCAGTGGGTTTGGTCTCGGTCGTGGGCTCGGTGGTTTCCGCGGTCTCGGTGGCGTCGTCGCCGGCGGCCACCTCGTCGTCCTTGTCCAGATCTACTGCAGCAGTTCCGGATTCGTGCTCCTTGACGACCGTCCCGGTGTTGACTTCGGCGGCAGTGGTGGTGAGCGCCCCCGACGCAGCACGCAACGACCGGGCGCCGGTCAGTGTCTCGGTGGTGGCGGCCGGATCGTTGCGGTTGAAGAAGTCCTGGATGCGATCCACCACGGCATGCACGGTGTTGCAGATGGCCGTGCCGATGCGCTTGGCGATGTCGACGATGCCCTGCACCACCGCACCCGCGACCTTGGCGATGGTCTTGACGACCCACACGGTGGCGTCCACCAGGGCGTTGACGATGCCGACCGTCACGTTGACGATGCCCTTGATCACAGCACCCGTGATCTTCGCGAGATTCACGATGGCATTGCGGATGAAGTCGATGATCGGATTGCCGTTTTGGGCTGCAATGAAGTCCTTGATGACCTCGACGGCCGGCTTTGGTGTCCAGTCCGTTTCCCAGATGCCGTAGGTGTCTTGCTCTTCGTCACTTCCGGTGTCCAGATCGCGCGTCGAGTAGATGAAGATCGGCCCGGTGCCGTCTACCTTTCCCCAGTTTTCGAGGAAATCCTTGATGAAGTCGGCTTGCTTCTCGGGCGAGATGTAGGCCGGGTCCGTCGGGTCTATCGCGGGGGTCGGCAGGCCGTATTCGGTGGCCCAGATCTTCAAACCCTCGTCGCCATGGAGCGCCATCAGGGTTCGCAGTTCCTCCAACTGCGCGCGGGGTGTGAGCGGATTTCCCACTTGGTCGGAGAATTTGATGTCGGGCTTATAGGGATGGAAGCTCAGCGCGTCGAAGTTGCCCTGGGCGCCGGCCGCGTACATCCGTTCGAGGAATGTCACCGGGTTCATGGTGGTCGAAGGATCAGTGGGGCTGGGCAAGGAGAATCCGAAGCCGAGAACACCGCCGACGATGGTGATGCTGTCGTCGACGTCCTTGATGCGATCGTGTGCCTCAATCAAAAGTTTGGTGTAGTTTTCCGGACTCACCGGGTTTAGGAAGAACTTCGCATTGGGCTCGTTCCACACCTCGTAGGCCGAAATCCTGCCATCGAAGTGGGTCGCCACTTCTTCCGCGAAGTCGCCGAACTTCGTCACATCGTCGGGCATGCCCGAGATGATCCTGTCGCCCGCCCAGCTCGGCGTCTCGTGCAACACCGCCAGCACGCCCATGCCGTAATGCTCGGCCCTGTCGACCACATAGTCGTAGTTGGTGAGTCCCCAGTTGTAACCATTGGGATTGAGGGGTTGCAGAGTGGCCCAGGAAATCCCGATACGCACGTTCTGGATGCCGATGTCGTGCATCATCTTCAGCTGCTGGTCGATTTCCGCTTCGGTGCCCAACCGCGCCAGGTTCGAGTCGGCGAGCCCGACGGTATTCGACGAGTCGTCGATCGCGGCCGCCAGCGCGACCTGATGCGAAACGGCAATCTGCCGTTCAGCCGTACCGCCGATGAGTGCCAGCCCCATGACCACGACAACCCCGGGAACCATTCGCCGCCAGAACATTCCGAACGCGTCTGTCCGCATGATCTTCTCCTGTGCGCGAGTGGGAGGCACCGTCCGTGAAGCGCTGCAAAGTGACATTAGTGGATCCTGGGAGTCATGTCCGGCGATATGGGAATCACCTCCGCATGACTCGGCAAATTTTCATGTGACCCGCCGCCGGAGATGCGCGATGGTCAGCCAGCTCGAAGAACAACCTCCACATCCGCCCCGCGCGGGATGGCGAAAGGCCATGGGAGCAAATCACTTCGCTGGCATCTGCACGCCTGTTCTAGTGCAATAATTGACGGTATTGATATATCTCAGTTAACTTCTTTCGCCCTCTCTACTCGCACAATCCGCGCTTCATTCCCAGTCACGTACCCAACTACTCACCCCCACCCAGCAGGGCTCCCAGATACTCGCTGAGCAGGAGTTTCACGCGCGTACGGGAGGCAGCCGGAGATGACCACGCCGAAGAAAGCCCACACGTCCCGGCGCAGTCAAGAGCCCTATCGGTGGCTGGGCGCCGGCGCGGTCGCGCTGGGCCTCGGAGTCGCGATGACGACGGGTCATGGGATCGCCTTGGCGGAACCGACATCGGATGGTGGCACAGCGGGCGCGACGGCCGGTCCGGCAGGTGATCCCACTCCGTCCAAGAAAACCAAGAAGCCGACCGCCAACACCAACGATTCACCCGAACCGTCAGCAACAGGCCCCAAGGCCGATACCGACGAGCACCTCGGCGCCCCGACGTCCACGCACAAGAAGCGCGGCGCCAAAGCCGCCGAACGCGTCAAGGTATCCACACACGTCGATGCTGAAGAGTCGGACGACCAGGTTCCCGCACCTGGGGCACGGAAGACCACAGCGGTGACGCCACCGCAGGCGGCCGATTCGCAAGCCGTCACCAAACCTGCAGTTCTCACGCTGACAGTGCAGGACAAGAACGAAAAAGCAGCCGGCATTTCAACTCCGGCGCTTACCCCGGCTCGTGCAAGGGCCGCCGCGGCTTCCACCGAATTGCATGAAGCACCACCAGCACACATCGAGACCAACAGCCCCGCTCCCGCCACGCCGGCACCCGCACCGTTGGAGTCGCTGTTGCTGTTCTTCCGGCGAGTCACCTCGGCGGCCGTCGGCCATCACTCCGCCGCCAGCCTTTCGAGCGCACCACCCGACCCGGTGCCGGTCGGCAGCGGAGGAGCGTTGCAGTACCGCTTGGATGGCCAACGGACACTGCAGGTCTCACCCACGTCAGGCACGCTGGCGCTTGCCATCGTGGACGCGCCCAGTTCGGGGTGTTGAACTTGAGTACCGGTGCGTGGGTTTCCGATCCGATCCGGGTCAACGGCACCACCACCGGGGCGGTGTTCACCGACAAGAACTCTCGCGTCTGGTTGGTCACCGACGATGTCGCCGGCACCACCGGCGGCGCCCCCGGCCAAGGACCACTACGCCACCGCACCATCGCCACCCTGATCAACACCACCACCGGTGCCGTGATCGCAACCCCCATCGACAAACCCGACACCCARCTSGTCGGTGGCCTGAACTTCTACGCCAAAGGCCGCGCCCTGGTCACCCTGATCAACGACCAAACCGCCARAGGCGGCCTCTCYACCACCTATGYCGGAGTRATCAACACCAGCACCGGCGCACTGATCGGCCCACTCGCCTCCACCGGAGGATCCGAACTCGCCGCCCCAATCACGTTCGACAGCAAGAAAACCCGCGCCTACATCACCACCAACGACATGGCCTTCGACCGCACCCACCCA